>NZ_NHML01000042.1:0-54764 GCF_002165735.1 Rhodococcus sp. NCIMB 12038
CACGGGGAGGGAGGCGCGGGGGCCGATGTCCCCGAGGCCGAGGACCGCGGAGCCGTCGGAGACGACGACCACGAGTCGGTTGGTCCAGGTGTAGCGGTCGGCGAGGGTCTCGTCAGCGGCGATCGCGCGGGACACCTGCGCGACACCGGGGGTGTAGGCGATGGACAGATCCCGTTGGGAATCGAGGGGAGCGGTCAGCTCGATGAACAGCTTGCCGCCGACGTGGCCGGCGAAGATTTCCTCGTCGGTCAGCTCGACTGTCTGTGGTGCGGTGGGTTCGGACACGCGGGTCACGGAAACTCTTTTCTCTGAACGGCTTTGCGAAGTGGGCGAGGATTCTGTTCGGGACCCCTCTGTGGTGTCAGACGACCATCGGGGCCATGCCCAGGATCATCAGTGCGGATCCCGCCGCCGCGAACTTGACGCCGGGACGCTCGCGGCGCGGGGTGGAGCGGTAGAGATACAAGGTCGACAGTGCCCAGCACACGAGCACGANGAGGGGAAGCCAGCCNGTCGAGATTCCTGCGCCACCGTGGTGGTGGCCGGAGGGTGCNGGCGCCGACGCCGCCGGGGTGGCAGCGGACATCGGCGCCAGGAGCAGCAGCACCCCCATGGCCGTGAGGTCGACCGCGCACGGAATCGCGGTCCGGCGGTGCATGGTCTCGCCGGTGACGAACACGGCGAGGCCGATGAGGACGGCACCCTCCAGCAGGTGAATCCCTGCCGGCATGCCGGGGATCATCATCGCGACCATGGACAGCGCCATCGCACCGTGCGCGATCCGGACCCGGCAGTTGGTTCCGTGCGCTCGCCACATCGGGACGAGGGCCCCGACCGCTCCGACGAACATCGTCGCGTACGCGACTGGGATATCGAACATCGTCACACTCGGCGACCCACAGAATGCACGCTCTACGGCGCCACTGGGTAGTGGCTGGTGATGGCAACCCGGTTCCAGGCATTCATCACGATCGTGAGCCAGCTGATCGCGGACACCTGATCCTCTGTGAGGGAGCCGTCGTCCCAGGTGCGCCGTTCCGGAACGGCGAGACCGGTGACCTGTTCGGCGAGAGTGAGCGCAGCACGCTCCTGGTCGCTGAAGTACTGCGCTTCCCACCACGCCGCGACGACCGCGAGCCGATCCGCCTTTTCGCCCTTGGCCAGAGAGTCGCGGGTGTGCATGCGAAGGCAGAAGGCGCAGCCGTTGAGCTGGGAGACGCGGATCTTCACCAACTCCACCAGAAGCGGATCCACGCCCGCCAGATCCAGAGCGGATTTCACTTCCGCGTCCAGCTTCACCAGGCTCTTGTAGACGGTCGGGTGCTGCTTGCCGACATTTACGCTGCTCATATTGTTCCTTCTGGGTAGGTTGTCGAATGGTTGTGGGACAGAGAACTTCAGTCGATCGCCCGGTTGACGTGAGCGACGATCACCTCGTACATCCGGCGGGTTATCTCGGTCTCGTCGGTCATGATGTCGTAACCGTGGTCGACACCGCGCACCTCGACGTACTCGGCGAGCGCGCCGACCGCCTCGAGCTTGTCCGCGTACCGCTTGGCTTCGCTGCGCAGTCGGTCGAACTCCGCGGTGATGACCAATGCCGGTGCGATACCTGCGATGCCGTTGGCGTTGTCTCCCCATGCCGGCGAGACGAACCGGTGGCTACGTTGTGCGCGATCGGGGGTGTAGGCGGTGTCGAACACCTCACACAACCACGGCTGCAGGACGGCTTTCGAGCCCAGCGGTGACGGCTTCTGGGAGGGAGGCGTCACGATGTCGAGCGGCGGGTAGTGCAGAATCTGCAACGAGATGGCGGGGCCGTCGTTCTCCAGCGACATCCGCGACACGGCTGCCGACAGATTGCCTCCCGCGCTCTGGCCGCCGACGCACAACCGCCTGCCGTCCCAGTCACGCTCGGGTGCCGATGCCCACTGAACAACGTCGTAGAACTGCTCGGCGGGCGTGGGAAACCGTTTGTGCGGCGCCAACGCGTAATCCGTATTGAGCACATAGACATTGGCATGGGCGGCGAGGAAGCGGCACCAGGCGTCGTCCTGCTCCCGGTGTCCCACTACGAAGCCGCCGCCGTGAGCATTCACGTAGACCCCGGGGGTGCCTGTCGGCGACTGCGGGGGATAGATGGTCGCAGCAACCGGACCGTGGCGCGTCTCGATGCTGATGTCGGTTGTGCGGATGGTGATTTCAGGGAACCGCGGTTCGCCGGCGGGGTGAATCGCAGAGTTGATCTTGGCGGCGAACCGGCGGGCAATGATGTCGGCCACCGCCCGTCGCGACAGTATTGACATGAATCCTCGTTTCGTCTCGATTGCGCGACTCGGAATCGCAGCGGCGCTCAGCCTTGGTGCTGACGTGCGCTGGGGTGACGCAGATGGTCGCGGGCAATGATCTCTTCCGGTTCGAGCATGGTGATCATGTCCACGCCGGGAGCGCAGATGCACACGGCGACGAACCGGCTCCANGCCTGCGGATCGGGATTGGAGACCTGGTAGTGCACGACGTCACCGCCGGGTTCCCAGAACGCCTCGCCCGCAACGATTACCCGGGGCTCTTCGCCTTCCAACTCGAAGAAGATGCTGCCCTCGACTACGTAACCGAAGACCGGTCCGGAGTGACGATGCGGCGCGAGTCCGGGGTCGGCCGGCGGGAGTTCGACGAGTTGTGTCATCGCGTGCGAACCCTCGGGAATGGCGGGCGGGGTGGTGCAGAGCAGGTCGGTGACCTTGACGTTTCCTTTGGCCAACATGGGCGTGTCCTTTCAGGAGTGAGTGTTTCGTACCGTGTGACTGAGGAGCTCGCCTACTGCGCCGAAGGTGAAGTGCGTCGGCAGTTCACCTGTCTCGTCCAGCCCGAAGAGGGCCCCGTACGATCGCAGAGACGTGATATCGCGGTGATCGGCAATGGTGACCGACGCGCAGGGGATCACCTTTTCCCGCGAGGCGAAGACGTAGATTCCGGGGCGTAGTTGATAGGTCGTACACTCGTCGGTGTCCGCAAGGCCGGCCGCGGGTCCGGCCAGGCAGTGCCACGTGTAAGAGTGCGGTCCGAGGTAGATGTGCTCGTAACTGTGGTCGTCGCCGAAGGTCCACAGCACTCGTCGACCCAGGAGTGCGGTCGTGGGTGCCGGTTCCGGTCCGCGGGTCTCGAGTCCCTCGATGCGGCCCTGCAGGAAGTTGTGCTGGACCCGGGTCCGGCCTTCGGCCGGATCTCCGATCGTGCTCACGATGGCCAGGCTTCGTCCGTGGTCGAAGTCGAGGACGAGGCTGACTGCTGTATTCGGCACGTTGTCACGATGATGGAATTGTGTGTATACCAATCCTTCCGCGACGTCGAAGGCCTCGTAGTCGTCCGTTCCGGAGATCGCGGGGTGCGGGTCGCCGGCTCCGGGCTCGTAGCTCCATTCGACGGTGGCCGTGCCGAAACGATGCGACACCCGGCTGCCGTGGGAGTTGGTGAACACGATGTCGCGGCCGGCCACACTGCTCGACCTGACGGCCTTGTTGCCGTCGAATCCCGGCGCGAGTCCGTCCAGTGGCGGCCAGGTCCTGGTATCAGAGAAGTCGATGGAGTGGGTGGTCATGCGTGCTTTCTCCGTTCGTAGCGTTCGGGAGTACTCGAAAGCGCTCGGCGCGCGAGGGCCGCTCAGGTGAGGACGGGGTTCTTCTCGACGTCCCAACTGACGTGCAGCGACTCCGGGCCCCGGAACGAGATGTTCGGAACGTAGTGGAACTCCTGCTGGTCGAGAGTCATGTGAGGCAGGCGCCGCGTCAGTTCCTCCAGGTAGATGATCATCTCCAGCCGGGCGAGATGGTTGCCCAGGCACATGTGCGTTCCCGCGCCGAATGCGATGTGCGCTTTGGCGTCTCGGTCGATGTCGAACCGTTCGGGATCGACGAACACGGAGCCGTCCTGATTCGCCGACGCGATCACCATGAGGATCTTTCCGCCCGCGGGAATCGTCATGTCGCCGACCTGCACGTCCTGCTTCGCGACTCGGCGCCAAGCGGCCACCGAGGGATTGAGCCGCAGACACTCCTCGACCGCCGCGGGGATCAGAGATGGGTCCGCACACAGGCGATCCCACTGGTCGCGGTTCCTCAACAGAGTGACGACCGCGTTCGCGGTGGCATTCGTCGTGGTCTCGTGCGCCGCCATCGCGCCACCCATGACGTTCGTCTGCAGCCACGTGTCGGAGATGACGTCCGGGTGTTCGCGCTGCATCGTGATCGCATGGCCCAGCCACCCTGGTGGATTGTCGAGTTCCTTGAGTTTCCCGATGACGCGCTCACCCATCTCCCAGAACTGGCCCAGGCCGTCGGCGGCACGGATCTGCTCCTCGGGGCTCGGCCGCCCCCACACGAATTCGGTCATGGACGTGGCCAGCTTGCGTACCGTGTCGACGTCCTCCTCGGGAATCCCCAAGAACTGCAGAGCGACCAAACAGGGGATGTCCCAGAGCATATCGGCGACGAGATCGGCGTGACCCTGATCGACGAATTGATCGATGTAGGCGTTCGTCGTATCCCGAATGTAGGGAGCGAGAGGGTCGATCCGGTCCGGCATGAATGCCGGAGCGTTCAGCCGGCGGTACTGCCGATGCATGGGCGGGTCGGAATCCGCGAGGACGGGGCAGGGCGCGAAGTTGTACTTGCCGAGCTGCGCGCCGGCCTCCTCGGAAGGAGGGGTGACGGGCGTCAGGGTGATGGCCGCAGAGAACTGATTGAATTGGCTGAAGACCGATTTCACGTCTTCGTGCCGCGTGACGACCCAGTAGTCCGAATCGTCGTTGTAGAACACCGGTTGGCTCTCGCGAGCCCACGCCAGCGAGGCCCCCGGATTCTCCTGATATTCGCGGTCGAAGAACGAGAATCCTGCGGCGGTATGAGCGACCGGGCACCCAGTCATTGTTTTCCTCTCTTCGGTGGACTGTCAGAGATCGAGCGTTATCTTTGGACACGCAGCCCTACTGATGCAGATCATCAAGGTGCTGTTTTCTTCCTGCTCTGCGGGGCTGAGAACTGAATCGCGGTGGTCGGCCAGGCCCGACACGATATTTGTTTCGCAGGTCCCGCACGTTCCCTCGGAGCAGGAGAATGGTGCGGGTATGCCGGCGGCCCGTGCTACATCGAGGATTGATTGATCCGATCCGACCGAGACGGTGATACCGCTCCGGACGAATTCGACTTCGAATTCATCGAGGACGGGTGCGTCCGTCGGAGTTTTCGGAGTGAACCGCTCCAGGTGAATTTCGCCGATATTGTCGAACTCGGCGGCCATCGCCTCCACAGCACACAGCAGACTCTCCGGGCCGCACACGTACACCGCGGTTTCGGGAGTGACATCCGCAAGGATGCGAGCGAGATCAATCCGCCCGTGGATGTCTGCCGGAACCAACGTCACGCGGTCGTGGTGAGCCTGTTTCAGGTCGTCTGCGAATGCCATGTTGCGTCGACTGCGACCTCCATAAATCAGGGACCATTCGGCGCCCGCTCGATCGACCGACGTGATCATCGGGAGGAACGGGGTGATTCCGATTCCTCCCGCAATGAACAGATACCGGGGCGCGTCGACGAGGTGAAAGTTGTTGCGTGGCCCACGAACGGTGATGCTTTCGCCTTCGCGTAATTCGTGATGAAGGCGTGTGGAGCCGCCTCGGCCGTCGGGTTGGTACAGGACGCTCACCTGCCACGAACGACGATCGCCGGGTTCCCCGCACAGGGAGTACTGCCGGACCATGTCCGGTCCGAGTACGACGTCGATGTGGGAACCCGGAGTCCAGTCGGGGAGGTCTCGACCGTCGGCGCGGACGAGGGTCAGCTGCGTGACGGTGTCGGTGATGGGCGTCTTGGCCTTGATTTCCATCGCGAGGTCCTCGCGTGCCTGATTCTCGGGGTCCGCTCGCCGAGGCTCCTGGCCGGAGTGTCGGGCCTCGAACTGCGATGCCATGGGGACTCCTTCGAATTTCGGCCGGATGCCCCGGCGTGGACGGTGTTGCACCAAGCCACGGTGTGATCGGACGCACCGTCGGGCTGCGCGAATGGGGTAGGTCACAACGTGTGGCCCGTCGTAATCTGCCGCAGCGTGGGATTACGCACATGGGGCAGATCACGGTAGGGGGTACGGAAGTTGCGGATGTCCGTACCGGGTGCGGTCAGCGTCGAACGCGGTGAAACGGTTCCGACCTGCGATTTCGCGGTCCGGTCAGCGGGACTGTCCGATGTACCACGAGGCGATCTGGCTGCGTGAGACGAACCCGAGGCGCGTCATGATGTTCTCGATGTGGCTCTCCACGGTGCGCACCGAGATCACCAGAGCCGCCGCGATCTGTGGACTGGTCAGGCCCTTCGATATCAAGGCTGCGATCTCTTGCTGCCGACTGGTGAGCGCGGGTGGCTCATCCTCGGGAATCGACTCGGCGACCTGTTCCGCCAGTGCATAGGCGATGATTCCCGTCGGGGACCGCTTTGCTCCTGCCTGAAGAGCTGTCGACCGGGCCCGAGGCGCCATGGCCTGCTCGAGCAGACCGCGGCAGGCGGAGTGATAGCCCGTGAGTTTCGGCCCGAATGCCACCAATTCCGTACCCGTGCGTCGCCACAGGCTTCGAGAGGCCCCGATCAGTTGTGCCGCGCGCTCGAACTGACCGGTCGACCCCGCGATCCAGGCCAGAAGCTCGGTCATCAGGGCGGTCCCCAGAGACGGATCGAAGATGCGGTGATCGCGAAGCGCGTCGAGCGCGGTCTCATGTGCCGCGGTGAAGTCGCCTTGCAGCCAGTGATCGAGGCCCTGGCTCCACTTCAGGTACGAGCGCGCCCATCGTTCACCGCGATCCCGGCACACGGCCAGCGCCGACGTGCTGACGGCCGATGCCTCCGCGCTACGGCCGTCGAGGGAAAGCACGACGGCGTACTCGAAGGACGCCATCAGCCATTCGGCGGTCTCGCCGACGTCGGCCAACTCTCGCAGCGCGACCTCGAAATGAGTCTCGGCCTCGGCAAGGTCGCCGCGAAGCTGTGCAGCGAGTCCCCGCAGCCCGACGCAGTGGGCCGCCGCATCAGCAAGGTGAAGCTGCGTCGCCGCTGCTTCGCATTCGTCGAGGCGCAGTGCTGCCACCTCGTGGTCGCCCTGGAGAAGCGACACCCTGGCAGCGACCCACAGCGCTTTTGCCCGGGCCGGCGTGGGCGCCCGGTCACCGTCGGATGCGTCGAGCGCTTCGTCTGCCCACCTGCGACCCTCGGCAATATATCCATCGGCGTACCAGCGATATCGCAGTCCGGCGATCAACTCGAGTTGGTAGTTGTCGCCCGGGCCTGCGGTGTCCAGCGCGGCGCGGAGATTTTCCCGCTCGATGCGCATCCACTGGGCCGAGGCGGCTTGGCCGGGCCCGCACCAGGACCGTTCCAGACCTTTGACAACGCCGAGAAAGTACTGACGGTGGCGGCTGCGGAATTTCTCGGAGTCTCCCGTCAGCGCGAGTATCTCTGCGCCGTACGCCCGGATCGTTTCCAGCATCCGGAAGCGCATCGTCGATTCTTGGTCCTCGACTCCGAGGATGGATTGATTCACCAGGGAACTCAACAGATCGAGCGTGGTTGTCGCAGGGTGGCCGCCCTCGGCGTCTCCGTCGCCGCACACGCCTTCGGCCGACGTCAGGTCGAAACTGCCTGCGAAAACGGAGAGGCGTGCCCAAAGATGACGTTCCGGTTCCGTGCAGAGTGCGAAACTCCAATCGACGAGCGATCGGAGGGTCTGCTGGCGCGGTGCGGCCGATCGACTTCCCATTGTGAGCAGCCCGAATCGGTCCGTCAGTCGTTCCAGGATTTGGTCGAGCGAAAGAATGCGCATTCGGGCGACCGCGAGTTCGATTGCCAGCGGAATTCCCTCCAGCTGAATAACCAAACGCGCCGCTGCGGCGGCATTGTGCTCGTCGAGGACGAAACCGGGGGAGGCGGCCTCCGCACGTTCATGGAGTAATCGGATCGACTCGAATTGCGACAAGGATTCCACGGTGACCGGTGCCGCGTCATCGGGAACGGTGAGTGGAGGTACTGGATAAAGGAATTCTTCGGTCATCGTCAGCGACGTGCGGGTAGTGACCAGAATCCGTGTCGACGGCGCATATCGCAGAATTTGGCTGACCAATGCGACGCACCCCGGGAGTACGTGCTCGCAATTGTCGAGGATGAGCAGGATCTCGCGATCGCGAAGATATGCGATCAGCTTTGCCGTGGCGTCACGATTCGACTGATCGACAATTCCCAGTGCGTGAATGACTGCAGAAGGTACGTCGCCTCCGTCTGAGACGGACGCCAATTCGACGAAATACACGCCGTTTTCGAAAAGGTGGTTCATCTCGTCGGCGACGTGCAACGCCAATCGGGTCTTGCCGACTCCGCCCGGCCCGATCAAGCTCACCAGCCGTCCGTTCGCCAGGCGGTCGCGGATCTCTTTGCGTTGCTGCCGCCGGCCGACGAAGCTGGTCGCGGTGGACGGAACGTTGCCGCTGCGAGTTCTCGCCTTCGACACGACACCTCCACATTGCGACAGACGAAGTTAGAATATCGCAACCCCGGCGATGTGACGTCGGAATACCGAAACTTTGTTCGAAGGCGGCGTCATCGCTGAGCCGTCAGGCCGCGGTCCGCGTCGGACCGTCGTATCCGCGCTCTCTTCTGATTCTGCGGTGAGTGTGATAGAAGATAGGCACGGACACGCCGCGTGGCGATCCGTTCACCGCGAGGTCGATTACATTGCGCGAGAGCTTTTCCGGCACCCAGTCAAGCGGCGAGCACCCCGGGGGTGGCATACGAAATCCCGATTGGGATGCGGTGTCTCATGCAGTATCCGACGCCTATTTTCCGCATGAGCTCATGCCCCTGGCGGCTTCCGGCCCTGCCACGTCTTCAGGGGTGTCGGCCCTGCATCTCGGGCCGCTGCACATTGTCCGAATCAATTGGGGCGCTGATGTTGCCGTTCACAGTGAGCATCCCGGCGCGGTCGGCATCAACATCCCGCTTCACGGCGAGCTGGAGACCCGGATCAGGGGGCGACTCGTCGTGTCCACCCCGGGCTTCGCCACGGTCAACCCCGCTGACACGCCGGCCGATATCACGCGGTGGCCGGGCACCTGCACGATTCTCGGCGTCAAGATCGATCGGGATTTCGTCCAACGCGAGTTGTGGCGCGTGACAGGCCGAGCCGACGCAGTGATCCCCGATCAGATCGATTTGCGCAGGCCCGCTGCTGCCAGCTGGTTTCGACTGCTGAGCAGCATTGTCGATCAATCTGTCGATGATGCGCTGTTGACCAACACACATGTGGCACAGGGACTGGCGGCATCGCTCACCGATGGATTCCTACTCGCTGTCATTCCGGACGAGACCGACGATCGGTACGCTGTCCGACCCCGGATCGTCACTCGCGTGATCGATGCCATCCATGCCGAGCCCGACCGTCTGTGGACCGCAGCGGAGATGGCCGACGTCGCCGGGGTCAGCGTACGGCGCCTGCAGGAGGGCTTCCGTATCTACCTCGGCAAGACTCCCCGCGAATGCCTGACCGAGATCCGTCTCGCCGGCGTCCGAGCCGAACTCGCCTCGGGCTCGGCCCGTTCGGTGACCGACGTTGCCCTGAAATGGGGGTTCACTCATTTCGGCCGGTTCGCCGCCGCGTTCCGGCAGCGCTACGGTGTGCCACCCTCGTCGTTGTTGCATTGACTCGGCATCCGCGGCGAGATGCCCGCACCGGCGTAAGCTCCTGGTCAGGCCTTCCCGTCAACTGGAGGATGTGCTGAGCGCCGACGAAGGGGTGTCCGCCGACACCACGAACACCGATTTACCACCGGCCCCGAGGGCCGGGTTGGATCTGCACCTCGAGCGGCCTGCCGGCCGGGTCCGCGACAGCGTGATGGACGCTCTGCGTGACGCCATCCGTTCGGGCCGGCTGTCCCCGGGCACTCGGCTGCCGTCGAGTCGCGCGTTCGCCGCGGACCTGGGCATCGCGCGGAACACGGTAGCGCGGGCGTACGCGGAACTCGTCGAGGAGGGTTGGCTGACGTCACAACACGGCTCCGGGACGACGGTGTCCCGCCGTGCTGCGGGGGCAGTGCGGGCCGAAGGGCTTCGCGTGCGGAGGCTGCCGGCGCGCCGCCCTGGCCACGATCTGCGACCGGGACAGCCCGACCTGTCGTCGTTCCCGCGCGGGCAGTGGAGTCGCGCCGTCAAGCAGGCGCTCCACGCGGTCCCGTTCGAGGCGTTCGGTTACGCGGACCCGCACGGCCGTCCCGAACTGCGTCTGGCGCTTGCCGAGTACCTGGCGCGGGCTCGCGGCGTCGTCTGCAGGCCCGACAACATCGTGGTCTGCTGTGGTGCCGCGGAGGGGCTCACCCTGTTGGCCCGTGCGCTGGCCGGTGCCGGGGTGGTCTCCTTGGCCGTCGAGTCCTACGGGTTGCCGACGCACCGCGAAGCACTGCGCACGGCAGGGTTGCGCTGTCCGCCGCTGGCCGTCGACGGCGGTGGCGCAGATGTCGTCGCGCTCGACGACATGCAGGATGTGGGTGGCGTGCTGCTCACCCCGTCGCACCAGTTCCCGACCGGCGTACCGCTGCGCTCCGACCGGCGCGCGGCCGTCGTCGACTGGGCGGGCAGAACCGGCGGCGTGATCATCGAGGACGACTACGACGGGGAATTCCGCTATGACCGCAGCCCCGTCGGCGCGCTTCAGGGTGTCGACCCCGAACGGGTGGTGTACATGGGCACATCGAGCAAGTCCCTTGCCCCGGGCCTCCGGCTCGGCTGGCTGATCCTTCCGGACCGGCTCGTCGAGACGGTGGCCCGCCAGAAGGGCGAGACCGAGGCCACCTGCGGCTTCGTCGACCAACTGGCGATGGCCGAGTTCATCCGAACCGGCGCCTACGACAAGCACATTCGTGCGATGCGCGCGCAGTACCGCCGCCGGCGGGAGCAACTCGTCGATGCGGTCGGCCGGTCGTCGCCTGCCACTCGCGTGACCGGACTGCCTGCGGGCCTGCATGTGCTGCTGCACCTAGCCGGTGGCAACGAGAGCGCCGCCGCGCAGAAACCGGCGTGGCGGAATCTCGCTGTCGAGGGCCTCGCGCTCTACCGCCATCCCGAAGTCGACGTCGACCGCGACGGTCTGGTCGTCGGTTTCGCCGCGCCTGCGCAGAGCGCATGGCCTGCCGCTGTGGAAGCGTTGGTCCGGCAACTCCCGTGAGTGGACCCCGAATTCGGTGTGGAAGTGGCCCATGCGGCGGCTCGCTGCCGTACTAGCCTCAGAGCATGCTGAATACCGCAAACGTCAAGGTCACCGACCTGCTCTGCGCCACCCCGCCCGTCATTCCCGTGGGTTCGCACGCGATGACACAACTCGTCGAACTCCCACCGGCAGACCCCGGACTCGCGCCGCATCGCCACTCCGCACCGGTGTTCGGTTACGTACTGGAGGGCAGCATCTTCTTCGAGTTGGAAGGCGAAGAGCCCCGGGTAATCGTTGCGGGCGAGGCATTCTGGGAACCCGGCGGTGACGTCGTGCACTACCAGGTCTCCAATCCCGATCCGCAGGCCTGGAGCCGGTTCGTCGCCGTGTGCATCTGCGCTCCCGACGTCGACATGATCACCATGCTCGAACCGGAAGAGATCATCGCCCGCGATCATCTGCGTCACCCCAGCGCACGTCAGCACCAGGCCTGAGCGCCGCCGCGACTCCACGTTGCGCAATCGAAACGAAACGAAGTGAGGTTTTCATGCAAGCGGTCATCGCGTCCGACCACAAATCCGGTGTCGGTGGACTGTCGGTGGCGGAAGTTCCGTACCCTCATGCGGCAGAGAACGACGTCATCGTCCGCGTGCACGCCGCGAGCTTCACGCCCGGTGAGCTCGACTGGCCCGGCACCTGGTCCGACCGTGCAGGGCGCGACCGGGCACCGTCCATTCCCGGGCACGAACTCTCCGGCGTCGTTGCTGAATTAGGTTATGGCACGACCGGTTTGACAATCGGGCAGCGCGTCTTCGGGGTCGCCGACTGGACCCGCAACGGTACGCTCGCCGAGTACGTCGCGGTCGAGGCCCGAAACCTGGCGCCGCTGTCGGGCGGTGTCGATCACACCGTGGCCGCCGCCCTGCCGATCTCCGGGCTCACCGCGTGGCAGGCGCTGTTCGATCACGGGCGACTCGCCGCGGGGCAGACCGTACTGATCCATGGTGCGGCCGGCGCGGTCGGGTCGATGGCAGTGCAACTGGCGCTCGACGCCGGCGCCCGGGTCATCGGCACCGGTCGTGCTCGGCACGCTGACACGGTTCTCGGTCTCGGCGCCCACGCCTTCGTGGATCTGGATCGACACCGGCTCGAAGATCTCGACGAGGTCGACGTGGTACTCGATGTCATCGGCGGCGAAACACTCGACCGTTCAGCGAAACTGGTGCGTTCCGGTGGCGTACTCGTCACCATCGCGGAACCCCCGCGGGTGATGCCCGAGCAGGGACGGGCGATATTCTTCGTCGTCGAATCCGATCGTGAGTGCCTGGTCCGCCTCGAGCGCCGGGTCCGGGACGGTCGCCTGCGGCCACCTGCAACAAGCGTGCGGCCACTCTCCGAAGCCGTCGCTGCCTTCGATTCCCGACACGGTGCGGGCAAGCCGGTCATCCTGATAGCAGCAGATGATCCGGGGCGCATCGGAGCACGCGCAGAAGGGCATTGACAGCGATCCGCATTCCCCCTTTCACGAAGGAACATTCGATGCCCCAGTCGCTCGACGGTCGACGCGTCCCTTTCGACAGCACCGACCCCAACTCCGCAGGACGCGTAGCCGTCATCGTCCTGTTCTCGGCCGTTGTCGCCATGCTCCTTCTCATGGCGCCTGCCGCGGCAAGCCAACTGCAACTGCAGCTCGCACTGAGTCCGTCGCAGACGGGTGATCTGTTCGCTGCCGAACTCGGTGCGATGAGTATCGCGTCGATTCCCGCGCTGTGGTGGATGAAGAAGTACAACCTCCGCACCATGTCCACGATCTTCGGGACGATCTTCATCATCGGCAATATCGGCTCGGCCAACATCGGCGAATACGGGACTCTGGTCGCGGTCCGATTCTTGACCTCCCTCGCGGGCGGATCGCTGATGGTCCTGTGTATGTCACTCGCAGCCCAGACCAGGGACCGCGACCGTGTCTACGGCCTGTGGCTGATGGGGCAACTCTGCTTCGGTGCGATCGGACTGGCCGTACTCCCGAAGTTCTTCGGCACCTTCGGGATCGGTATCGCATACTGGGTTCTCGCCATTCTCATGATCCTCGTCCTCCCGCTCGTCCGCTTCCTGCCGCAACGCAACACCTTCGCGGGCCGCGCCGGCGACGACGACACGGTCTCCACATCGAACTACGCCCTCCGCGCGACCCTGGGCCTGATCGCGCTGCTCGCCTTCTACGTCAGCCTCAGCGGCATCTGGACGTTCCTCGGTGGCATCGCGGGCACGTCGCTGATCGACAACGAAACCTCGAGCGTGATCCTGTCGATCGCCACCGTGCTCGGCATCGCAGGATCGGTCGGGGCCACCGTTCTGGGTGCACGCCCGAGCACCCGATTCAATCTCCTCGTGGGCTACCTCGCGATGACCCTGTCGGTCGCGCTGCTGGCGGGAATACCCGGGGTTCTCCGATTCACCCTGGCTGCGTTGCTCTTCAAGTTCACCTGGACCTTCATCCTTCCCTACCTCATGGCCACCCTCTCCGGGTTGGACCGGTCCGGGCAGTTGGTGAACCTGGCGAACCTCGCCATCGGCGGCGGATTCGCACTCGGCCCGTTGATGGGCGGACGCCTCGTCGAAAGCGCCGGCGGGTACGGCACGCTCATTGCGGTCAGCGTCGCAGGACTGCTCCTGTCTCTGGTGCTGATCCTCGTCGCACAACCCCAGCGCACCGCTGCCGCGCACCCCGCGGTCGCGGTCTCCGAAATGGCCGAGTAGTCCGAGGGCGGATCGGGCCTGCGAGTACGCTGGCGCGGTCGAGGAGGAGAGAGGTTGTGCCCATGAGTGAGCCGTATGCAGTCGTCGGAGCGACGGGTGGTCAGGGAGGCGCTGTCGTCGACGCGTTGCTCGAGCGAGGGCGTGAGGTCCGGGCGCTCGTCCGTCGAAGCTCTTCTCGCTCAGAGGCATTGCGCCTGCGAGGAGTCGACATCGCCGTGGCGGACATCACCGATCGGGCGGCGATCGCGTCTGCAGTCGACGGGTGTGCGGGCGTGTTCGCCATGACGACGCCTTTCGAGGACGGCCCGGAGGCGGAGATCGCTCAGGGGGCCGCGCTCGTCGGCGCGTTCGGTGATTCCGGTGTTCCGCACGTGGTGTTCTCTTCGGTGGCCGACGCGGACAAGAGCACCGGGGTGCCACATTTCGACACGAAGGCCGTGACCGAGGCGTTGCTGCGAGAATCCTCGGTCTCGTACACGATCGTCGGCCCGACCTACTTCTACGACAACCTGCTCGGCGGCCTCGACGGCATCCGCCGAGGCCGGCTCGATCTGCCACTGCCGGTCGATACCCCGCTGCAGCAGTTGTCGCGCCGGGACCTCGGTCGATTCGTCGCCCTCGTGTTCGACGATCCGGACCGATTTGCCGGGACCAGAATCGACCTGGCATCGGATGATCCGACGCCACGTCGAATGGCCGAGGTGCTCGGTGAGGTGCTGGGCACACCCGTGCATGCCCATTCGTCGGACGCAGACGCCATCGCATCGCCAGACATGCGCGCGATGTTCCGCTTCCTCACCGACACGGGGTACGACGCGAACATCGGCGAACTGCGCCGGCTCTACCCCGAGGTGGGCTGGCAGAGCTTCGCCGAGTGGGCGGCCGAGTTGGCCTGAGGTCCGAGGAGCGAGCCAGCGGGTATTCGATAACTGTAGCGGTCGCCACGATTATGTAATATGGAGGTCGGAGCCCGGTACTCGAACACCAGCAGTGAGGACGGCCATGGGCGTGCAGGCCAACACCAGTGCCATCGAGAAAGAGATCGTCACCGATTTCAGCGAGCGGATGAGCTACGGCTCGTACCTGGACCTCGACACCCTGCTGAGCGCGCAGAAACCGGTGAGCAGGCCCGAGCATCACGACGAGCTGCTGTTCATCATCCAGCACCAGACCACCGAACTCTGGCTGAAGCTCGTCCTGCACGAAACCCTCGCGGCCCGGGACGCTTTCGATGCGGACGACATCGGCAGGGCGCTCAAGGGCGTGGCGCGCGTCAAGCACATCCAGAAGACGCTGACCGAGCAGTGGTCGGTGCTGGCCACGCTGACGCCCACCGAGTACTCCGAGTTCCGCCAGTTCCTCGGCAATTCGTCAGGGTTCCAGTCCTATCAGTACCGCGCCGTCGAGTTCGTGCTCGGCAACAAGAACGCCGGGATGCTGAAGGTGTTCGAGGCCGATCCCGCCGCCCATGAACTGCTCGACCGGCTGCTCCGCGAGCCGAGTCTGTACGACGCGTTCTGGCAGTGCCTGTCGCGGCTCGGATACGACGTGCCGGCGTCTGCGCTGAACCGCGATGTGACCGCCGCCTACAGCCTGAACGACGACCTGATGCCGCTGATCAAGTTCGTGTACGAGAATTCCGAGGAGCACTGGGCCGTCTACGAGGCGTTCGAGGAGTTCGTCGACCTCGAGGAGAACTTTCAGCTGTGGCGCTTCCGCCACATGCGCACGGTGCTGCGGACCATCGGGATGAAGTCCGGGACGGGTGGATCCAGCGGGGTGGGATTCCTGCAGAAGGCCCTCGAACTGACGTTCTTCCCGGAGCTGCTGGCCGTGCGCACCGAGATCGGACGATGATGACCACGTCGACGGATGTGCTGGCGGCCCGCGCCGCGGAACTCGACGCCGCGGACCCGTTGCGCTCGTACCGCGACCTGTTCATCGGCGCCGACGACCCGTCGGTGCCCGCCTACCTCGACGGGAACTCGCTCGGCAGGCCCACCAAGGCGAGCGCCGAGCGGATCACCGCGTTCGTCACGCAGTCGTGGGGTGGCCGGTTGATCCGCGGGTGGGACGAGGAGTGGTACGAACTGCCGATCACGATCGGCGACACCCTCGCGCGGGTGTCGCTGGGCGCGGCCGCCGGTCAGACCACCATCGGCGACTCGACGACGGTCCTGCTGTACAAACTGGCGCGGGGTGGGCTCGCGTTGCGGCCGGGTCGCACCGAGATCGTCGTGGACCGGGACAACTTTCCGACGGACCGGTACGTGCTCGAATCCATCGCCGGCGAACTCGGGCTCACTCTCCGATGGATCGAATCGGATACCCGCGGCGGTGTCACCGTCGACGACCTGCGGTCCGTGGTGTCCGAACACACCGCGCTCGTCGTTCTCAGCCACGTCGCGTACCGCTCGGGCTACCTGGTGGACGCGGCCGGGGCCGCCAGGGTGGTGCACGAGGCGGGCGCGCTGCTGCTGCTCGACCTGTGCCACTCCGTCGGTTCGGTCCCCCTCGACCTCGACGCGTGGGGCATCGACCTGGCGGTGGGGTGCACGTACAAGTACCTGAACGGCGGACCCGGCTCACCGGCGTTTGCGTACGTCCGGGCCGACCTCCAGCAGGACTTCGTGCAGCCGATCTGGGGCTGGATGGGCCGCGAAAACCCATTTGCGATGGCGCAGGGCTACGAGCCGGCGCCGGGCGTCCGGCGCGTGATCAGCGGGACGCCGTCGGTCCTCGGCATGATCGCACTGCAGGACACCCTGGACCTCCTGGGTGAGGTCGGGATGGACGCCGTGCGGGCCAAGTCGATCGCCCTGACCGAGTACGCACTCGACCTCGTGCGCGAGGTGCTGATTCCGCTCGGCGTGGAGATCGGATCACCGGAGGATTCCGCCGAGCGGGGCGGTCACGTCATCATCGACCACCCGCGGTTCGAGGCCGTGGTCCAGCGACTGTGGACGAAGGGCGTCATACCCGATTTCCGGGCCCCGCAGGGACTGCGTCTCGGCCTGAGCCCGCTGAGCACGAGTTTCGGCGAGGTATGCGCCGGGATACTCGCGATCCGTGATGAACTCGCCGACTGAACCGGCGAGCGCGATCCTCGACGACTTCGATTCGCGACCGGGCAGCGCCACGTCACTGATCCGCACCGTGCTCGGTGCGTACGTGCGCGACGTCGGCGGGTGGGTGGCGATCGCCGATTTCGTGGAAGTGATGCAGGCGGTCGGCATCCCGCCCGAATCGACGCGCATCGCGGTGGCTCGGCTGAAGAAGAAGGGGGTGCTCCGCCCCCACGCCCGCGACGGCCGTAGTGGGTACGAGGTGACCGAGCAGGCAGAGTCGATGTTTACCCGCGGCGATCCGCGGATCTTCGGTTTCCGGCAGATGGCGGACACCGATCCGTGGCGGCTGATCTCGTTCACCATCCCCGAAGCGCAGCGAGCGGCGCGGCACCAGTTGCGTCGGCGGCTCGGCTGGATCGGGTGCGGAATCGTGTCGCCGGGCCTGTGGATCGCCCCCGAACACCTCGCCGGCGAGGTCGGGGACATCGTCGACGCGCTGGGCCTGTCCGAGTACGTGACCACGTTTGTGTCGACGTCGGTGTTCGTCCCCGATTCGATGGGGGACGCGGCGGCCCGGTGGTGGGATCTGGGCGGCATCGCTGCGCGGCACCGCGACTTCCTCGACCGCCACCGCGTCGCACTCGCTGCCACGGAGGAGGTGTCGCCGCGCGAAGCGTTCGTGCGCTTCGTGCCGCTGCTCGACGAATGGCGGATCATCCCGTACATCGACCCGGGCCTGCCGGAAGGGATGCTGCCCGCGGACTGGCCCGGCGTCGACAGCGTCCGCCTGTTCGCGTCGGCGCGGGACCGCTACCTCGACGGGAGCCGCGACTGGGTGCGGAGCGTGCAGTCGCGGCTCCCGGTCTGAGGGTGTCAGCCCAGGAATTCCTCGCCGATGTTCTTGGCCCACTCCTCGGCCTGATCCTTCGGGCGAACGGAGCCGGAGCCGTCGTGCCGACCATGCTCGCCGACTTGGACCGCGCCGAGGGCGATCAGCTTCTCGGCCATGATCTCGCCGCCGCGGTTGTACGTCTCCTCGTACACCTTGTCGCCGAGGCCGAACAGCGCGAACTGCATGCCGGTGAGGTCGGGTTCGTCCTCCTCTAGCCCTTCGAAGAAGGGTTCCGCGCCGGTGGGCAGCTCGCCCTCACCGTACGTGGAGCACACGATGACGTGGAAGTTCGCGGGGTCGAGATCGCCCGCATCGAATTCCATCATGTCGTACAGGGACGTGTCGCCGTAGTCGCCGAGCACGTCGGCGATGTTGTCGGCCACCAGTTCGGAGGTCCCGCCCTCGCTGCCGTACAGAATCACCACTGCCATTGTTCTTGCTCCTCGTGAGTAGCTGCCGACGTGGTCAGTACACGTCGCGCAGGTAGCGCTTTTCCTTCTTGAGCTTGGTCACGTAGTCGGCGGCCTGCTCGGTGGAAAGGGTGCCATGGGTGGCGATCACCTCGTGCAGGGCCCGGTCGACGTCCTTCGCCATGCGGGTGGCGTCGCCGCACACGTAGAAGTGGCCGCCGTCCTCGAGCCAGGCGAACAACTCGGCGCCGTTCTCGATCATCCGGTTCTGCACGTAGATCTTCTCCGCCTGGTCGCGGGAGAAGGCGAGGTCGAGGCGGGTGAGCAGACCGCTGTCGCTCATCGCGGCGATCTCCTCCTCGTAGATGTAGTCCGACGCGCGGTGCTGGTCGCCGAAGAACAGCCAGTTGCGTCCCGACGCGCCCCGCGCCTGACGCTCCTGCAGGAACGCGCGGAACGGCGCGATGCCGGTGCCCGGGCCGACCATGATCATCGGTGCGTCGTCGTTCGCGGGCACGCGGAACGACTTGTTCTTCGACACGAAGATGCCGCCGTTGCCGCCCTCGGCGATCCGATCGGCGAGGAAGGTGGAGCACACGCCGCCGCGGTCGCGTCCGGCCGAGCTGTGGCGGACGCTGGCGACGGTCAGGTGCACGCTGCCCGGGTTGGCCAGCGGGCTGGAGGAGATGGAGTATGCCCGGTGCTGCAACGGCTTCAGCAGTCCGACGAACTCGTCCGCCGTGAGCGTCACGGACGGTTCGAGGAGCAGCAGGTCGAGCACGTCCTTGCCCCACAACCAGGCGTCGAGGGCCTCCTTGTCGCCGTGCCGCAGCACGTGACTCAGCTCTTCGTCGCCCGCGCGCTTCTCGATCTCGTCGATGAATTCGTGGCTCGGCGTGGAGATCTCGTACGCGTGCAGCAGCAGGTCGCTGAACGGCCGCTCCTTGCCGGTGACGGCGGCATCGGCCGGGATGCCCAGCCGGTCGACGAGGGCGTCGACGAGGGCGGGATCGTTGATCGGCATCACACCGAGCGCGTCACCGGCCTCGTAGTCGAGACCGCTGTCGGCGAGCGCGAACTCGTAGTGGCGGATCTCCTTCGCGGACTCCTCGCTCGACAGCCGCCGGTTCACGGACAGCGTGGAACCGTAGGGGTTCTTGCGGTTCCACTGCGACCGGGTGCGGGCCGGCTTCGTCACCGGCTCGGCGACGTCGGCGACGGCGGACTCGCCGCGAATGCCCTCGACGGCCGCGAACAACGGCAGCGTGTCGGCGACCCACGCGGCGGCGGCGTCCTCGTAGTCGACGTCGCAGTCGACGCGCGGCGTGACGCGGTGGGCCCCGAGCTGCTCGAGCCTCGTGTCGATCATCTTGCCGGCCTGGCAGTACCCGTCGTACCCGGTGTCGCCGAGTGCGAGCACCGCGAAGTCGGTGGTCTCGAGCCGCGGTGCGGTCTCCGCGGCCAGCGCCTGCCAGAACAGTTCGGCGTTGTCGGGCATCTCGCCCTCACCGTAGGTGGAGGTGACGACGAGGATGCGCTGCATCGCGGCGAGTGCGTCCGTGTCGACGTCGTCGAGGGCGCTCACGACCGGCGCGAAGCCGTGCGAACGTGCTGCGGCCGCAGCATCTTCCGCGACACCTTCGGCGTTCCCGGTCTGGCTGCCGTACAGCACGTGCATGGCGGGCAGCTGCCC
This sequence comes from Rhodococcus sp. NCIMB 12038, assembly GCF_002165735.1. NCBI lineage: Bacteria > Bacillati > Actinomycetota > Actinomycetes > Mycobacteriales > Nocardiaceae > Rhodococcus > Rhodococcus sp. NCIMB 12038. The sequence goes on from NZ_NHML01000042.1 coordinate 20,053, forward strand.
ACCGGCGGCGGCGGGGGCGTCGGAGCCGCCGACGACGAGACGGGAGCTCATTCCGGCGAGGAAGCCGGTGAGCCAGACGCGCTGGTCCTCGCTGAACGGGGCGTCCTGGGGGATGTAGGGCAATTTCATGAGGGCACCACGTCTCTCGCAGGGATCAGATCGGGGAGGGCGTGCTGCGCGAACAGCTCCTCGAAACCGGGCAGCCGGCCGATCTTGTCGACGTTCTTCGCATCCTGGTGCAGGATCCAGCCGTACGTGCCGGGGGCGTCGATGGACCGGACGTTGCGGCGGCGCAGCGCGTCCTTGTAGTCGGCGAGCCGCTTGGCCGCGACCATCACGGCCAGATCCTCGTCGCTGTAGTCCTTCAACGCTTCCCGTGCGTACCGCTGCAATCGCTGCATGAGGAAGAAGTCCTCGGTGAGCAGCAGGTTGCGGACGGCCTTGTCGACGGCCGGGTCGGACGGATCGGTGACACCGGGCAGCTTGGACAGCGCCATCTCCTGCGCCGCGTTCAGCACGGTGTAGTTGTTCAGCAGCGCGAACATCGCCTCGGTGTCGGCCTCGCCGTAGCCGGGGACCGCGCCGTCCAGCACGGCGTGACCGTCCCGGTAGTCCAGCTTGAACTTGCGCACCTGGTGCCCGACCAGCGCGGCGGCCAGTTCGTCGGCCAGGTCCTTGCGGGGCTTGGCCTTCAGGATCTCGTCGCTGTCCTGGTACTGCAGCAGCGCGCGCGGCATGCCGTACACGAAGTGGTGCTGCTCGGTCTCCCAGTTCTCCAGCAGCCACGCCGCCTTGGCGGAGCCGGTGGCCTCGAGGTGCCACCCGAGCAGCACGTGCACGGCCTGACGGTGCAGCGCGGCGTGCTCGTCGTCGCCGGTGATCGAACCGAGCAGGATCGAGTCGGCGCTGGCCTTGCCGGGCAGCTTGTTCTCGGGGTCGTACTGGTAGACGAAGCCGCCGCTCATGCCGTTGCCGACGCCCTTGCCGAAGCTGCCGAGGTTGAGGACGGCGCCGTTGGTCATGTACTCGCAGGCGAAGTCGCCGACACCCTCGACGACGGCGGTGGCACCCGAATTGCGCACGGCGAAGCGGTCACCCGCCTGGCCCTCGACGAAGGTGCGGCCACCGGTGGCGCCGAACAGCGCGAAGTTGCCGATCAGCACGTTGCCGCCGTGGCGATCGGAACCGCCACCGGGGGAGCGCACGACGATGCTGCCGCCGTTGGCGCCCTTGCCGACGCCGTCGTTGGCGGTGCCGGTGTGGACCAGGGCCATGCCGTCGTTGCAGAACGCGCCGTACGACAGGCCCGCGGACCCGGACGTCGCGATCCGGACGCTGCCGTCGCGCAGGTAGCCGCGGCCGCGTTCGTCGCGGAGCACGGCGGGCAGCGCGACCTCGGTGAGCTCGTGATTGAGCATCCGCTCGATGTCGACCGCCAGCTGGGCGCCGACGCTCTTGTTGCGGTTGCTCAGGTGCACGCCGTCGCCGAGTTCGACCGTGGCCTCGCCCTGCTCGATCAGCGCGGCACGCAGCTGCACGAGCCAGCCGTCGTCGAGCGTGTAGTCCTTCTCCAGGTACACCGGATCGCCGATGGTGACCTCGTCGACCACGGCGAGCATCGCGCGCAGGTCGAGCTGGCCGACGCTGGACGGGTGGTCCAGCAGCTGCAGCAGATCCGAACGTCCCCGGGCCTCGCGCAGCGAGGACATGCCCAGTTCCGCCAGCACCTCGCGGGTCTCGTGCGCGATGTTGAGCAGGTACTGCGCCATGGCGCGCGGGTCGCCGTCGAACAGCTCGGGGTTGGTGGTCAGGCCGGCCGGGCACTTGATGTTGCAGTTCTTGGCCATGACGCACTTGAGCATCATCAGGGCGGTGGTGCCGAACTCGAAGCTGTCCGCGCCGAGCAGCGCCGACTTCACCACGTCGCTGGCCGTCTGGTGCGCACCGGAACAGCGGAGCAGCACCTTCTGCCGCAAACCGTTGGCGCACAGCGCCTGATGGACCTCGGCGACGCCGATCTCCGCCGACCGTCCGGCGTACTTGAGGCTCGTCACCGCGGCGGCGCCGGTGCCACCGGTGTTGCCTGCCACGTTGATGACGTCGGCCCCGGCCTTCGCGACACCGACCGCGATGGTGCCGATGCCCTCCGAGGACACGAGCTTCACGATGACGCGGACCCGCGCCGCCTTGCAGTCGTGGATCAGCTGCGCGAGGTCCTCGATCGAGTACGTGTCGTGATGCGGTGGGGGAGAGACGAGTTCGACGCCGGGAGTGCCGCCGCGGGCGGCCGCGATCTCGACGGTCACCTTCGGTGCGGGCAGCTGCCCGCCCTCGCCGGGCTTGGCGCCCTGCGCGATCTTGATCTCGAGTTCCTCGAGCATCGGGTCGGCGAGGTAGCCGGCCCACACGCCGAAGCGGCCCGACGCGAACTGCTTGATCCGGGAACCGCGGATGGTGCCGTAGCGGGAGATGTGCTCGCCGCCCTCACCGCTGTTCGACATGCCGCCGACCATGTTGGTGCCGTGCGCGACGGCCTCGTGCGCGTTGGAGTTCAGCGCGCCGTGGCTCATGGCGCCGGACGTGAGGAACGGGGTGATGTCGCTGGCCTTCTGCACCCGGTCGATCGGCAGGCTCGCCGGAGCGGTGCGCAGCAGCGACAGGCACCGCAGCGCCTCACCGGACGTGCGCACGAGCAGCGCGTCGCCGTCGACGCGGTGCTCGCGCAGGTCGTCGCCGAACCGCATCACCAGCGACTCGCCGAGCGCCGCGAGTACGGAGGCCTCGCCCGCGTGGGGGCCGGTGAGCCGGAGCCGGAACCCGTCGTCGCCGACGGCCTCGGATGCGAGTCCGCGCACCGCGAAGCTGTTGTTGCCCTTGCGGGAGAAGCGGCCCATCTGCTTGCGGAACTCGGCCGCCGTGGTGAGGAACGTGACATCGGCGGGCAGATCCAGGACGTCGCGCAGCGCTACGGGACGACGGGTCCGCTCGTCGGCCATCGTCCGCGCGAACGCACGGTAGCCGGGGGTGATCTCGAAGCGGTCGATCGCCTCGTGCGTCAACTTCTGGAAACCGGCGTTGCGGTAGGCGTCGTCGTCGAGACCGAACGCGTCCTCGAGCCGGTTCAGCGGCAGCAGTCGCAGCGACTCCGTGTGGTCCTGCGTGCCCGCCGTGTCGAACGCGATGGGTTCCTCGGTGAGGTCGACGAAGCCGCGCACGGCCGCCGTGCCGTACGAGTGGCCCGCGCCCTCCGCGCGCTCCTTGAACAGTCCGAGCAGCGGGACGTCCTTCTCCCCGGTGACCGACAGCGCACGCTGGTGCCAGTCCGCGACGGCCTGCGCGATGACGGCGAACCCGACACCGCCGACCGGCGTCTTCACATTCGCGAAGTAGCGGCGCAGCACCCGATCGTCTGTGTCGAGGTAGTTGGGTTCGAAGAACTCGCCGCCGATGTAGCTCTCGGCGGTGCACAGGCCGACCCGGCCCATCGTCTTCATCAGCGACTTCTCGGCGGCCTTCGCGAACCGCTTGAACGCCTGGTCGGCGTCGTCGGCGAACTTCTCCTCGGCGCGCAGACGGACGGCGAGGGGGTAGATCGCGGCCGCGCCGAAACCGAGGGCGGCGGCCACGTGGTGCGAAGACGAGATCTGACCGCTCTCGGCGACGACGGACACCCGCAGACGCAGGCCCTCCTCGATCAGCCGCTGGTTGACCGCGGAGATCGCCACGATCATCGGCAGCGCCGCACGGTCGGTGGCCACGTGACGGTCGGTGAGGATCGCGATGCCGCCCTGCTCGCGGGCGAACGTCTCCACCTCGTCGCAGAGACCGTCGACGGCGGCCTCGAGCGCCGCCGCATTGGCGGCCGGGTCACCGTGCACCGGGGTGTACAGCATCGGGAACCGCTGGACCGGTGTCTCGGTCTGCTTGCGGATCCGCAGCATGTCCATGTGGGTGAGGATCGGCGAGGGCACCACGATCTGCGGCGCCGACTGCGCGCCACTGTTCGGCTTGGCGCCCAGCGCGACGCGCAGCGTCATGCCGTCGGCCTCACGGATGCTGTCCAGCGACGGGTTGGTGACCTGCGCGAAACGCTGCGAGAAGTACTTGGCGACACCACCCTCCTGATCGGAGAGTGCGTTGATGGCGTTGCCGTAGCCCATCGCGGAGATCTTCTCCTGACCCGACGCGAGCATCGGGTCCATCATGAACTTGAAGCTTTCCTGGTTGTGCGAGTACGCGACGTACCGCTGGGTGCGCTCGAGGTCGCCGTTGTAGCGCAGCGGACCCGGCTCGGCCTCGACCTCGGGCAGCGCCTCGATGGTCCGGCGGGCCTCCGCGACGAGTGTCGGGTAGTCGTTGCGGGCGGCGAGCAGTTCCAGCGCCTCGTCGGTGGAGTACGAGCGGCCCACGCGGTGGTCGAAGTACAGCATCCCGCCGGCCTCGATGCGTCCGCGGTGCAGCACGGTGTTCGGGTCGAAGTCGATCTGCCCGGCCTCCGACGTGACGCACAGGTACTCGTCCGTCTCCACCGAACGCAGCGGACGAAGACCGAGCCGGTCGAGCCGGGCGCCGACGACGGTGCCGTCACCGAAGATCAGCGCGGCCGGACCGTCGTTCTTCTCCTCGTACAGCGAGAAGTACTCGAGCATCGCCCGCACCTCGGGCGACAGGGTGGAATCGTTCTCCCACGCCGGCGGCATCATCGACACGACGGCGGTCACCAGGTCCAGGCCGTCCTCCACGACGCGGCTCTGCAGTGTCTGGTCGAGGCGACAACTGTCGGACTGACCGTGCGGACGGACGATCTCTCGGTTGCGGGCACGGGCGAGGGCCGTCTCGGACAGCCGGTTCTTCTTGTCGGTGTTGAGCTCACCGTTGTGCGCCATCAGACGGAACGGCTGCGCCATCGTCGGATGCGGGTCGGTGTTGGTGGAGAACCGGGTGTGGAAGTACAGGGTGTGGATGGCGTGCGCCGGGTCGACGAGGTCCTGGAAGTAGGGCATCACCTCGTTCGAGTTGAGGCGGCCCTTGAGTACCTGCGTGCGGGCGCTGAGCGACAGCGGGTACAGCCCGGCCAGGTCCGGCTGGGTGTACGCGACGGCCTCGATCGCGAGGAGGGCGTCGTGGATGCGGCGGTCGAACTCGGCCTCGTCGGCGCACGTGTCGGGCGTGGTGAACACCCACTGCCGGATCGGCAGCTGGTGCCGGATCGCGGCGGGCCGGAGCACGGTGGCGTCGACGGGCACGTCCCGCTCGAGCAGCACCCGGAACCCCTGCTCGGCGAGAGCCCGCTCGATGACGGCCTCCGCGTCGCGGTGGAACGCGACGTCGGTGGGGAGGAAGAAGTTGCCGACCCCGAAGCGGCCCGCCTCGAGCTCGCCGTCACCGGTCAGGGCGCGGAAGAACGGCACCGATAGGTCGACGCACACGCCGGCGCCGTCGCCGACACCCTCGGCGGACATGCCACCGCGGTGAGGAACGGCACACAGGGCCTCGTGGCCGCGGAGGAGGACGTCATGGGTCTGAATGCCGTCCTTGCGGGTAATGAAGCCCACGCCGCAGCTGCTCTTGTCGAGCGTCCTGTCGTACAGGCCGGACTCGGTGGCACTCGTGTTCAACCGACTGTCTCCTCGCGATACTCGCCGAATGGGGGTCCGTGCTGGGCGCACGGGTGGCGTCGGCGAGAGGATCACGGCAGAGAACCGGCCCCGTACCGATGCGCCGGTGAGGCAGACGTCGTTGTCTGAAATGCGGACTTTGGCATGTCCACGCGAAACCGCAGATTAGCGGAGGCTAAGTCCGATCTGCAAGCTGCTCGATTCGAGCGCGACGAGCGGTAGCAAATCTGCGCCCGGCGTGGAGGCCGAACGCCGAGTTGCGAACATCACACCTGGCCAGGCCGCAAAACGTGCATGCCCGAACGGCCGTTCGGACTGACTGGTCCGTAGATGCTCAGCGATTGTTCGGATGCGGGCGCTATTGCGTGTGCGGATGACTATTCGGTGGGCGTTTGTGGGGGTTCGAGTCTCAGTCGGTGAGATCGATCCGGACCGTCAGAAGGTCGGTGCCGACCGCGCGGACGGCGGTGCTGTTCATCCGGGGCAGCTGCGCCAGCCGGGCCGTCGTGTCGTCGTCGGGCAGCGGGGTCGCCGTGCCCTTGTGCCACCGGCCGTGGAGCCGCAGGCGAACGGCATTGTTCGCACGGATGTTGCGGATGTAGTTCGACTTCTCCCCGAATTCGGACACCAGCCAGAACTCGGTGCCCGTGCGCCGGCCGCCGATGGGTGTGACGCGGGGCTGCCCGCTGACCCGGCCGGTGGTTTCGAGGAGGGTCTGGCCCGACAGTCGCGCGGTGAGCGGGTTGGCGACGTGCCGCTGGAACTGCATGACGATCCGTCGTTTGATCGTGCTGAGGTCGGCCATGACGAGAGCCTTCCACGTGGGGAAGGCTCTCGTCGAGCGTTCGCTACGCCGCGACGACCGTGTCGTCGTCCTGGAACGGGTCGCCGGTGCGCTCGGCGTTGTAGCGGGCTTCGTCGAGGATGCCCTCCCGCTTGGCGACGATGGTGGGGACGAGTGCCTGACCGGTGACGTTCACCGCGGTACGTCCCATGTCGACGATCGGCTCGACCGCGAGAAGCAGGCCGACGCCGGCGAGGGGAAGTCCCAGCGTCGACAGCGTGAGCGTCAGCATGACCGTGGCTCCGGTGGTGCCTGCGGTGGCCGCGGAACCGATGACCGACACCACGATGATCAGCAGGTAGTCGGTGAACGACAAAGGCACACCGTAGAACTCGGCGACGAAGATCGCTGCGATCGCGGGGTAGATCGCGGCGCAGCCGTCCATCTTGGTGGTCGACCCGAGCGGCACGGCGAACGACGCGTACTCGCGGGGGACGCCGAGATTGCGTTCGGTGACCCGCTCGGTGAGGGGCAGGGTGCCGATCGACGATCGCGATACGAAGCCGAGTTGTGTGGCGGGCCACACGCCGGAGTAGAAGGCGCGCACCGACAGTCCGTGCGCGCGGATCAGGACGGGGTAGACGACGAAGAACACGATGGCCAGGCCGACGTACACGGCGGCGGTGAACCAGCCGAGGGAGCCGATGGCGTCCCAGCCGTACGTGGCGACGGCGTTCGCGATCAGTGCCGCGGTCCCGATCGGTGCGAGACGGATGATCCACCACAGCACCTTCTGCACGATGGCGAGGAGCGATGCGTTGAACTGCAGGAACGGTTCGGCTTTCGCCCCGACCTTCAGGGCGGCGATGCCGATCGCGGCCGCGACGACGAGCAGTTGCAGCACGTTGAAGCTCAGCGACGTGGTGGCCGCGCCCTCGGTGACGGTGGTCTTCGCGTTCAGTCCGAGGAAGTTGCTGGGGACCAGTCCGGTGATGAACGCCCACCACGAACCGGTGGTGCCGGGCGCCTTCTCGGTGGCGGCGCTGACGCCGGTGCGGGCTCCGGGCTGGGTGATCGACCCGACGACGATCCCGATGATCACGGCGATGAAGGCGGTGATCGCGAACCACAGCAGCGTCTGCACGGCCAGGCGGGCGGCGTTGGCCACCTCGCGCAGGTTGGCGATCGAGCTGACGATGGCGGTGAACACGAGCGGAATCACCGCGACGGTAAGCAGTTTCACATAACTGGAACCGATGGTGTGGACGGTTCCGACGAGCCAGTTCTCGTTGCCGTCGGCGGCGAGGGGCATGGCGCGGGCGATGAGACCGAGGACGACACCGACGACGAGTCCGGTGACGATCTGGGGACCGAACGATGTGGCCCACTGGGGGATTCGGCGCCGAGAGGTGGTCTCGGCGCGCGTGGACAGCGCGGGGCTGGGCATGGGTGTGCCTTTCGCATGGGGCCGTGTGACTGCGCCCGGTGGGGCGGGTACGGCGAGAGAGAGTCCTGAGTGATGCGGTGCGTCAGCGCGAGCGCGGACAGATGGCACTCGCCTGCAGGCGGAGGTCGACGTAACGCCGAGAGGTCAGGAGCAACACTGCGGGAACATTACTCCCGGTGGTGGTGGGCGTTTTACCCCGGTTCCGCCTCGTCCGGATACCAGCGTGCGTAGACATCGGGGTGGGCGCGGGTGCGGCTCTTCCACGCGTTCTCGCCATACGTGTTGTAGAGCGGGTTCGACGGGTCGTCCTCGATTCCGCGGGCTCGCGCGGCGAGATGCGGTGGCAGGGTGATCGCCGGGACCGTGGCGTCGAGAGCGGGATTGAGGAAGTACGGGACCGACAGCCGCTCCGGCGCACCGGCGGGTGTGAGCACCCGATGCCGGGTGGCCCGGAGGTAGCCACCGGTCGCGACCTCGAGCAGTTCGCCGATGTTCACGACAAACGACCCCGCCCGGGCGGGCGCGTCGATCCAGTCGCCGTCCTCGGTTTCCACCTGCAGTCCGGACGAGCCAGGTTCGAGGAGCAGCATGGTCAGTACACCCGAGTCCTTGTGGGCGCCCACTCCCTGCTCGCCCGTGTGGTCGGCGCTCGGCCGCGCGGGGTAGCGGACCACCTTGATCAGGGTGGCGGGGGCGTGCGCGAACGCGTCGTCGAAGATCGCGGGGTCGGCGTCGAGCGACGCGGCCCAGTGCCGCAGCAGTCGCATCCCGACGTCGGCGAGCGCGGCGTCCAGCGCCTCGATCGTCTTCTCCAGGTCGGGAAGGTCGCCGGGCCACTGATTGGGCCCCTGCAGACGCAGGTAGTCGGTGGCGCCGGGGATCGGCGGTCGTTCGGGTCCGATGTCGATCTGTTCGCGCCAGTCGGTCTCGCCGTTGGTCAGCTCGCCGCCCACGCGGTTGTAACCGCGGAAGTGCGGGCTGTTCAGCATCGCGACGGCCTGCTTGGAGTCCTCGGACAGTGCGAAGAACTCCCGTGCGACCGTGAACACGCGGTCGAGCAACTCGCGGTCCACGCCGTGCCCGTCGAGGTAGAAGAAGCCCACGTGGTGGGTGATTTCCCGCAACCGTTCCCGCCCGGCCGGTGTGTCCAGTTCGGCGAGGTCGACGATGGGGAGCATCCCTCCACGGTATCCCCGGGGCGCGGCGGTGTCAGGTGTCCCGGCGGCGCTCGAGCAGGACGCTGTCGTGCCAGACGCCGTCGATCTGCGCGAGCCGTTCCCGCACCCCGACCGTCCGGTAGCCGACCGCGTGGTGCAGGGCGATGGATCCGGTGTTGACCGCCAGCACCGAGGCCTGCAGCGTCCACAGTCCCGCGAAGTCGGCCTCGTCGATGAGCCGCCGCATCAGTGCGGTGCCGACGCCTTCACCGCGGAACTCCCTGGCGGTGTACACGGAATTCTCGGCGACGCCACGGAAGCACTGTCGCGAGGAGATGGGGGAGAGGGCGGCCCACCCGGCCACCGTCCCCGACACCTCGGCCACCCACCGGTGCCCGTCCAGCCCAGCGGCAGTCCAACTCCGACCTGGTCGGGGTCACCGTGTCGAATGTCGCCCGTCGCGTCGCGATCCCCTCGGAGTAGATCCGGAGCACCGCCTCCCAGTCGGCCGCGTCGAGCCGGCGTACCGTGATCGCCTCCATCGTGGAGGTGCTGCCATGAAGTGCTGTGGCACAACGCAATCGCGGATCTGGTTCCGAAGGGACGAGGGCGAACATGGCGCCAGCTTAGCGGCTCGACCCGCCGGCGTGGGGTGCCACGTTTCGGGGCGAATGTACCTCCGGGCGCCGCGGGTGCGCCGGAAGGTACATTCGCCCGTTCGTCACCGCAGCCGGATCCACGTCGTCTTCAGCCCGGTGTACTTGTCCATCGCGTGGAGGGAGAGGTCCCGCCCGAAACCGGACTGTTTGAATCCGCCGAACGGGGTCTGCGCGCTGATGGCGTCGACGGTGTTGACGGAGACGGTTCCCGCCCGCAGTGCCGCGGAGACGCGGTGGGCCCGGTTCAGGTTCTCCGTCCACACCGATGCCGCCAGACCGTAGATGCTGTCGTTGGCCATGCGGACGGCGTCGGACTCGTCGGTGAACGTCTGGACGGTGAGGACGGGTCCGAACACCTCCTGGGTCACCACTTCGGCGGCCTCGGCGACGTCGCCGAGGATCGTCGGTTCGAGGAAGCATCCCCGGCCGTCGACGGTGGTTCGGTTGCCGCCGAGCAACACCCGGCTGCCCGGGCGGGCGCGTTCGATGAAACTGGCGACCGTCCGGGTGTGCTTCTCGTCGACGATCGCGCCCAGCGTGGACTCGGGGTCGAGCGGGTTACCCGGCCGGATCGACGACGCCCGGCGGACGAGGGCGTCGGTCACCTGCTCGGCGACCGACTCCTGGACCAGCAACCGGGAGTTGGCGGAGCACACCGCCCCCTGGTTGTAGAAGGCGCCGAACACGGCCTTCTCCACGGCCTCGTCGAGATCGGCGTCGGCGAACACGAGATTCGGGCTCTTGCCGCCGCATTCGAGCCAGACCTGCTTCAGGTTCGAGTCCGCCGCGTACCGGAGGAACCTCTTCCCGGTCTCGGTGGAACCGGTGAAGGCGATGACGTCGACGTCGGGATGCAGGCCCAGCGAGGCGCCGGCGGCGGCGCCGAGCCCGGGAAGGACGTTCAGGACGCCGTCCGGCAGGCCCGCCTCGGCGGCGAGTTCGGCCAGGCGCAGCACCGACAGCGGGGCCTGCTCGGCGGGTTTGACGATGACGCTGTTTCCGGCGGCGAGGGCGGGCGCCAGCTTCCACACCGCCAGATCGAGCGGAAAGTTCCACGGCACCACGGCGGCGACGACACCGAGCGGTTCGCGGGAGACGAGCGCGAGACTGCCCGGATCGGTGGGCGCGATCTCCCCGCCGATCTTGTCGAGTGCCTCGGCGTAGAACGTGAAAAGTGCCGCGGCCGAGGGGACGTCGACGGTCAGTGCCTCCACCACGAGCTTGCCCATGTCGAGGGAGTCGAGCAGGGCGAGCTCGTGGCGGTGCTCGAGGATCAGCTCGGCGAGCCTGAGCAGGACCTGTTTGCGGTGCGACGCCGGGCTGCGCGACCAGATGCCCGAGTCGAACGCCTCCCGCGCGGACCGGACCGCCGCGTCGACGTCGGGGGCGTCCGCGGCGGACACCCGGGCGAGGAGTTCGCCGGTCGCCGGATTGATCGAATCGAACGTCTCGTCCGATTTCGCGGGACGGAACGCGCCGTCGACGAACAGTTCGCGGCGCGGCGTGATCGTCGCGGCGAGCGCTGTCCAGTCGTCGAGTGTGGTCGGATCGGTCATCGTCATCCTCGTGCTCGAAAGTGGTGGTCAGGGAATGTAGATGGCGAACTGCTTGAGCAGCGGTTCGTCGACGCGGTACTCCCCGCGCCACCCCCTGGTCAGGGTGAACGCGTCGCCGGGACCGAAGGTGTGCGCGACCCCGTCGTCCGACGTCAACGTCACGGAACCCTCCAGGACCCGGGTGTATTCGTCGCCCGGGTAGGACTCGATGAACTCGCGGTAGGGCTCGGCGCGCCACGAGCCGACGGTGAACTTCTCGTCGCGGCTGCTCAGGTGGACCATTTCGTGTTCCAGGGGATCGCCCGCCCGGAGCGTGTCCGCGGTGACGTAGGCGCTGGGGGTCATCGCCGCGACGTTCTCGGCGCCGGTGGGGATGGGGTGTACTGCGGTCATGGCTGTGTTCCTCAATTCTGTGCGGTGGCGAACGGGGGGATCGTCAGGGTGCTGACGGGTTCGAGCGACAGGCCGGTGACTTCCCGGCGGAAGGCGACCGGGCCCGGCGCGGGCGGTTCGTCGAGTTCCTCGGCGTACCGGTGTCCGGACCAGACGGCCGCCGCGATGGTGGACGGCGCCCAGGCGTCGCCGATGCCGCGGACGCTGCGCAGGTCGGCGTCGGCCCATTCGGATTCGCGCGACTGCAGGTCGTGGAACAACCCGTCGTGCGGAAGCCGGGCGGTGACGAGGACGACGCCGTCCGCGTCGAGAAACTGTTCGTCGCCGGTGAAGGCGCACACGGTGTGGACGCCCTGCGGGGTGACTGCGGTGACGGCGCGGTTGACCTGAACGTGGACCCCGGCCTTGATGATTCGCTTGCGGATCCGGACCACTTCCATGGTGTTCGTCGTCCACTGCGACACGTGCGCGGCCGGCGTGATCAGGGTGACGTCGAATCCCTCCTTCGCCAGGAGTTCGGCGACGACCGCCCCGAGGTAGTAGTGGTCGTCGTCGAAGAGCACGACCTTGTTGCCCGCGGGTCGCAGCCCAGCCATCACGTCGTCCGGTGTCAGGACGTCGGCGCGGTCGTCGACGGGAACGGCATGGGTGTGCCACCGGCCGACGCCGTCGCGGCGCCAACTCGAACCGGTGGCGACGACCACGTGCTGGAAGTCGTTGTCGATGACGTCGTCGGCGGTCATCTCGCTCTCCATGAACACGTCGACGTTGGACAGCTTGCGGAGTTGCTGCTGCCGGTAGTCCACCACCCGGATCCAGGCGGACAGCCCGGGCAGCTTCGACTCACGGGTCACCCGGCCACCGAGTTGCCTGCTCGCCTCGGCGAGGCTCACGGTGTAGCCGCGTTGGCCGAGGGCGCGTGCGGCCTCGAGGCCGGCGGGACCCGCGCCGACCACGAGCACGTTCGACTCGCTCGACCGGACCTTGATCCGCTCCGGGTGCCACCCGCGACGGAACTCCTCGCCCATCGTCGGGTTCTGGGTGCACCGGATCGGCGACATCGTGAAGTCACCGGACACGCAAATGTTGCAGCCGATGCACTCGCGGATGTCCTCGAGGTTCCCCTCCTCGATCTTGCGGGGGAGGTACGGGTCGGCGATCGACGGGCGGGCCGCCCCGATGAAGTCGAGGATGCCGCTCTTGACCTGGTGCAGCATCGTGTCGGGTGAGGTGAAGCGGCCGACACCGACGACGGGTTTGGTGGTGAGTTGCTTCAATCCCCGGACGTACGGTTCCTGCTCCGCCTCGGGTCCGAACCGCGAGGTGACGGAGTCGTCCTCCCAGCTGCCGAGCACGAAGTCCCACAGGTCCGGGGTCTCGCCGAGCAGGCCGATCACGTCCTCGATCTCGCTGCGGGTGATTCCCTCGTCGCCGAGGAGTTCGTCGACGGAGATGCGGCACGCGACCGCGGCCTTGCCGTCGGCGACCTCGCGGGAATCCTCGAGAATCTCGCGGAGCAGGCGCACGCGGTTGGTGAGGCTGCCGCCGTACTCGTCCGTCCGGTTGTTGTAGCGGCGGGACAGGAAGTGGTGCAGGCCGCCGATCGCGTGCCCGGCGTACACGTAGACGATGTCGTATTCGGCCTTCAGCGACCGGCGCACCGCCTCCTTGTGCCAGTGCCGGAGGTCGGCGATGTCCGACTTGGTCATCGCTCTGGCCTGGACGGGGTCGTAGTTCCAGGAGACGACGGGCAGATTCTGCGGGCCGAGCGGGGTCTCGCGGCTGATCAGGTTGGGACTGTTCAGGCCGTTGTGGGCGAGTTCGATGCCGGCGAGGGAACCGCCCTCGTGGATCTTCTCGGAGATCCGGGTGAGGGCGGGCAGGTCCTGGTCGTCCCACAGTCGCAGTTCGATGAACGGGCCGATGTCCGAGGTGGGGTGGATCTCGACCTGTTCGGTGCAGACCACCGCCCAGCCGCCCTCGGCCTTGACTCGCCGCATGTAGGCCTCGCCGGAGGGGTCGCGGTAGCCCATGCCGTTGCAGTGGGGGACCTGGAAGAACCGGTTGCGGGCGGTGACCGGTCCGATCTTGACCGGTTCGAACAGGATGTCGTATCGCGAATCACGCACGGTGGGTTCCTGACTGGAGACGGAGAGTGGGCTCGCTGTGGTGGCCTGCGCACTCGGCTGGCCGGCCGTTCCACTGTCGCCGAGACGGCGATTCTTTGCGATCTGTCTCAAATAATTACCGATCCGAAGGGGAAAGTCCAGGCTTGGTCGGGTAAATTCCGCCCCGATCGCTACTTGTTTATTGATGAAGTTCATCAATAATGGTGGTTATGGCACGTCCGAAGCGGCAGGGAGTCCGGCGCAGTGAGATGGTCTCGGCGGCCACCACCGCGATCACCAAACGCGGCATGACCGGGCTGCGCATCAAGGACGTCGCGGAGGAGGCGGGCCTGTCGGCGGGTCTGGTCAGCTACTACTACCCGTCACTCGAGGATCTGCTCGTCGAGGTGCACGAGCACGCGGTCGACCGGTTCTACCGGCGCAGGCACGACGCGGTGCAGGATCTCGCCGATCCGGTCGAGCGGCTGCGCACCACGGTTCGCCTGGGCATTCCCGATGCCGCCGACGATCCGCTGTGCACGGTCCTCTACGAACTGCATCTCCACGCGAGCCGCAACGCGACGCACTCCGCACTGCTGTCGACACTGTTCGACTTGGAGGTGTCGCTGTACAGCACGGTGCTCGAGATCGGCCGGTCCCAGGGCGTGTTCACGCCGTCGATGCCCACCGAGGAAATCGCCCGCACCGCGGTGAGCCTCGAGGACGCCTACGGTCTGCACATCATCGCGCGGAACCGGCGCATCGAGCCGTGGACCGCACGCAACAGCGTCCTCCGTTACCTCGAAACCGTGCTGTCGTGCTCCATCGCCGAGTTCGCCGCGGACTAGGCACGCGTGTAGTGGTGCGGGGATTCACGAGAGCCTTGACATCTGCAGAACTGATGCACTACCCCGGATCTTTGTGCTGTACAGATTTGCCGGGTGCGGACGAGAGTAGTGACCGGCATCACTGCAACGTTGCCGCCGAAGGCCGACACTGCGCCGGCCGAAACACGGTAGCGCGCAAGCACATTCCTATCGACTCCCGCAACGAGGTGCACCGATGAGCGACAACACCCCGACCGCCCTGGCGGACGAACAGACACGACATCTGAAGAAGTCCCTCGGCCGTTTCGACATCGTCTTCCTCATCGTCGCGGCGGTGGTGTCGGTCGAGGTTCTCGGTCAGGTCTCCACGTTCGGCGCGGAGACCTTCACCTGGGCGCTGGTTCTCGCGGTGTTCTTCCTGCTGCCGTACGGTCTGATCTTCGCCGAGATCGGCAGCACGTTCACCGGTGAGGGCGGCGTCTACGTGTGGGTCCGGCGAGCGTTCGGCCGGCCACTCGCCGCCCTCGCGTCGCTGCTGACGTGGGTCACCCAGCCCGTGTGGGTCGGCGGGTCGATGGCGTTCATCGCCGCCGAGACCTGGAACCACTACGTCACCGCGTTCGAGGAGGGGTCGGTGACGGACTACCTGTTCAAACTCGTCTTCATCTGGCTGACGGTGCTCGCGGCCGTGGTGAGTCTCGCACGCGGCAAATGGATTCCGACGGTCGGCGCGTTCCTGAAGATCGTCTTCCTGCTGTTCTTTCTCGTTACCACCGGGATCTATGCCGCGAAGAACGGTTTCGCCGGCATCTCCGCGGGAGACTTCAGCCCCACCCTCACCGGGCTCCTCGGGGTGACACCGCTGCTGCTGTTCTCCTACCTCGGTTTCGAATCCGGGAACAGTGCCGCCGGGGAGATGAAGAATCCCGCCCGGGACGTCCCGATCTCGATCGCCCGCGCCTGCGGCATCGCCGCCGCGTCCTACCTGCTGCCGATCTTCGCGATCCTCCTCGTCGTACCCGCGGACGACATCACCGGTGTCGGCGGCCTCCTCGAGGCGGTCGCGACCGTGTACAGCGTCTACGGACCCGCCGCACCCGCCATGCTGACCGTGACCGGGGTGATCTTCGCGGTGATCCTGATGACCCAGGGCGCGGCGTGGATGATCATCAGCGACCGCATGCAGGCGATGGCCGCGGCCGACGGCGCCTTCTTCGGCGGGTTCTTCGGCCGATTCCATCCTCGCCTCGGAACGCCGGTGCGCGTCAACTTCCTGTCCGGACTCGTCGCCACCGTCTTCATGATCGCGGCGATGCAGATCACCGGGTCCGGCGGTTCCATCTTCGCGGTGGTGCTGACGATCTCGATCTCGACGTTCCTGCTCAGCTACCTGATCGTCATCCCGTCCGCGGTCCGGTTGCGCACCCGGTTCCCGAACGTCGCGCGGCCCTTCCGGGTGCCCACCGGGAACGTCGGCTTCCGCGTCCTCGGCTCCCTCTGCTTCGCCTGGGTGCTGCTCGGTTCCTGGGTGGCGGTGTTCCCCGGCACGCTGGAATCGGTGTTCGGCCTGGACTACGACTTCGACGAGATCTGGGGCGTGAGCCAGGGGACGTTCGAACTGTTCACCCTCGGGACGCTGGCCGTGCTCGCGCTTCTCGGCGCGGTCGGCTACGTGCGGGGCGCGTCGGTGCGGTCCGCGAGCGGCCCGCGCACCGCGCGGGAGGACGGCCCCGGATCGGAGCCGGACCCCGACCTCGTGAAGGCCGACGTCCGCTGACGGTGTCGCGGCCGCAGCCCGGGTCGTGGGTGGCTCCCCGGTCGGAGACCTGCGATCCTGGTGGCCTCAGATCCCGAGGAGAGCGCATGCAACGACGACCCGACGTGACGTTCACCCAGCTCAGGTATTTCGTCGAGGCCGCGAACTTCTCCAGCATGACGAAGGCCGCCGACGAACTGATGGTCGCGCAGTCGGCGGTCTCGTCGGCGATCTCCCAACTCGAGCACCAGATCGGCACCCAACTGTTCATCCGGCAACGGTCCCGCGGACTCGTTCTCACGGCGGCGGGGGAGGAGATGCTCCGCGACACCCGTAGCGTCCTCGCCCATCTCGGGGAGGTCCTCGACGCGGCGCGTGGCCACGAGGACAACGTCCGGGGAACGGTGCGCCTGGCCTGCTTCGTCACCCTCACCCCCTTCATCCTCCCGACGCTCATCTCGGACCTGCGCGATCAGCACCCCGACCTCGAGGTGGAGGTCGTCGAGACCCAGGCGGAGGCGGTGCGGGCGGCATTGCGGAACGGCACCGCGGAACTGGCCCTCACCTACGACCTCGCACTGGGCGAAGACATGGAGACGGAGACGCTGGGCGTCGCCCGACCGCACGTCGTCCTTCCGCCGGACCACCGGCTGGCCGGCCACGACGCGATCGCGCTCGCCGACCTCGAGGGCGAACCGATGGTGCTGTTGGACCTGCCGAGCAGCCGCGACTACTTCCTGGCCATGCTGTCGGGGTCGGGGGTCACCCCGATGGTCCGCTACCGGTCCGCGAGCTACGAAACGGTGCGTGGGCTCGTCGCCCGCGGCCACGGCTTCTCGATACTGAACCAGCGGCCCGCCGAGGGCCGGACGTACGACGGCGGGAGGGTCGCGACACTGCCGATCGCCGACGACGTTCCCGGCCTCCCCGTCGTCCTCGCCCGGCTCAAGGGTGTTCGGAGCACGGCGCGGGCCCGGGCCGTCGCCGAGCGGGCGCGGGCCGTGTTCGCGAAACAGGCACGGACGGCGGGCTGAGTCGATTGGCGTACGACGAAAATCCAGGACGATGTGGTCACTGCCCTCGATCTGGTGGCGACGCGTCACCACCAGATGATGGGGCCTCGAACCGTCACGGGGTCGTTCGCGCGGTCCCTTCGGTCGGGGCCGGGCGACGTCTACCCGCCGCGCTTGCGTCGGAACGACGCCCGGCCGTTGCGGCGCAGCAGTGCGACTGTGGCAGCAAGGCGACCTCGATTCGGATCGGGTTCGAGTCCGGCGCCCACGCGGTGAAGCTGGTCGGTGTGCCAGCCGAGGTCGAGGACCCCGTCGAGCGCTTTGATGTCGACCACCTTTCCCAGGACACTGCGCATCCCGTATCGCAGCTGGTGCGTCGTGAGGGAATCGGCGCGTCTAGTGAGGATGGCGGCCGCGGCGTCGGTCGTCGTCGCCGAGGGCCGGCCGAGGCCGACGACGTCGCACTCGCCGGCCCGAACCGCCTCGTCCATCGCCGCGCGAGAGCGGAAGCCGCCGGTCACCGCCACCGGGATGTCGCCCACGAGGCTGCGGACCGTGCGGGCGTACTCGAGGAAGTAAGCCTCACGGGCGCGCGTACTGGCCGTAGCCGAGCCCATCATGGCCGGTGATTCGTAGCTGCCGCCGCTGACTTCGATCAAGTCGAGGCCCTCGTGCGCCAACGCCGCCACTACGCCGCGAGACTCGTCCTCGGTGAATCCGCCGCGTTGAAAGTCGGCCGAGTTCAATTTGATGCCCACGGCGAATCCGGGCGAGACCCGCGTACGGATACGGCGGACGACCTCGAGGACGAAGCGCATCCGCCGCTCGGGGTCGCCGCCCCAGTCGTCGTCGCGCCGGTTCGACAAGGGGGAGAGGAACTGCGCGACGAGGTAGCCGTGCGCGCCGTGCACCTGTACGCCGTCGAACCCCGCGGTCTCACAGACCGCGGCTGCGGTCGCGAAGCGCTCGATGATGTCCTCGATCTCGCCGGGCGTCAGCTCCCGGGGTGTGGCGGCACCGGGAATGTTCAACGGAACCGGGCTGGGGGCGACCGGCGTGTGGCCGAGCGCCAGCGGGTTCGACTGGCGGCCGGGATGGTTGAGCTGCACCCAGATGGGGACACCGGCGTCCTTGGTCGACTTGGCCCAGCGGGTCAGCGCGTCGAGGCCGCGTTCGTCCTCGATGACGATGTTGCCCGGTTCACCGAGCTGGGTGCGGTCGACCATGACGTTGCCGGTGACCAGTAGACCGTAACCGCCCCGGCCCCAGGTGGTGTAGAGCTGCTCGAGCCGTTCGTCGGGTAAATTCTGTCTGTCTCCGAGGCCTTCGCTCAAGGCGGCCTTCATGATTCGGTTGGGAAGTATCTGGCCGCAGGGCAATGGCAGCGGGTCGTGGAGCGAAGTCATCGGGGCGTACCTTCCTGAAAATGGCATCGGTCACGGCGCTGCGGTGGCCGTGGCGTGGGTAGCTCGCAGTGTGGCCTTGTCGATCTTGCCGACGGCGTTCTTGGCGATGGCGTCGACCACGAGGATGGTGGTGGGGCGTTTGTAGCGGCTGAGTTTGTGCGCACAGAGTTCGGTGAGGGTGGTGGTCTCGACGGTCGCGCCGGGTCGAGGTTGGACGTAGGCGACGACGACCTCCCCCCAGATGTCGTCGGGTACTCCGATCACGGCGGCTTCGAGAACCGCCGGGTCACCGGCGAGCACGTCCTCGATCTCCTTGGGGTAGATGTTCTCGCCGCCACGGATGATCATGTCCTTCGACCGCCCGATCAGGGTCAGGTAACCGTCCGCGTCGAGGTGGCCGACGTCCCCGGTGTGGAGCCAGCCGCCGACGAGGACGCGGGCGGTGTCGTCCGGCCGGTCGAGGTAGCCGCGCATCACATTGGGGCCGCGTACGACGATCTCTCCGTCGACGCCCGGTTCCACCTCGGTGCCGTCGTCGCCGAGGATCCGAATCTTTTGACCGGGGAACGCAATCCCCACCGTTCCCGGTCGGCGAGGACCTTCGACGGGGTTGAGGGTGGTCGCACACGTTCCTTCGGACAGCCCGTAGCCCTCGACGAGGGGGAACCCGTATCGGGCCTCGAACCGGGTCAGCAACTCGGCCGGGGCGGGCGCGGCGCCGCAGATCCCGAACCGCACCGACGACGTGTCGGGTCGGACCTGTTCCGGGAGCGCTGCCAGCATGGAGTAGATCGTCGGCACCGCACTGAAGAAGGTGGGGCGTTCGTCCTCGACGAGGTCGAAGAAGGTGCGGGGGTCGAACCGGCCGGCGATGACCACACTGGCGCCGGCGAGCAGCGGCGTCAGGACGCTGACGACGATGCCGTTGACGTGGAACAGCGGCAGGATCAGCAGGCACCGGTCGGTCGTACCCAGCTGCAGCGCCTCGGCCCCCATGTGTGCCATGGCATCGATGTTGGCGTGGTCGAGCATCACGCCCTTGGGTACTCCGGTGGTGCCGCTGGTGTAGATGAGCAGGGCCGGCGCGGAGGAGTCCGGCTGTGGGGTCGGATCGGACTCCCGCGGGTCGTGGTAGAGGTCGCCGACGGCGAGAGTGGCGACGGAGCCCCCGGGTGCGTCGTCCTCGATGATCAGCAGCCGTGCGCCGGAGTCACCGAGTTGTCGATCGACCTCGGTGTCGGTCAGGCTCGGATTGACGGGGGTGATGGTGGCGCCGATCCGCCAGGTCGCGAACAACAGAATCACGAACTCGATCCGGTTCGTCAGCTTCAACGCCACGACATCTCCGGGACCGATTCCCAGGAGACGGAGATGCCGAGCTGCCGCGCGGACACGGTCCAGAAACTGTGCGTTGGTGAGCGACTGAGCGGCGTCGGAGGCTGCGGGTTCGTGCGGGTCGGTTTCGGCGCGGCGGTCGGGCAGCGAGGCGAAATTCATGGAGGGCGTACCTACCTTCGAGGCGGGGCGATTCGACCAGGGGTGGCTGGGGCGGGCGCCGGGGTGAGGTGGCGGGTGAGGAATTCGATCTGGTCGCGGACCAGCTCTTCGAAGGGTTCGCCGAGGTAGAAGTCGAAGTGCCCGGCGTCGTAGGTCTTGATCTCGCCCCGGGGTGCGGTTCGTGCATAGCGCAGCGTCTGGGCGGGCGGGGTGACGGTGTCGGTGTTGCTGACGCAGAACAGGATCGGGGTTTGGATCTTTCTCACAGCCCGCCCGGGCCGGTAGGTGATCAGGCTCGGGACCACCCGTGCCGCGACCTCGTTCCGGAAGGTCGTATCGGGCGGCACGATCGCCTGGTAGCCGGGAAGCGCGTCCGGGGCGTTCATCAGGGCCAGTGAGCCGGGGGCGCCGGCGAGGGGGATCATCGCCGGCGCGGCACGGCGGGCCCGGGCGGCGAGATCCCGGGCGATCACGGGCATCACCTTCAGGGAGGCGGCTGGGCCGAGCGCGAGTGCGGAGGCGAGCCCGTCGGTGAACGGGCACTGGGATACCGCTGCGCGTAATTCCGGGTGGTGTGCGGCGACAGTGATGGCGTGGCCGCCGCCGAAGGAGCTGCCCCAGACCGCGATGCGGGTGCCGTCGAGGCCGGGACGCGCCTTCACCCATGCGATGGCGGCATCCCAGTCGGCGAGTTGCTTCTTGATCGACAGCAGTTGGCGCGGTTGGCCGCCGCTGTCGCCGAAGTGCCGGTAGGTGAAGGCGAGGGCGGCGATGCCGGCCTTGGCGAACCGCTCGGCGAACGCGTCCAGGCGCATCTCGCGGGTCGCACCGAGGCCGTGCCCGAGGACGACGACGGGCGGGGAGGTGACCCCGGCGGGGAGGTAGAGCCACGCGGCGCAGGAGCTGTCGCCGGAGGAGAAAAGGACATCGTGGCGGGTGAAGGGCTTCTTGCCGGCCATGGCGGGTCTCACTGTCCGTTCGTCGAGCGGCGGCCGGGCACTCGACCTGCTGCGAGTGCCTGCTTGTAGGTGTCCGGGTTGTAGAGGGGGAGTTCGCCGGTGGCGTCGATGGTCTCGAGGTAGTCGAGCATCAGTTGCTGACCGTCCTCGGACTGGTCGGTGCCGAGGAATTCGGTGCGCTCGACGTGCAGGCCTTCCGCGAGCGACATCGAGCCACCGAAGTATACCGACCGCTTGATCGCCGCGACGGCCTCGCGTGGCCGCAACCCGAAGTATTCGGCGAGTTCGGTTGCCCGCGTGAGGACATCGCTGGTCGGGACGACCTCGTCGACGGCGCCGTTGGACAACGCCTGGGCGGGGGTGAACGGCTTGCCCTCGAGGATGGCGACCAGGGATCGGTGGGTGCCGATCAGCCGGGTCAGGCGCTGGGTGCCGCCGCCGCCGGGATTGATTCCCAGGAGAATCTCCGGTTGGCCGATGAAGAAGTCGCCGTCGGCCATGACCCGTAGATCGCATGCCCAGGCGAATTCCGCACCGAGACCGAGAGCCGAACCGTTCAGGGCCGCAACGAAGATGACGCCGCTGGCGTTCATTTTCAGGAACGTCGCGTGCAGGCGGTCGAGTTGGACGGCTCCCCACAGCGGGGTCTTGCGCACGACCGGCTCGAGCGCGCGGGCGCGATCGGCACCCCGGGCCACCCGCGCAACCGCGGCGGCGCCGCGTCGGCCCAGCGGCGGAATGGCAGCGCCCTCTTCCTGGAGCCACCGCACATCGGCGTGGCTGACGAACCGGCCAGGACGGGCCCCGGTGAACACGACCGCTCGGATGCCCGGATCGTGGTCGACGCGGTCCACCAACTCGTCGAGCCGGCGGGCGATGTCGAGACCGAACAGGCTGTGCGGGCCGCCGTCGACCCGCACGATCAGCACGCCCCCGCGGTCCTCGACCTCGAGGTGGCCCTTGGCTTCGTATGTCATGAGAATTCTGCTTCCGTGAGTTCGGAGGAAGTGGCAACCCCTGCGGAACCGCGAGTCGCTGTAACTTCGTTATACGGCTACTATAACTACGTTATATGGAGGTGGCAAGGATCACTTCCGAAGGGCGCCGTCTCGGATCGAGGCAGCTGTGGATCAGGTGGAATATGGAAGACGAATCGGCGGGTCCGGTGACGCAGAGCGTTCCGGAGCGGCTCATCCAGGCCACGGTCGGCCTGCTGGCCGAGCAGGGGCCGTCCGCGATCAAGGCGCGGACGGTGGCGTCGGCAACCGGGTTGTCGACGATGGTGCTCTACAGTCACTTCGGAGGGGTTCCCGAGCTCATCCGTGCGGTTGTCGACCATGGCTTCACCGAACTCGGCACCGCATTCGGCCAAGTGCCGGTGACGAAGGATCCGATCGCGGACCTGTTCGCTCTGGCCTTGACGTGCCGGCGAATCGCGCGAGAGAACCCCCATCTCTACGACCTGATGTTCGGGCTGTCCACCCGCGCGACCTACCGACCGCTCGATTCGGACGTCCGGTTGAGTGGGCATTCGGCCGCCTTCCGTATCGCTCACGCCCACGTCACAGACGCGTGCGCCCGGCTGGTGAGCTCCGGCAGGGTCCGGCAGCAGGAACCCACGGTCATCGCTGCCCAGTTGTGGAGTTTCGTGCACGGTTACATCACCCTCGAGTTGGGTGAGCACTTCATCGAATTCGACGATGCGGTTCTGCAGGTGCTGCTGCCCATGGGGGTCAATTTCGCTGTCGGACTGGGCGACACCCGCAAACGTGCGCAGGCCTCACACGAACGGGTCCTGCGCGAGTACGACTCGATCCGTCCGGTGGCCGACAGTTCGGCGGGCGCCTGAGTCTAAGCTCGTATGCCGGCCGAATAGGTGCGGCGGGACCGTTGCGCTCCTTGAATAACGAAGTTATAGTCGGGCCATGAAACGAAATCTCGTGGGCCGGAAAGTAATCGTCACCGGAGCCGCGCGTGGCATCGGCGAACAGGTGGCCCGCCTTGCCTCGGCGCAGGGTGCTCGTGTCGCTTTGATCGGACTCGAACCCGACCGGCTACGCGCCCTCGCCGACGACCTCGGTCCCTCCGCGCACTGGTGCGAAGCGGACGTGCGGGACAGTGCGGCGCTGCAGTCTGCGATCGACGAGTGCGCAGGCGCCATGAACGGTGTCGACCTGGTCGTCGCCAATGCGGGAGTGGTCGCCTACGGGACGGTGCGACACGCGGACGAGACGTCCTTCGAGCGGGTCATGGATGTCAACGTGAACGGCGTCTTCCGCACACTCAAGCACGCGACACCACACCTGGAGCGCAGCCGGGGGCACGTGCTGATCGTCGCATCCGCGCTGTCCTTCACCGCGATCGGCGGCATGGCCTCGTACGGTGCCAGCAAAGCCGGAGTCGAGTCGCTCGCACTCGCCTATCGTGCCGAGGTGGCCCACCTCGGGATCTCGGTCGGCCTCGTCCATCCGTCCTGGATCGACACCGACCTCGTGCGGGGTGCCGAGGTCGACATTCCCTCGTTTCGGCAGATGCGCAAGCGTCTGCCCTATCCGGGCAACGTCACCACCGATGTCGGCCGAGCAGCCGCTGCCATCGTGGACGGGCTCGCGCATCGCCGCAGCCGTGTCTATGTGCCACGGGCCGTCGTCGTCGCCAATTGGGCCAAGGCGCTGCTGAATTCGCCGCTCGTCTGGCCGTGGACGCGCCGGTTCGCCGCCGCGACGGTGCCGTCCCTCGAGACCGAAGTCGCCGCGTTGGGCCGCAGCGACCAACTCGTTCCCGGCGTGCAGCCCCAGCCGACAGTAGACAGGGAAATATCATGAAAGCAGTCGTTCTCGATCGCTACGGGAACAATGACGGCGTGCGGGTCGGCGAGATGCCCGAGCCGGAGTTGCGCGACGATGACGTCCTGGTCCAGATTCATGCCGCGAGCGTGAACCCTCTGGATCTGCGAATCCGAGACGGAAAACTCAAACCGATTCTCCCGTATCGCCTGCCGATCGTCCTGGGCAACGACCTGGCCGGCGTCGTCGTCCGAGTCGGCCCCGGCGTGCGGCGATTGAAGCCCGGCGACGAGGTTTATGCGCGGCCCGCGCAGGAACGCATCGGCACTTTCGCGGAGTTCCTGTCCGTGAACGAGGACGACGTGGCGATCAAGCCCCGCGAACTCACCATGGAAGAGGCGTCTTCGGTTCCGCTGGTCGGCCTGACTGCGTGGCAGGCTCTGATCGAGAACGCGAACCTGCAGGCTGGACAGAAGGTTCTCATCCACGCGGGCTCCGGCGGCGTGGGCACGTTCGCGATTCAGCTGGCGAAGCATCTCGGTGCGACGGTGGCCACGACGACGAGCACCGCGAACGCCGAGTGGGTGAAGCGTCTGGGTGCGGACATCGTCATCGACTACAAGAAGGATGATTTCGCGGAGATCCTGCACGACTACGATCTGGTCCTCGATACCCTCGGCGGGGAGACTCTGGAGAAATCGCTGCGTGTTCTCGGGCCCGGCGGTAAGGTCATCTCGGTTGCCGGTCCGCCCGATCCCGCGTTGGCGAGAGAGGCAGGATTGAACTGGATCGTGCAACAGGTGATGTGCCTGATGAGCTTTCGGATCAGACGGAAAGCGAAGCAGCGCAAGGTGACCTATTCCTTCCTCCTCATGAAGTCGAGCGGTCGCCAATTACGCGAACTTGCCTCCCTCATCGATGCCGGCGTCATCCGTCCGGTGGTGGATCGAGTCTTTCCGTTCGAGGCGACGAAAGAGGCTCTGGCCTACGTCGAGCAGGGGCGTGCAAAAGGCAAAGTCGTCGTCAAGGTCAGGTGAGATCCCAGTCCCGGCCGGATCCGGGACCGGGTGCGTCGTGTGCCGTCTTGCCGACGAACGCGTCGGCACCACGTCACTGCGGTCCTCGACGACTGGGACCCGCGGGTCATCGACGGCATCGGGGAACGCACCGAAGGACGGATCGAACCGACGTCACCACGGAGCGTCGCAGGCACTCGAATTCCTCAGATGACGCGGTACTAGAACCCCCACCCCATCTGGGCGTCGCGGTCGGAGTCGAACGCGTGCTCGAACCGGTCGAGGACGTCGGGGTCGGCGGCCCACAGCCGGTTCGCGGCCGCGAACGTCCGCGCCCGGTGCGCGCCGAGGTACAGGCTGCCGAGCACGTCCAGGTCGAGCAACACCTGCGGTGCGGCGTCGGTCCGCGTGCACACGGCCTTGCCGTCCCGGACGGTGAGGGTGAATCGGCCACCGGAGTTCAGGAACCCGTCGTCGACCTGGACCACGACGTCGAGGTCGCCGCGGAACGTGCGGGCCTCCAGCGCGGCGGGGACGTCCATGATCCGCACCCACAACTCGTCGTGACGCGAGGAGGTGCGCACGAGCCGGCCGTCGGTGAGCAGATGGGGCAGCGGATCCTCGGGGGTGAGGTTCGCTTCGATGCGGCGCACGAGGTCGAGGCCGAGCATCGCCCGCCACAGCGCGGCGTGGGCGTCGCCGGTGACCGTGCGGATCTCCTCCACCCGGGCGAACGATCCGTTGTCGCCGGAGGCGCGGCGGTACAGCACATAGCCGTCGTCGTGGACCATTCCGAACAACGCTGTGCCGCCGCCCCGCTCGCTCTCGCGGTCGGCGAAGATCCGGTTCCACACGATCTCCGGCCGCACCTGCGCGCCCGGTGTCACCTGCTGCCAGCGGTGGTAGACGTCCGTGAACGCGGGCCTTGTCTCCGCGGGATGGACCATCCGCACTCCGCCGGGATCCGGTGCTTTCGGGTGCGGGACGGCGAACCGGCGGTCGATACTCACCGTCGACTCGACCGTCGCGGGTCCGTACCCGAACCGTCCGTAGATGCCGCCCTCGCTGGCGGTGAGAATCGACAGCGGCACGCCCGACGCCCGGATCCGCGCGTGGTGTTCGGTGTACAGCGCGCGGAGAACGCCGCGCCGCCGGTGGGTGGGCGCGACCGTGACCGCGGTGACGCCCGCCGCTGCGACGCTGCCGCCGCCGGGAACGGTGACCGTCATGGGAATGTCCATGGTCGCGCCGACGACCTCGTCGCCGTCCAGTGCGATCACCGGCGGTTCGCCGCTGACGAGCTGCCTCCAGTGGGCGGTGAATTCCTCCGTCTGCGGTGTCACGAAGCAGATCTCGTTGAGCACGACGATCCTCGGCCAGTCCTGCTCGGTCGCCGTTCTGATCGTGATTCCGCCGGTGCTCGTCATGGTTCGACCCTGGCACACCCCGCGTGGACTCGCAGCCGAATTTCTGCGCCCGGCCTTGACCGGACCCGGGTCATCGGAGAGTCTGAGGATCCGGGCCGACGGGTGAGGGGGACGTTGTCACGATGCCGAAGGACCACACCTCCTCCGCGCCACGCCGAGTGCTGCGCCTGCGCCGGGAGTCCCAGGGATTCATCATCGGCTCCTTCCTGTTCGGACTCGCGGCCACGCGGGTGTACGGCGACGCCGTCGGACCCGAACTCGACAACATCACCTACTTCGTCGGATCGTTGTTCTTCACCATCGCCGGATTCGTCCAGTTGTCGCTCAGCGGCAGACCGGTGCCCGGGGCGGAATCGCACCGGATCGAACGCTACGACTGGTGGGCCGCGTTGATCCAGTTCGTCGGCACGCTCCTGTTCAACGTGAGTACCGCGGTCGCGCTGATCCAGGGGCTCAACGTCGAACAGGACCGGGTGTGGGGGTGGAGCCCCGACCTCTTCGGATCGACGGCGTTCCTCGTCGCCAGCGGTCTGGCGGTGGTGGCCACCACCGATACCGACAAACTGTGGGATCCGCATGCTCGCAATTGGCGCAGCACCTGGCTGAACATGATCGGGTCGGTGGCGTTCGGGGTGTCCGCGATCGCCGCGTTCATCGTGCCCGGCACCGACGCGCTGGAGAACGCGGCGATTGCCGACCTGGGCACATTCGTGGGTGCCGTCTGCTTCCTCGTGGCCGCGCTGCTGATGCGCCCGCCTCACCCCAGATATTCGCCGAACCAGGCGAGCACGCGTTCGTAGGCCTCGGCCGCCGCGGTCGCGTTGTAGCGGGGCCCGGTGTCGTTGAAGAACGCGTGATCGGCACCCGGAACGGTGACTATCTCGTGCGGCAGCCCCGCCTTCGTCAGTGCCGCGGCGGCGGCGTCGCGGGACGCGTTCACCCTGGCGTCCAGCTCCGCGTAGATGGCGAGGACCGCGGCCTTCGACCCGGAGAAGTCCGCGCCCTCGGGCAGGGGTCCGTAGAACGGGACGGCCGCGGCCAGCCGCGGTTCGCCGGACGCGAGGAGCTGCCACACCATGCCGCCGCCGAAGCAGAACCCGACCGCCGCCGTCTTCTTGTCCGGTACCCGGCGACCGAGTTCGTCGACCCCGGCCTTCATGTCGCCGACGAAGCGTTCCGGCGGCACGGTGGCCAGCGCGGCGGTGGCCTGGGCCTGGTCGGTGAACGTCGCCGTCCCGCCCTCCTCGGACAGCAGGTCGACGGCGAGTGCCGAGTAGCCGGCGCCCGCGAATCGGCCCGCCACCGAGCGGATGTGATCGGTCAGGCCCTTGTTCTCGTGCACCACGAGCACCGTCCCTCGGGGGGTGGCCGCTTCGGCCCAGGCGCCCTGCAGGACCCGCCCGTCCGGGCCCGCGAACGTCACGGCCTCGGTGCTCACGGCGTCGGCCGTTCCGGGCGGCGGGGGTGTCGCTTCACCGGGTGTCACCGGCGCCGACGTCGACGACTGCTCGTCGTTGCCGGTGGAGCACGCGGCGAGCAGGGAGGTCGCCGCCGCCACCCCGAGGCCGATGAGACCGAGTCTGCGCAGCGCCTCCCGGCGCGTCAGCAGCCCGTCGGCATGGTCGATTGCGATCTCTTCGGCTATGTAGCGCTGCAGTGGCGTCATGATCGTCCCCGTCCGCATCGGCTGATGTAGGAATTATCGCTGGTCCGAACGCTGCGGGTCACCCGTTCGCGCTGCATCGATTTTCGTTATGCAGTGATCCACTTATCTGTGTTGTACAGATTTCGCCGCGGACTTCAAGATTGGTTCCACGGCACGAACTCCTCGCTCACCGCACACAGAAAGGAGCCCGTCATGCCGATCGCCGACCCTCACTCAGCCGTCGAAACGACGGCCCGAACATCGGTGGCCCCACCGGTGCCGGACAGCTCGACCGCGAACTTCGTCACGGCCATGGGCGCCGTCGCGACCGGAGTCACCGTCGTCGCGACCGACGGTCCCGGCGGGCGGGCCGCGCAGACCGTGAGCGCGATGTGCTCCGTCTCGGCCGACCCGGCGCTGGTGCTGGTCTGCCTCCACGGACGGAGCCCCGTCAACGACGCGATCTCGGCGAACGGCGTCTTCTGCGTCAATGTGCTTGCCACCCAGCATGATCACGTCGCCGACACGTTCGCGGGCCGTCCGTGGCCCGGCAAGCAGCGGTGGGACTTCACCTGCGGGCACTGGACCGTGGCCGAATCCGGTTCACCGCGCGTCCACGACGCGATCGCGTCGTTCGACTGCGCCGTCCACGAGGTCATCGACGCCGGTACACACCGCGTCTACATCGGACGAGTCGCGGCCGTGGAGGCGCACCCCGGGGAACCGCTCGTCTACGCCGCCCATGCCTACAGCAAGCCCGCAGCATTCGAACCCTCCACCTTTCCCGACTACCCGGA
This sequence comes from Rhodococcus sp. NCIMB 12038, assembly GCF_002165735.1. NCBI lineage: Bacteria > Bacillati > Actinomycetota > Actinomycetes > Mycobacteriales > Nocardiaceae > Rhodococcus > Rhodococcus sp. NCIMB 12038. The sequence continues at coordinate 48,904 of NZ_NHML01000042.1, forward strand.
CGCACACCCCGCGCCGAGGACCAGGAGCACGAAATGATCCGCACCGGAGACGAATACCGGGAGTCCATCAGGGACGGCCGCGAGGTCTGGGTCGACGGGGAACGCGTCAAGGACGTCGCCGACCATCCCATGTTCAAGCCGATCGTCGACGTCCGGGCACGCATCTACGACCTCGCGCACGACGAGGCCACGCAGGACGCGATGACCTACGTCGACCCCGACTCCGGTGAACGCAACGCCATAGCCAACAAGCTGCCCCGCACCCAGCAGGACTGGCTCGACAAGCGCGCCGCCGTCGATCTGGTGCTCGAGGACACCCGAGGTGTGGTCACCCGCGTCGGGGACGAGACCATCGGTGAGATGTGGTCGCTGTTCGACGGGCAGGACGTCCTCAACGAGGTGGATCCTCGCTTCTCGGAGAACATCCGCCGCCATCTCGAGCGTTCGGTCCGGGAGGATCCGTTCCACGTGTCGGCGAACACCGACCCCAAGGGCGACCGGTCCAAGGCCCCGCAGGACCAGGACCCCGACATGCTCCTGCACGTCGTGAAGGAGACCGACAACGGCATCGTCGTGCGCGGCGCGAAGTACGAGACCGCCGCCGCGTATTCCAACCAGGCGTTCACCAAGCCGACCATCGCGAACTGGGGCAACAGTGAATTGTCCGACTACGCCGTCGGATTCGTGCTCGACATGGGTGCGCCGGGGCTGAAGTACATCTCCCGCAACGGGTTCGCCGGCCGTGCACCCGCCGCCGACTACCCGCTCGCCAACCGGGTCGACGAGGTCGAGTCGCTCGTCGTGTTCGACAACGTCGAGATCCCCTGGGAAGACGTGCTGTTCTACCGGCACACGCGGGCGGCGACGTTCATCCGCTCCACCCTGCACCGCTACAGCGCGTTCCCGTTCGTGCAGCGCACCCTGCACCTCGCCGACCTGATGATCGGCTCGGCACTGTGGAACGTCAAGCAGAGCGGGCTCGAGAAGCAGCAGGCCGTGCAGGAGAAGCTCGCCCAGCTGGCCTGCTACCGGGAGACGATCAACGCGCACCTCACCGCCGCGATCTCGCTGACCGAGCCCAGCCCCGGCGGTCTGCTCATGCCCAACCAGTCCCTGCTCTACACCGGCCGGGTGATGGCGCTCAGCCAGCTGCCCGCGATGATGCACATCGCCCGCGAACTGTGCGGCGGCCAGATCTGCATCACCCCGGACGCCGCCACGTTCGCCGACCCGGACGTCGCGCCGTGGCTGGAGAAGTTCTACTCGATCAACGACAACTGGGTGGCCGACGACCGTCGCAAACTCCTCGCGTTCGCCCGTGACCTGCTCAACAGCGACTACGCCGGACATCGGCTGACGTTCCAGCTCTTCGCCCAGTCGCCGCCGTTCGCGCAGCTCGCCGCGGTGTACCGCAACTTCGACTTCGACGGGCCGCTCGGGCTGGTCAAGGCCGCGGCGGGACTGTCCGACAACGTCGACGGAGGTGCGGCATGACCACCCACACCCGCATCCGACCGTTCAACACCCGCGAGACGTACCCGGAGCAGAACCTCGACAACGATCTCGCGCAGGCCGTCGTCGCCGGCGGCGTCGTGTACCTCCGCGGGCAGATCGGCCAGGACCTCGACACGAGGGAGTCCGTCGGAATCGGCGACGTCGAGGCCCAGGCCGAGAAGGCGATGACGAACATCGCGATGCTGCTGAAGGAATCGGGCAGCCGCCTGGAAGACGTCGTCAAGGTCACCATCTATTTGGTCGACGTCCGGTACCGGGAGACCGTCTACCGAGTGGTCGGGCGCTGGCTGAAGGGGGTGCACCCGGTGTCCACCGGCATCGTCGTCGACGCCCTGGCCCGGCCCGAATGGCTCGTCGAGATCGACGCGACGGCCGTGATCAGCTCATGACGTTCTCACTCGTCGCCCGTGATCCCGCAGGCGCGTTCGGGATGGTCGTCTGCTCCTCGAGCCCCGCCGTGGCGTCGCGCTGCCTGCACGTGCGGTCCGGTGTCGGTGTCGTCGCCTCTCAGAACGTCACCAATCCGCAGCTGGGACCGATCGGGCTCGACGCGCTCGCGTCGGGTGAGAACGCGGAGACCGCGCTGAAATCGGCTCTCGCGCAGGAGAGGTTTCCGGAGTACCGGCAGATCGTCGTCGTGGATGCGGACGGCGGAACCGCGGTGCACTCGGGAGCGCAGACGCTGGGCATCCACAGCAGCGCGGAGGGCAGCGGCGCCGCCGTCGCAGGCAACATGCTCCGCGACGAGGGCGTCATCCGGTCGCTGCTGTTCGGCTATGTGTCGAGCACGGCCCCGACGTTCGAGGCCCGGTTGCTCGACGGTCTCACCGCCGCCGTCACCGCCGGCGGCGAGGCCGGGCCCGTGCACTCCGCCGGAATGCAGGTGGTCGAGGACGTGCCGTGGGCCGTCACCGATCTGCGTGTCGACTGGCACGACGACCCGGTCGGCGAACTGCGCCGGCTGTGGACGGTGTGGGAACCGCAGAAGCGGGACTACCGGGTGCGGGGTGTCGATCCGACGGCCGCCCCGTCCTACGGCGTGCCGGGTGACCTGTGACCGCCGGCGCCGCGATTCGTGACGGGGCCAGGCGCGCCGAAGACCGGATCCTGGCTCTGTCGCACGACCTGCACGCCCACCCGGAGGTCGCGTGGGAGGAGGAACGCTCGTGCGTCCGGGTCGCCGGGGTGCTCTCGGACGCCGGTTTCACGGTGGAGCAGCAGTACGGCGGGCTGCCCACCGCGTTCCGCGCGCACGTCGGCACCGGGCCGCTGCACCTCGCGGTGTGTGCGGAGTACGACGCGCTCCCCGGACTCGGGCACGCGTGCGGGCACAACGTCATCTCCGCCATCTCGGTGGGGACGGCGTTGGCCCTCGCGCCGCTCGTCGACGACCTCGGCATCACCCTGTCGGTGCTCGGCACCCCTGCCGAGGAGGGCGGGGGCGGCAAGATCGACATGCTGAAACGCGGGGCGTTCGAGGGCGTCCACGCCGCCGTCATGGCTCACCCCGGGCCGGTCGACGTCGCCCGCGCCGAGCCGTACGCGGTGTCCCACAGCCACATCCGCTACGACGGCAAGGCCGCGCACGCCGCGGCCTATCCGGAGCGTGGGGTCAACGCTGCCGACGCGTTCACCGTCGCGCAGGTCGCCATCGGGCTGCTCCGGCAACAGCTTCCGGCGAGCACCCGCGTCCACGGGATGATGACCCGCGGGGGCGAGGCGCCCAACGCCATTCCCCAGCGCACCGAGGGCCGCTGGTACGTGCGCGCCGAGACCCTGGACGAGCTGGCCCGCATCGAACCCCGGGTCGCCCGCTGCTTCGAGGCCGGCGCCGTCGCCACCGGCTGTGAACTGACCATCGCCCCGGAGAGCGAACCGTATTCGGAGTTCCGCACCGACGAAGCGCTGCTCGCGTCGTACGTCCGGAACGCGGAGGGGCTGGGCCGGGTGTTCCGCACCGGCGCCGACTCGCTGATGAACCGGGCGTCCACCGACATGGGCAACGTCTCGCAGGTGCTCCCCGCGATCCACCCCTACATCGGCATCGACTCGGCACCCGCCGTCAACCATCAGGCCGAATTCGCCGCGGCCAGCGCCGCGCCCGCCGCCGACCGGGCCGCCGTCGACGGCGCCCTCGCGCTGGCCCTGACCCTGCACGACGCGGCGACCGACCCCGGTCTCCGCACCCACCTGCTCGCCTAGCCACCCGAAGGAAAACCGATGTCCCGCATCGCCCAGCCAGTCCGCACACGCGTCGAACACGATCTGCTGGGGGAGCGGGACGTCCCGCTCGACGCCCACTACGGCATCCACACCCTGCGGGCGCTCGAGAACTTCACCATCACGGGCACCCCGATCGGCCGCTACCCGGAGTTGGTGGCGGCCCTGGCGTGCGTCAAGCAGTCGGCCGCGGTCGCGAATCGGCGCCTCGGGTTGCTCGACGAGCGCCGCGCGGACGCCGTCGTCGCCGCCTGCGAACAAATCCGCGGCGGCGCGCTGCACGACCAGTTCGTCGTCGACGTGATCCAGGGCGGGGCGGGCACGTCGACCAACATGAACGCCAACGAGGTGATCGCCAACCGCGGTCTCGAACTGCTCGGGCACCGGCCCGGCGACTACATGTTCCTGCATCCCCTCGAACACGTGAACCTGAGCCAGAGCACCAACGACGTGTACCCCACCGCCCTGAAGGTGGCGCTGCAGTTCGCGATTCGCCGACTGCGGGCCGCGATGGACGGACTCGCGGAAGCGTTCTCCGCGAAGGCCGCCGAGTTCACCGACCACCTGAAGATGGGACGCACCCAGCTGCAGGACGCCGTCCCCATGACCCTCGGGCAGGAGTTCGGGGCGTTCGCGGTGATGGTCCGGGAAGATGCCGAACGGCTCGAAGAAGCCGCGCTGCTCGTCGCCGAGATCAACCTCGGCGGCACCGCCATCGGCACCGGAATCAACGCCCACCCCGACTACGCCCGGCTCGTGTGCGAGGAACTGCGCGCCGTCAGCGGACTGCCGCTCACGACCGCAACGGACCTCGTCGAGGCCACCCAGGACGTCGGCTCCTTCGTCCAGCTGTCGGGGGTGCTCAAACGCACCGCGGTGAAGTTGTCGAAGATGTGCAACGACCTGCGGCTGCTGTCGTCGGGACCCCGCGTCGGGCTCGGCGAGATCAATCTCCCTGCGGTGCAGGCCGGGTCGTCCATCATGCCGGGCAAGGTCAACCCCGTCATCCCGGAGGTCGTCAACCAGGTGGCGTTCGAGGTCATCGGCAACGACGTCACCATCACCCTCGCCGCGGAAGGCGGCCAGTTGCAGCTGAACGCGTTCGAGCCGATCATCGCGCACAGCCTGTTCGCGTCGCTCAGCCACCTGGCCGCGGCCTGCGAGGCCCTCTCGTCCCGCTGCGTCGTCGGGATCACCGCCAACGTCGCGCACATGCGCGCCGGGGTGGAACGGTCGATCGGGCTGGTCACGGCGCTCAGCCCCCACATCGGCTACGAGGCCGCCACCCGGCTGGCGGCGGACGCTCTCGACTCGGACCGCAGCGTCACCGAACTGGTCCTCGAGCGCGGACTCCTCAGCGCCGAGGAGCTGGAAGGGATTATGCGCCTTCGGCGCCCGTGAGTACTTATCAACCGCCCGACGTTAAGAAGTACTCACGGGTGCCGGAGGCGCAAAGAACTCCAGCGCAATGTTGTCGGGGTCGCGGAACGAGATTCCGGACCCGTAGTGCGCCGTCTTGATGCCCCCGTGCTCGATGCCGAGTGCGTCGAGCCGCTCCACCCAACCGGGCAGTGCGTCGGGGGAACAACCGAACGCGATGTGGTCGAGCCCGACCCGCCGTTCGTCGAACCGCGCAGGGGCGCCGCTGTCGGGATGGGTGTGCAGGCCGAAGAGCATGCCGCCGTCGAGGGCGAACACCGTGTGGTGGAACGTGCCCGATTCCTCGTCCTCGTCGAGGACGGGAGCCGAACCGAACAATGCTGTGTACCAGGCGGTGCTGGCCGCCAGGTCGGACACGGTGATCGCGACGTGGGTGAGGCCCGGGAAACTGGACATCGGCGACTACTCTCTGCTCCGGTGAACGCGGGTGTGTTTCGACCCTAACGAGCCGCCGCGGTCCCGTGGTGGACAACGGCGAAACCCTGCCCGACCGGCCGGCCACGCAGACCGCCCGATCCTGTAACAGGATCGGGCGGTCTGCGTTCGGCGTCTAGTACTACAGTCGCGTTTATTTTGATCTTGTCGGCGTGTTGGTGCCGGTTCCGATGAGTTGAGGGGTCATCGTCTGCGTGTGGACGATGATGTGTGCGTGGCCGAGGTGCGGGTGTGGGCGGAGGGGCTCGCGG
>NZ_NHML01000080.1:0-6639 GCF_002165735.1 Rhodococcus sp. NCIMB 12038
AATCATCACCGCCCACACCGAACTGCCCTTCACCCACCACGACCTCACCCCCCTCGACCCCCACCACCGCCACGCCACCACCGACCACCTCCTCACCACCGACCGCACCACCCGCTTCGACCTCACCGACCCCCCACTGATCCGCCTGACCCTCATCACCCACACCCCCACCGACCACCGCCTCGCCATCACCAACCACCACATCCTCCTCGACGGCTGGTCCACCCCCCTGCTCCTGCGCGAACTGCTCCACCTCTACACCACCGGCAACGACCACCACCTCCCCCACACCACCCCCTACCGCGACTACCTCACCTGGCTCACCCACCGCGACACCACCGACAGCATCACCGCCTGGCAACAAGCCCTCCACGGCATCGACGAACCCACCCTGCTCGTGGGTGGAGCGCTGGACCCCCAAAGATCCACCTTCCCCGAGGAATTCGTCTCTTCCCTGGACGCGGAACACACCGCGGCCCTGCGGTCACTGGCCCGCGACCGCAACCTCACCCTCAACACCATCCTCCACACCGCCTGGGGCATCGTCCTGTCCACCCACACCCACCGCAACGACGTCGTCTTCGGCACCACCGTCTCCGGACGCCCACCCCACATCCCCGGCATCGAAACGATGATCGGACTGTTCATCAACACCATCCCCGTCCGCATCACCCTCCACCCCACCGACACCCTCACCGACCTCCTCCACCGAACCCACACCACCCACACCCGACTCCTCGACCACCACCACCTCGGCCTCACCGACATCCACACCGCCACCGGACCCGCCGCCACCTTCGACACCCTCACCGTCCTCGAGTCCTACCCCCTCGACCCCACCACCCTCACCACCGGCGACACCACCGGCCTCCACATCACCGATGTCCAGGGCACCGACGCCACCCACTACCCCCTCGCCCTCGCCGTCACTCCAGACTCTCGGCTACATCTGCGAATTCTCTTCCAGAGCGCAATCTTCGACCTCCCTGCCGTCGATGCTCTGCTCGGTCAAATCGTCAAGGTTCTCACGTCGATCGCGACCGATCCCGCCCTGCCATTGGCCCGGCTGAACCTGCTGGAGGAGAGTGACTTCGAGCTGATCGTGCCCGCCCGCGGCGACCACCGGGGCTCACCTCGCACGTTCGCCGACATCCTCACCGCCAACCGTTTCCCCAGCACCGTCGCGTTGGTGGACGGCGCGAGAGAGTTCACCTACGCCGAGGTCGAGGCACGGTCCGATCGCCTCGCCGCGGCGCTGATCGAACTCGGTGCCGGGCCCGAAGACCTCGTCGCCGTCGCGATCCCGCGTTCGGCGGAGTCGGTACTCGCCGTCTGGGCGGTGGTCAAGACCGGCGCCGCTTTCCTGCCCGTCGACCCCACCTATCCTGCCGCCAGGATCGAGCACATGCTCGCCGACTCGGGGGCCGTACTCGGTCTCACCCGTACCCGCCATCGTGACGAGCTACCGGACACCGTCCTCTGGGTCGACCTCGACGAGGTCCGGCAGCACCGGTATGCGCGCCCGCACGGTGTGTCCCGCCTGCCGGCGAGTGTCGACGGCCTCGCCTACGCCATCTACACCTCGGGTTCCACCGGTGTGCCGAAAGGTGTACTCGTCCCGCACCGCGGATTGAACGCGCTGGCGCAGGAGTTGCGCGACCGCGCGAGGGTGACCTCCCGGTCCCGGGTGTTGCACTTCTCGTCGCCGAGCTTCGACGCCTCCGTTCTGGAATACCTGCTGGCGTTCGGGGTGGGAGCGACGATGGTGATCGTGCCGCCAACCGTATACGGCGGGCAGGAACTCAGCCGGATCATGGCGGAGGAGAAGGTCACCCACGCATTTCTCACTCCCACCGCACTCGCTTCGATCGACCCGCGGGACGTCCCGGACGTCGGTTGTGTCCTGACCGGCGGGGAGCAGTGTCCGCCCGCGCTGGTGCAGCGGTGGGCGCCCGGGCACCGGTTTCTCATCGCCTACGGTCCGACCGAGGCCACCGTGGCGACGGATATGACCTCGGACCTGAACGCGGCGGGGCCGGTGACGATCGGTGGCCCCCTCCGTGGTGTCGCCGAACTCGTACTCGACCGCCTGCTGCAACCGGTCCCGATCGGTGTCGCCGGCGAACTTTACATCGCCGGCGACGGTCTCGCGCGTGGCTACCATCGGCGAGCCGGGCTCACCGCCGCGCGCTTCGTCGCCAACCCGTACGGCGAATCGGGCGAACGGATGTACCGGACCGGTGACGTGGTGCGGTGGACGAGGGACGCCCATGCGCTCGAATACCTCGGCCGGAGCGACTTCCAGGTGAAGGTCCGCGGTTTCCGCGTCGAACTCGGTGAGATCGACGCCGCGCTCACCCGCGACCCCGCCGTGGCCTTCGCCGCCACTCTCCCCCGCACCACCGCTTCCGGTGACACGGCGTTGACGTCGTACGTACTGCCCGCCACCGATCGGGACGTCGACCCACCGCGACTGATCTCCCATCTCACCGAACAGCTTCCCCACCACATGGTTCCGGCAACGATCGTGCCGATCGAGACGATCCCTCGCACCCCGGCCGGCAAACTCGACCGGGCCGCCCTCGAAGCCGGCGCCGTCACCGCAACTTCCGGCACCTCCACGTCGGCGAACGCTGCGCCACCGGCGACACCCCTCGAAGAATCCATCGCCGGCATCCTGGCGGCGGTCGTGGAATCCCGGCGCTTCGGCATCGACGACAACTTCTTCGACGCCGGTGGCAACTCGCTCAGCGCCACCCGAGCCGTGACCCGCATCAACAATGCGTTGCACACCGACATCGGTGTCCGAACACTCTTCGACGCCCCCACACCCCGCATGCTGGCCCAGTCGGCGGTGCGACAGCAACCGGGCATGCGTGCTCGCCCCACCCTCGAGATCACGGTCCGACCGGAATGGGTTCCGGTGTCGCCGGCGCAGAAACGCATGTGGTTCCTCAATCAGTACGACACCGCATCCCCCGCATACAACATCCCGGTCACACTTCGTCTCCGCGGAAGCCTGAACGTCACCGCCCTGCATCAGGCGCTGACCGACGTCATTGCCCGTCACGAGACGCTCCGAACCCTCTACCCGGTGCACGAGGGCCAGCCGATCCAATACGTGCTCCCGCCCGAGCGAGCACTGCTCGACCTTCACCCGATTTCCGTGACACCAGAGCAGGTGCCTGCTCACCTGTCCCGGTTCATCGGGAAAGGGTTCGATGTGACCTGCGACCTTCCCGTCCGACTCCAGCTGCTCGAACTCGATGCCGACGTTCACGTCCTGACACTGGTCGTCCATCACATCTGCGCCGACGGCCAGTCGATGGGTCCCCTGATTCGTGACGTGGTCGCCGCCTACACCGCTCGTATCCGGCAGCGCGCCCCCGAGTGGACACCGCTGCCCGTCCAGTACGCGGATTACACACTGTGGCAACACGAACTCCTCGGATCGGAGGACGACCCACAGTCCCTCGCCGCCCAGCAGTCCGCATTCTGGGCGCAGACCCTGGCCGACGTCCCGCACGTCCTCCCACTGCCGACCGACCGCCCCCGGCCAGTCCAGCGGTCCCTGCGCGGGGCGACGTTCCGTTTCGACATCGGCCCCGACCTACACCGCCGACTGGCGGCGCTGTCACGCCGCCACGAGTGCACGATGTTCATGGCGACCCACGCCGCGCTGGCGGTATTACTGGCACGGTTGAGCGACAGCGCGGACATCGTCGTCGGAACCCCGATCGCAGGTCGCGGCCACCCGGCCCTCGACGACCTCGTCGGGATGTTCGTCGGCACCCTGGTGCTCCGCACGCGCGTCGACGCAGCCCTGTCGTTCGCCGCACTCCTCGACCGGACACGGGACGCCGATCTCGGCGCGTTCACCCACGCCGAGCTCCCGTTCGAGCGAGTCGTGGAGATGCTCGCCCCGGATCGTTCGACCGCGCATTCACCGCTGTTCCAGGTTCTGCTCGAGTACCAGAACAACGACTTCCCCACCCTCGAGCTGCCCGGCATGACCGCCGACGTCATGGACGCCGAACCCGGTGCGGCGAAGTTCGACCTGCAGCTCACCCTGGGTGAGAGATTCGGTTCAGGCGGCGAACCCGCCGGCATCTCCGCTGCCTTCACCTACGCCACCGACCTGTTCGACCCTCCGACGATCGAGGATTTCGCGAAGCGTCTCATCCGCATACTCGACGCCGTCACCCACGACCCCCGTCTCGTGATCGGGGATATCGACATCACCGACGACATCGAACGTCACACGGTGCTGACGGCGTGGAGTGCGGAAGGTGTGGACGACGAGACGACCCTCGCCGACCGGTTCACCCGGACCGTGCAGCACTTCCCGAACGCAGACGCGGTCACGGTCGAGAACACCACCCTGAGCTACACCGAATTGAGTGCACGCGCCAATCGGCTGGCACGCCATTTGATTTCGCTGGGGGTCGGCCCGGAATCACTGGTCGCCGTCGCGCTGCCCAGGTCCATCGACCTGATCGTCACCATCGTCGCGACCATCGAGACCGGTGCGGGATACCTCCCGCTCGACATCGACAACCCCCGCGACCGACTCGCATTCATGCTCGCGGACGCGGCGCCGGTGTGTGTGGTGACCACCAGCGAGCAGGACTCGACAATGCGAGGCTTCGGCGTTCCCCGGGTGCTGCTGGACTCCGCCGAGGTCGCGGCCCACATGGCCGCTATCGCACCCGGCCCGGTCTCCGATACCGAACGGACCGCGCGGCTACTGCCGGACGCCGTTGCATACGCGATTTATACCTCGGGATCCACCGGTCGCCCGAAAGGAGTGGTGGTCTCACATCGGAACGTGACGACATTGTTTGCGAACACCCAGCCGAGCTTCGGGTTCGACGAACACGACGTGTGGACCATGTTCCATTCCCACGCATTCGACTTCGCGGTCTGGGAACTGTGGGGTGCATTGCTCTTCGGCGGCCGGGTCGTGGTGGTCGATCACTACACCGCCCGGTCTCCGGAAATGTTCCTCGAACTGCTGCGCCGCGAACACGTGAGCGTGTTGAGCCAGACCCCCACCGCGTTCTCCCAGCTCGTCCAGGCCGACCGGCGGGCCCCGGGCTCTGATGACCTGGGACTGCGGCACGTGGTCTTCGGTGGCGAGTCCCTCGACGTCGGCTCTCTGGCCCGCTGGTACGACCGACACGGTGATCGTCGCCCGCGGCTGGTGAACATGTACGGCATCACCGAGACCACGGTGCACGTCAGCCTACTGCCGCTCGATCGTTCCGCTTCTGCCCCGTCTACGGGCTCCCCGATCGGGCAGGCGATACCCGGATTGCGGGTCTCCGTCCGAGACCGGCGGCTGCATCCCGTTCCACCGGGGGTGATCGGTGAAATGTACGTCTCCGGACACCAACTGGCGCGCGGCTATCTCGATCGTCCGGATCTGACTGCAGCGCGGTTCGTGGCGGACCCGGACGGCGCACCCGGGCACCGCATGTACCGGACCGGGGACCTTGCCCGCTGGACCCGACAGGGCCAACTGGAATATCTGGGACGTAGTGATCTTCAGGTACAGCTACGCGGCTTCCGGATCGAACCCGGAGAGGTCGAGTCCACCCTGGTGCGTCATCCCACTGTTGCCCAGGCCGTGGTCCGGGTGCGGCGCGACGAGCACGACGCAGACCGGCTGATCGGCTACGTGGTACCCGATACCGCGGCAATCCGGGACGCCGGAGACGTCGACGCCGACGAGGTGCTCGACTTCGCCCGGGCACAGCTCGCCGCGCACATGGTTCCCGCCGCCCTCGTCGTCCTTGATCGGCTGCCGCTGACGGCCAACGGCAAGCTCGATGTGAAGGCGTTGCCGGAGCCGGATTTCGCCCGCCACGTCACACCCGGACGGGAGCCGGCCACCCCGGCGGAGAAGACGTTGTCTCGGTTGTTCGCCGAGGTGCTCGGAGTCCGCACCGTGGGAGTCGAGGATTCGTTCTTCACTCTCGGCGGCGACAGCATCATGGCCATCCAGTTGGTGGCGCGGGCCAAGGCCGAAGGTGTCTTCGTGTCGCCGCGTGATGTATTCGAGCGCAGGTCGGTCGCGGCTCTTGCCGAGGTGGCGCATGCGACCGATACCGTAGAACTGGAAGAACTTCCCGGGTCGGGGATCGGGAACTTCCCCCTGACGCCCATCGCCCGCTGGCTCCTCGACCGGGGCACGGACATCGGCAGGTTCTCACAGGCCGGCCTCCTCATTGCGCCCGCCGGACTCGACCTCGACTCTCTCGCCCGCGCCGTACAAGCAGTCCTCGACCACCACGACATTCTGCGGGCGCGGCTCTGCGTCCCCGGTCCCGGCAGCGGACCGGTGATCGAGGTACCGCCGGCGGGAGTCGTTCAGGCCAGGACTCTGGTGTCCCGCATCGTGGTCGCCACCGTCGCCGGCACACAGTTCGCCGCGCGGGTGGCAGACGAAATAGACCGTGCGGCAGACAGGCTCGACCCCCGGCACGGTGTCATGATGCAGGTCGTCTGGTTCGAATCCACCGAGGACCGCCCCGACCGGGGACGGCTGCTGTTCGTCATCCACCACCTCGCGGTCGACGGAGTGTCCTGGCGCATCCTCGTCCCCGACCTCGCCGCCGCCTGGGCCGCCGTCAGCAC
>NZ_NHML01000101.1:0-1463 GCF_002165735.1 Rhodococcus sp. NCIMB 12038
GGCCGAGGTTGGAGTCGAAAGGTCTTTCGGGGGTGGAGAACTGGGTGAAGTCGAGGTACCCGAGGGATCCGAGTCGGTAGTTGATCGACACGTACACGATGTCGCCGCGGCGGACCAGCGACTGTCCGCCGTACAGCGACGAGGACGAGGTTCCGCCGGAGTAGGCGCCGCCGTGGATGAACACCATCACCGGTCGCGGCGTCGCGGATGTGGGACCGGGGGCGAGCACGTTGAGGGTGAGACAGTCCTCGTCGGTCCCACTGTCCTGCGGTGCGGGGGACCCGAAGTGGAACGCCCGCCGAACCCCCGACCACGGCTCGACCGGGTGCGGGGCACGCAACCGCAGCGGCCCGACCGGGGGAGCGGCGTAGGGGATGCCCCGCCACGCTGCCAGGTCGTCGATCCGGCGCCCTCCGACGGCGCCGGCATCGGTGTGGACTTCCAGACCGCTCACAGGCCCTGCCCGTGATAGCCCGCGTACCCCTCCCACGCCAGCCTGCGCTCCCGGCGCGGGTCGTCCTGGACGGTGGTGACGGTGTCGAACACGAGTGTTGCCCTCCGGTCGGTGTCGTACTTCGGCCACGACACCAACGGTGTTCCCCGCGAGGCGAAGTGCAGCCAGTGTCGCTGCACATTATCCGTCACGTCCTTCAGGCCGCGCCGTCCGCCCGGCAGGGTGAGACCGCGGCCGATCAGAGTGTCGGCGATGTCGAACACGGCGAACAGTTCGAACCCGTGCGTGGCGTCCAGACCGAGCCACTTCATTGCACGCGGCGCGAAATCGAAACGGTAACTGAAGGTGGGGGCGTACGCGGAATGGGCTTCGGCCAGTTCGATCGACGGCCTCCAGAACGTCAGGTCGCCGCCCAGATCGACGGCGGCGTCCGGTGCCGGGTAGCCCGGATACGCCGCGGTGACGCGGGCCTCGGCGGCGGGGTCGGTGAGTGCGAACATCCGCCCGATCCGGTCGGGGTCCGTCGGCAGTGCGTCCAGGAATTTCGGGAACAGGGTGCCCTCGCTGGCGTTGGTGCCGATGATCAGCGGAACCCGGTGTGCCGAGCCGTCGGCGAACGCGTCGAGCGGTGGCTTCGGCAGGAAGTCGCCGTCGATCACAGGTCCGAACGGGTGCAGTCCCGGCGTCTCCGAGAGCACCTTCGCGCCGAGACGGTTCCCGGCCCGGCCCAGCGCGCCGACGGGTGACGACGCGAGCGCCTCTGCGGCAGTGCCGGGTTCGGCTCCGAGTAGCGTCACGTAGTCGGATGCCCACCGGGCGGCCCGGTCCGCCGTCGTGACGAGACCGGGCGCGGAACTCTCCGAGATCGCCCGCGCGAAGAGGCCTTTCGCGGCGGGTGTGGTCATCAGGGTGGTGACGGCGTTGGCGCCCGCGGATTCGCCGAAGACGGTGACGTTGTCGGGGTCGCCGCCGAATTCGGCGATGTTGCGCTGCACCCATTCGAGTGCGG
>NZ_NHML01000055.1:0-30586 GCF_002165735.1 Rhodococcus sp. NCIMB 12038
GCCCACACGTTGCCGAAGGTGACGTGCTTGGAGACGAGTTCCTCGATGTCGACGCCGCGGTAGCGCAGGGCGCCGCCGTCCTTGTCGGGTTCGGCGATGTCGCTGGTGAACGCGACCACGCCTTCCAGTCCGGAGACGAAATCGTCCAGTTCTGCCGCTCTGTCGGTGATCTCCGCGGTAATCATGTCCTCGTGTTCCTCGAATGTTGTAGTGGCGGGGTTGTTCGGTGGACGGTCAGAAGAAGAAGTGGAAAACATTGCGTCGCGCGTCGCCACCACCGAGGCGCCGGTTTTCTCCGCTGTGTTGTTTCAGCTCGAGATGACGGTGTCGTCGGATACATTCCCGGCTCCGGGGTGTCGAACTCCGATCCCAAGCGTGTTTTTCCTTGCCGCTGTAACAAGCGATTCGGTTTCTGCGAAGATTCGCCTACATTGAACGACTCCGCAACGGGCTGGCTCCCACTTAAGGGGTTTCCGGATGCATTTACAAGCGTCTCCGACGCAATGCTCGCGGTTTGGACTCCGCAGATCAGACCGTTCACTGAGCGAACGCATCTTGTGTCACGGAGGTGTGGCATTGGTCAGCGAGCGCGGCTGTACGAGGGTGTCGGACGTTTCGGGTCGCTCTGATGGTGGAGGGGTGCGTGGGTCATGAGGCTCCTCGGATTGTGGCAGCCGTGATTGCGAACCCGGCGATGTATTCCTTGATCGGTTTGTAGAACTCGTAGCCGACCTCGTACTCGCCGCAGGCCCGTAAAGCGGAGTAGGCGGCGACCCAGGTCCGGACCTCGTGGGAGGAGTGCCCTGCGACGGCGTCCATCTCGTCCGCGGTGTAGGCGTCGAACTTTTCGACCTGGCCGGACCTGCAGACGTCCAGGAAGGCTCGATCCCAGTCGGGGTTGAGATCCATAATGTCGGCCTCGCCGGCGGCGAACTTGATTGCGGTGTCGACGACCCTGGCCTGGCGGGCGGCTCGCGCCTGCGGGGTCGGGTTGCGCCCGTCGGTCAGCATCTGGCGTTGAGCCTCGTTCGCGGTGGCGATCTGCGGTACCGGTGGGTCGTGGGAGAGTCCGCCGGAACCGAGGAAGAGAACGTTCTTGTCAGAGTTTTTGAAATATTGACCGATGGCTTGGCCGAATCGGCGTACACGGGCGACTTTAACGAACGGACGAGCGACCGAGTTCACGAACACGGGAACAATCGGTTTCGCGGCTACATCGCCGCCATAGAGGATTTCCATCGGCTGTACGGCCCCATGGTCGACTGTCATCTTCCGAGAGATCGCGACGTCGACGTCCTGATCGATCACGTATTCGGCCAATTTCTCGGCAATGTCGGTCGGCACGGCGAGTTCGCCGGCGAACGAGTCGTAGTCGCCGCTCCCCGTTGCGTTCAGACCGATGCAGAACGGCGGCATCAGATCGTAAAAGAAGCCGTTGTAGTGATCGGGGCCGAAGTTGACGACCAGGTCCGGATCGAAGTCGTGCACGAATGCGCGGGCCTGTTCTATCGCGGCGTCAACGCTCGCCTTCACTTCCGCCGGCGGATGGGCGAGGTGCAGAAGCGGGCTGTGAGACATGCACACCAGGGCGTGAGCCATGACGACTATCCCTTTCCTCGATGGGGTGTCAGCGTGTGACGCCGTGGGAAGTGAGGTACTGCGTGATGACGGTGTTGAAGTCCTCGGCGCGCTCAACCTGGGACCAGTGGCCGCACTGGCTGAATATGTGTGAGTCGGCGTGTGGAATCACATTGAGCAATTCCCATGTCCGGGAGACAGGGATTACTACATCCTGCACACCGTGGATCAACAAGACGGGGATCTCGAGCCGGCTCAGCACCTCGAAGTCCAAGGGCAGTTCATGACGGTCGCGATCGCGGGCGGTAACCACGTCGGCGAGGCGGTCCGAGGCGGTGTCGTTGAGGGCGGACTGGTAGCGCAGGGCCACCAGTTCATCGGTGACGAGCGACTTATTTACGACGAACAGTTCGAGGGTCTTCCGGATTCCGTCCTCTGTGAGGTTCGGGTTCGAATGTCCGGCCAGGGCACCCGTCAGCTTCGCGCCGCCGGTGCCCATGGAGACGATCCCCAGGAGTCGTTCGGGGAAGTCGATGGCGAACTGGAAGGCAAGCCAGCCGCCGAGAGAGTTCCCGACGATCCACGTTTTCTCGATGCCGAGAGCATCGAGCACTCGTACTGCGTGCCGGACCCATTCCTTGATGCCATATGCGGTGCCTTCGGCGACCACGCTCTGGCCGTAGCCGATGGAATCGATGGCGATACAGCGGCCATGTTCGCTGATTGCGGGCAGGTTCAGCCACCAGTTTGCAGCTGCCGTGACGCCGGTTCCGGAGCCGTGCAAGAACAGGATGGGCGTACCCTGCCCGAGTTCGTGGTAGTGGGTGAGCTCGCCCGGGGCGGTCTCGATCCACTTGTCTTCGAGACCGAAGAAGGGGTGGGTGGTGTACTCGGGTGTTTCGATGGTTGTCATTGATGGCTCTCTCTCGGATGTCGTGGCGGGGTCGACGGTCGGGACCTCTAGCTGGACACCCGGGTGCGTGTGACCCCCAGCGAAGGGATGCTGTCGGCCGGTTGGCCGGTGAAGGCCATGGCAAGCAACATCGCATCGAGGGTGGCCGGGGCATGCTGGGTGAGGCAGGCGCCGGCGACGAAGCGGTCTGGACGAAGGAACACCAGCGGAGTCGGTCGGTCGTCGAACCACTTCTTCAATCGTCCGGTGTGATCGCCGAGTACCAATACGTCGGGGTCCATGTACTGCTCTGCCCACGCGCGCTGGGTTTCCGGGACCACGGCGACCAGGCGGGCGCCGAGGGCGTCCAGCTTGTCGAGTGACGATTGCGGCAGTACATCTTTGGGGCTGTTGCCCCAAACGATGACGGACCACCAATTCCCGATGGCGTCGTCGAGCAGCACGTTCGACGCGAGGCGGGTATGTACACGGGGTTGCGGGAACTGGACACCAACCGGCGAGACTGTGCTGTTCGCGGTCAACACAGGAATGAGCTTGCTGGTGAGGCCGGCTGCCGCCGTCCCTGATGCCTGGGTTGTGGGGTCGACAAGCACGCCCTGGGTATATCGAGGCATGGGCTTGAAGCGCATGTCCGCGAAGTAGCGCTTGACCTGAGGTAAGAGATTGAGGACGGAGGACGCGACATCCCGAGCGGTGGCGGCGATCGGGTTGGTGACCTTGATGAACTTCCCGAAGGTCAGAGACAGGTCCACCATCGCCTTCGCATGATCTTTGCGTTCGGTGGTGTAGGTGTCGAGCAACTCGTCATCAGCCTGGCCGGCGAGAACCGCGGCCAGCTTCCATCCGAGGTTCGTCGCATCTCGCATTCCGGAGTTCCAACCCTGCCCCATCCACACCGGCATCAGATGCGCGGCATCGCCGGCGATCAACTGGCGACCCTTGCGGAAGTTGGATGCCACCCGGCCGTGATGGGTAAAGACCCGGGCCCGGATGAAGTCGAGGTCGGATGGGTTCGGGACATGGTTGGCGAGGAGTTCGTTGACGTACGCGGGGTCGGTGACCTGATCTTCGGTCTCCCCGTCGCGAAGCATGAATTCCCAGCGGCGCACCGCATGAGGCAGCCCGATGGAGACGTACGGACGCTTGGGATCGGCGCCGAGGAAGACGTTCGGCGTGCCGAGGGGATCGTTGTTCACATCGACCACCAGCCAGCGTGTGGAGGGGGATTCGCCTTCGAAGCTCACCCCGAGACGCTTACGGGTCGGGGACTTGCCTCCCTCGCATCCGACGAGGTACCGGCCGCGGAAGCGCCGCTCCTCGACCTCGCCGTCCGAGCCGGCGACCAGAGCGATTGCGGTGACCGATTCGCCGTCCTCGAGCACGTCCTCGACACGATGCCCGAAATGCACTTGGACGTGGTCGAATCGCGCGAGTCCCTCGTAGAGCGCTTTGTCGACTTCGGGCTGGATGAACCCGTGCTTGCGCTCCCATCCGAACTCGTCGGTCTGCGGGTTGTTGACCAGGATGACTTTCCCGGCCCCGTTGACCAACCGCATGATGTGCTGCGGATTGGTGTGTGGACGAACAGTATCCACCAGACCCACGGTCTGGACGGTGCGGAAGGACTCGTCGTCGAGCCCCACGCCGCGGGGGTAGTCGATCAATTGGTCCATCGCCTCGAGCACCGTCACCGTTCGGCCATACATACCGAGAATGTTCGCAAGCATCAGACCCGCCGGACCTGCTCCCACAATGAGAACTTCACTGTCCTCGACGCCACTCTCGGGATCGCGAGACACGTTCCGCGAGCCGTCTCCCGTGCACGCGTCAGTGTTCATATAGCGCCTCTTCCCAGTCGTTAATTGCACGAGTGTCGCCTATATGTGAACACGCGCGCACCCACCCTTGTCAAGGGGGCTGGCGGTATCGGAGCACCGGAATGTCGAATAGACCCGTACCGCGATCGAACTGCGGTACGGGCCGGCGGAGGTCCTCCGCGCCTGGTGAGCGCGTTTTCTGCCGAGATCGACGGTTTACATGGAGTAGCTGCTCAATTCAGCCGCGACCTTCAGGACCGCATCAGGTGCGCTTTCGATCAGGTCTTGCGACGCGCTGATCAGGGTTAGGCATGCGGCAGGTTCACCCGCGGCTCGAGTGAGAGGGACGCCGAGACCCCAGAATCCGGGCTCGACCTCGCCGAACGTGATGACGTAACCGCGGCGCCGACCCTCGGTGACGCGCGGGTTCTCGGCAGGTTGCGCAGGCAGGGCGGCAAGCAGTGCGTATCCGGCCGCGCCGCAGTCGAGGGGATGGCGTCCACCCTGTCTGAAGGACAACCGAACGTTGGTGCTGGTGGGTTCGACAACGGCGACGGCCACGGCATCGTCAGCCTCGGCCACAAAGAGTGCGACACTGGCGCCGAGCTGGTTCGCCAGCCGGCGCATGGCGGGTGTTGCCTGTTCCCTCAAGCCTGCGTAGACCTCGCGGGCCAGGGCGGCAAGGCCGCCGGCGACGCGATAGCGGCCGTCGGGGCCGCGGTTGATCAGGCGGAACTCGGCGACCGTCGCTAGCAGGCGGGTAGCGATGCTGCGGTGCACTCCGAGTTCGTCCGCTACGTCCTGGATCGTCATTCCGTTCGCGGAATCCGCCACCAACTCGAGCGCGCGGAGGCCCCGCGCGAGGGTCTGCGTGCCGGCTGCGCGAGCGCCGGTGGGATTGCTGTCGGGGGAAGCCACGAACTCACTGTAAGGGCAAGCGTGGGCGGTGTTGCGCTGCCAACCCTCCTTCCGGCATTGGAGTGACGACTCCGTGGACGGCTTCGATCGTCCACGGCGGTGCCGGTCTCAGGCGGGGCGAAGGATCTGGTCGCCGGTCCTGAGGGTATTGCCCCGGAACACGGCAACCAGGTTCCCGTCTTCCCGACGTACCACCACGTCGTAGATGCCCGCTTTGCCTGATTGGTGCGCTACCCGGCACTCCGCCAGGAGTTTGTCACCGATACGGGCAGCGGCAGGGTACGAAATGCTCGCCGTGGTAGTAATATTCGCAAGGTTCGTCGCGCTGGCCGCGTACGCCAGTGCGGTGTCGGCAAGCAGGAAAATGATGCCGCCATGACAGATTCCGAGGCTGTTGGACATGTCCTCGCGTACCGTCATCGCCATCACGGCGAAACCTTCATCCACCTCACGGCACTCGATCCCGTGCGATTGTGCGCAATGATCGCCCGCCAGCAGCGCCTGCGCAACATCGGCGGGAAGCGGCGTGGTTGCGACCTCGACACTCATTCGGCGCCTTCCTAAGTTGTCAGCTCGATCGGTACGTTGCTGTCGCTCTTCGCGCAGAACCCGACTTCGAGGTGTGTGCACGATCGACGCGACCTGAAGCGTCGGTCGACCCCCCCATGGCAGCCATCAGCCATGCATCGCGGTGTCCGGTTCGAACGTGAGGCCGAACCGGACACGTCAGGGCAAATGGTCGAAGCTCGCCGGTCCGGGGACTGCACCCACACCCGGCCCTGAGCCTGGGACCGGCGCGGCCGATCTGGTGCTGGACATCCGGCCGACTCGATGCGGACTCCGGCGAACAGCCGAGGTGTCACCGTGTCGGAGCCGGGTGCTGATCATCGATCAGCTACATACGGGTGCCATGAATTCCCGAAATCCAGTGCCCGGATGCCCCTCGGACCACTCACCCCGGTACATTGACGCGCGCTCCCGCGTGCGGTCGGCCGGCTCTTGAGCCTGCGCCGTGCGCGATGTCGGTATGCTCCGATCAGCCCACGAGCGGTCGGGTGTGGTCGTTGAGGAAGATGCCGTCCGGGTCAATTTCCCTACGTACTCGAACGAAGTCGCCGTGGCGCGGGTATACGGCCTCGAGGTACTCACGGGTCATGAGGTGCAACTTTCCCCAGTGGGCCCGCGCCTCGAACTGCTTGAGTGTGCGGTCGACATCGCGCAGGTAGGGCCAATACTCGACACCCGGGTGGCCAGCGACCGAGACCGTCACGGTGTCTCGTTCGTAGAAGGGGGACATCCACGCCTCATCGCCTTTGACGAATCTGATGAACATCGGGTGGACTTGGTTGGCGTGCTCGCCCCGCATGAGGTCCTGCACCTGACGAATCGCCTCATGAGCTTTGTCGACCGGAATCATGTACTCGAGCTCGAAGAACGGATTAGTGGTGTTCTCCGCGGACAGGACGAAGTAGGACGGGCCGCGCCGTGCACCGACTTCTCGACACCACTCGGACTCCGAGATCGGATCGATCGGATTGAACTGCATGAACATCGCACTGTTGGCAAGTGACTTCCCCTCAGGGGTGGGGACGTTGTATTCGCGCGCCGCAGTGTCACTTTGCAACCACATCACCGCATGATTACGGTTCGCCGCCACATCCGAGTCCCAGGATCGTTGCGCCTCGTCCCAGTCGACGAAGACCAGTCGCTCCTCGAGGAAGAATCTGGGTACGACCTTCAACTCGATTTCGAGGAAAACGCCCATCACGCCGAGGCTGGTCTGGGCCGCGTGCAACCGGTCGGGATCGTCCTCGCCGATTTCGACCACTTCGCCCCGGCCGTCGACCAGGCGAACCCAGGTAACCATCGACGACATGCCCTGCAGCCCTTGGCCGGTCCCGTGCGTAGAGGTGGCCAGTGCACCACCGATGGTCTGGTTCCAGATGATCCCCTGATTGAGCAGCGCGAATCCACGATCCCATAGGTCGGCGACGAATTGCCGGATCGTCGTGCCTGCCCGGACCCGCACCCGTCCCCGCGCCGGGTCAATCGCAGTGATGCCGGTCAGATTGAGAAGGTTGAGCAACATTCCACCGGTCGCAACGAGCGGAGAGAAGGACAAACTGCTGCCACAGACTCGTGCGGAAAGCCCGATCTCCCGGGCTTGCTTGACTGCGTCGACGACATCTTCCTCGGTATGTGCCTGCACCGTGATCGCAGGTGTCGATTGGATGTTTCCAGCCCAATTCGACCACATCTGATAGTCCTTGGTTGACGTCTTTTGCGGCACGTTTAACGACATCTCGTCACTCCTCGTTGACTGACCGTGAAGGCGCGGTTCAGGGATGCTTACCCTTCGAATGTCCATACGTTCCGGACTCCCAGGGAGCGGTTTTCACTGTACAAACCCGCCGACGACTAAACAGTACCCTGTTGTGAAGTGGCTCACGATGGGGCTCCTGATGGACCTCACCTCACGGTTGCAGTGACTTCCGGACACCGTCCGGTTACTGTTTCGAGTCTTCTTCCTCCGGGGAAGATTCGGCTTTCCTGTCGACTTCGACGTAGAAGGCCTTGGTCCAGGCCAGGGTCTCCTCGTATTCCGCCAATGCGCGCGGAAGGTCTCGTTCGACAAGAGCGTCGACGACGCGCTTGTGCCGCTTGTACACCCCTCGACGAACATCGCGAAGATCGGGCTGGGGAGCCCGCTTGAGGTACTCCACCCTTACAAGCGACTCGACGACACGGGCACACAACTCCAAAGCCGGGTTACCTGTGAGCGATCCGAGTAATGTGTGAAAGCCACGAATGTCCTCTGGTGATTTGGGAACCGGCGCATCCGAGTCGATCTCGGCCTTCTCCATCTCGAGATGAGCGCGCAGCCGGCGAGCGTTCTCGTTGTTCATCCTGTCGACGATCAAGGGAATGAGCGAGAGCTCAATGGTGTGACGCGCCTCCTGTAGGTGCTCCGGAAGGACGCGCCGGAAGGTCAGGTAGCGGACCGCGCTCTGAACGATGCCGGCGTCGCCCGGTGCCGTGACCCAGAGGCCTCCGCCGCGTCCGCGCCGCATCTGCACTACGCCTTGCTGTTCGAGAATGCAGATAGCTTCTCGAAGACCGCCCCGGCTTACCGAGTACTGCTCCATCAGATCGCCTTCGGTGCCGAGGTACATGCCCACAGGCCAACCCTCCGCGACGATGCTCCGGGCGATCTTGTCGGCGATCGAGACACCGACCTTTCCGCCCAAATACGCGGTGGTCTGGTCTGACACGTTGGCCTCCTAAACAGGGTGATGTTTGTCACTCACTGTGACGTTAAGCTCGGAGAAGCCAACATGCAAGGGCCATTAATCGTGACCCTTATTCTCGGATAGAGAGTAGAGATGACGGAGCCCAAAACCAGTCAACTGCACCTCGGGCAACCGAAGCGTGTGACAACCATCGACACAGATACACACCCGGACACGGCGATCGAGATGATGATCGACGACATCCCAGAGCCATGGCGGACGCGGTACTACAAGAACCGCGCGAACGACATCGAGAACACCCGGTTGTTCTATGCTCCGCCGACCGCGGCCCGGATAGACGCGCTCGTCACCGGCAAGCGTCCCGGCGAAGACAAGCAACTGTACGCGGAGCAAGTCCTCCAGGAGTCCAGCACAGACTACGCCTTCCTGATCCCCCTCTCCCGCAGCAAATGGTGGGACCCGGAGTGGGAGTCCGCGCGATGCACGGCCACGAACAGCTATATCGCCCGAGACTGGCTCGGCACTGCCAACAACGCCCACGGCCGGTACCGCGCGGGTATTCGGGTCTCACCCGGCGACCCCGATCGTGCCATCGCCGAGATCAACAAGTGGGTCGGTCACCCATACTTCTCGCAGGTGCAGTTCGCCCCGGAAACCCTCGTCCACCCCGTCGGGCATCCGCTCTACCGCCCAGTGCTGCGGGAAGCTGCGCGACACGGCCTTCCGGTAGCAATGCACATCACTCGTGAGAGTTCGATGCAGTCGATGACACCGGTAGGCTACAACGCCTATCACATCGAAGTCATGGGATCCTGGTCGCACTACTTCGTGAACCATCTCGCGAGTCTGATCTTCGACGGCGTCTTCGCAGAGTTGCCGGATCTGAAGGTCGTCTTCGTCGAGGGTGGATTCACCTGGGCAGCGCCCGCTATCTGGCGGTTCGACAAGTACTGGAAGGCGCTCGGCGCGGAGATCCCCGAAGTGAAGCGGCGGCCGAGCGAGTACGTTCAAGATCAGCTTCGCATCACCACGCAGCCGCTGGAGGAGCCGACGGACCCCAGGGATCTCATTCGGCTCATCGAAGTAGCGAATCTGCAGAACGTTCTGATGTTCTCCAGCGACTACCCGCACTGGGACTACGACGATCCACGCCATGTGGCCATGCGCATGCCGGCCGAATGGCGCGACCTTGTGATGTACAAGAACGCGCAGGAGCTGTACGGGCTCCCCGAGACGAGACCGGTCGACGAACTCGATCTGAGCGCCGACCCGATGACTCGATACAAGCATCAGCAGATGAAGCACCGGCTCGACAACGGCGGCCGCCTAGTCACCGCCGTGACGAAGGCTCGGTCTGAGCATGACTTTGTGGGAGCGGACTGATGAAGACGGAAAAGAAGCAGACCCGCACCGTGGTTGCCCGGGTCGAGGAGATGCCGCCGGGATCGATGTGCATCGTCCCGGTGGGCAAGTTCGGCGTCGGTGTGTACAACATCAACGGCGAGTTCTCCGCGATCGTGAACTACTGCCCGCATCGAGGCGGGCCCATGTGCGTCGGTCAGCTGACCGGTGAGACGAAGGCAGGAGAGAAGCCGTACTCGCTCGAATACTCTCGGGAAGACGAGTTCATCAAATGCCCCTGGCATGGATGGGAATTCGATATCGCAACAGGAAAAGCCGTCGCGGCACCGGTCCGCGTGCGCACCTATGAGGTCGTGGTCGAGGATGGCCACGTCGTTCTTCTTGGAGCAGGATGATGACTGACAACCAACCCGCAATCGACAGCTGCATCACGCCGTTCTGGCGCACCGAGCTCGAGCCCCACCAGTGGATGCCCGAGCCGTGGGCCTCGAAGCGGCACCTGCCGGGGATCTTGCGCCAGATGTATTCGGCACCGACCGGCATCCCCCCGTACGGGGAGTACCTCGAAGCGGCCCGTCCGGAGGGCGATCCCGCCGCGCTTCCAGGCTCGGACATCGGGAAAGTCCTGTCCAAGATGGACTCTGATGGTTCTCGGCTCGGAGTTCTGACTCCGCTCACCCGCGGCCCGCAGCCAGACCTCGACATGTCCAGCGTCCTGTGCGGAGCTACGAACGACTGGCTCGCGCGCACTTGGCTCGATGCACCGGAATCCAATAACCGCTTCCTCGGCACGATCCGTGTCAACCCTGCTGACCCGGACGCCGCAGTTGCCGAGATCGAACGATGGGCGGACCATCCCGGGATGGTCCAGGTAGGAGTCCCGCTCGACGCCTGGCGGCCATACGGCCAGCGCAACTATTTCCGCATCTGGGAAACCGCCAGTCGCTACGAGTTGCCGGTCGTCGTCCATGCAGACGGCGGTGCAGCGGCCAACTACAAGCCCACAATGTCCGGATACCCACGCAAGCACATCGACTTCGCCTCACAGGAGTCGATCAGCGCCATGTACCACGTGTCCAGCTTCATTCTCGAGGGAGTCTTCGAGCGCCTTCCAAATCTGCGGGTGTACTTCGCAGACGGCTGCCACGATTTCCTCATCCCGTTCATCTGGCGCATGGACGCTGACTGGGCGATCTCGCGGCACGAGGTGCCTTGGCTGACAAAGGAGACCGAGGGCTACATCGACCGTCTCCGCTTCCGCACGAACCATCTGGAGGGACCCGACGAGCCCAGTGCTGAGTGGCACGCGCTCAGCCGATCCGCAGATCTGCTCATGTTCGGCAGCAATTTCCCGCATTGGACGACCACCAGCACGGCTGATGTGATACCGGGACTCTCAGACGACGATCGCCGCCGGATTCTCTGGGACAACGCAGCTGACCTCTACCTGCCGCGGCTGCGTAAGGTCGGGCGTGACGGTCTCCTCGCCGACGCGACCGCAGCGGAGAGCACGCCATGACCATCGAGAATGACCGAACCCTTGCGGCCCCAACCGGGGAGCAGACCTTGACCCTGGTCGTAGACAGCTGCGCAGCAGCGGCCGACGACGTGATGGAACTCGTGTTGGCGGCACCGGACGGAGGCAGGCTTCCGAGTTGGGATCCGGGATCGCACCTGGACGTACTGCTCGAGTCGGGGATGGTTCGCCAATACTCCCTCTCGGGGAGTCCTGCCACACTGGACTGCTACCGGTTGGGCATTCTGCGGGATGCGAACAGCCGCGGAGGTTCCGCGGAGGTTCACGACACCCTTCGCAAGGGGTCCCCGGTGACCATCCGCGGCCCACGCAACAACTTCCCGCTCGTGCCCGCGCCGCGCTATGTGTTCATTGCCGGCGGGATCGGCATCACACCCATCCTGCCCATGCTGGAAGCTGCCACCATATCCGGGGCCGAGTGGACCCTCCACTATGGCGGCCGCTCCTCCTCGTCCATGGCCTTCGTCGAGGAACTCTCCACGTATGGAGACCGAGTGACCATCTACCCGCAAGACACTGACGGTCCAATTCCCCTGGACAAAATCCTTGATTCGGTTGACGGGGCGCTCGTGTACTGCTGCGGGCCCGAAGGACTCTTGGCGGCGGTGGAGAGCATCTCCGAACTGAAAGGTCACCCACGCGCCTCGCTACACGTGGAGCGCTTCGTACCGAAAGAGATCGAGGCGGGGCCGGCGGCGGGGTTCGAGGTGGAGTTGGCTCGTAGCGGCTGCACACTCCATGTACCGGAGGATAAGTCGATCGTCGAGGTCGCGCGTGAGGTCGACGTGTTGGTTTTCACATCGTGCGAAGAGGGGATGTGTGGTTCCTGCGAGACGCGCGTCCTCGGAGGCGAACCCGAGCATCTCGACTCGTACAAGTCGCCGGAGGAGCACGAGGCCGAAGACACCATGGCGATCTGTGTATCCCGGGCGATGTCGGCCAAGCTCGTCCTGGACCTCTGACTGTCGCTGGATGCGCAGAACCCATGGTTCAGCAGAAAACCGATTGCTGACGCTGCTCTGACGGGATAAGGCCGTCGGAGCGGCGTCAGACCCCACTTCACTATCCTGCCTTCCTCCATAGGAGCACGCCGAAGCGATTTCACCGCGCCGGATCACTCGACCTCGTCGCTGTCCGATTCGCGATTCAGCAGGGCACGAACGCAAGGAACATTCGATGGCACTTCGAACCAGTTCAAGAAGCTGGCAGACGGTCAGCGCACCACTGCTCATCACGATCTTGGTGCTCGCAGAGACCAACCATGCTTTCGAGCAGAACATGGTCCAGATCGCACTTCCGCACATCTATTCCGACTTCGGTGATCCCTTCATCGTGGGATGGTCGATCACCGGCTATGCGCTCGTCGCAGCAGCTACGGCTGCCACAGCCGGCCGCCTCGGCGATGTGCTCGGTCGCAAGCAGGTCCTCGTGGCCTCCCTGCTCCTGGGCACCGTCGGGTCCTTCATCGTCGTGATCTCGCCGACCCTGCCGGGGCTCATCATCGGACGCGCTGTGCAGGGCGTCACGGGCGCCATTCTCGGACTAGCCTTTGGTATCGCACGAGAAAGGCTAGGGGAGAAGAGAATCGGTATGGCGCTCAGCCTACTCGCGGGGACCGCGCTCATCGGTGGTCCCATGGGTACTTTCGTTGCAGGGGCACTAGTTGACAGCCTCGGCTGGCACAGCATGTTCTACTTCAGCGGGGCGCTCGCACTCATCTCCGCGGCCATCACCGCCTGGCTTCTTCCGTCCTCAGAACGACGTGGCACGCTGCGTGATGTTGACTTTCTCGGCGGAACGATGTTCGCGGTGGCCGTGACGCTCGTCCTCTTGGGATTCACCTTGATGCGTCGCCCAGGACTATCGTCCATCGTCCTCCTGAGTTTCGTTGGTGGCATCACAATCGCGGCGGTGTGGATCGTGTACACGCTCCGGCACAAGACACCGACCATTGACCTACGAACCTTCCGCGATGGTCGCGTGGCAGTGGCCCACCTCGCGATGTTCGTAGTGGCTGTGGGCGTCCTTGCATCCTTCCTGGTGTTCTCGGTCGTACTTCAGTCACCGGCTGGCGTCGGAATTGGAATGGGGCTTTCCGCCGCGGCCACTGCTGCAGTGATGGGAATCGCGAGCCTGGTCGGCGGTGCAATTCTCAGCCCGCTGTCAGGCACCCTCGCACAGCGATTCGGTGCCGGCGTTCCAATGACTGTGGGAAGCGTAATTATCTGCATCGCCTCGGCATCGTTATACTTCGGCGGCCAGGTCCCCACGCTGCTCGTCGCAGGATGCTCGGCGACCATCCTAGGAGTCGCGTTTCTCTACGCGGCAATACCGATTTTGCTCATGTCGGGCGTCCCCGAAGCACGCACCAGCGAGGCTGGAAACCTGAACCAGGTGATGAAATCGGTCGGACTGGCGATCGGGCCGCTCGTCTTTTCAGCGGTCCTCGCGTCACAGACCGTGCAGTTGGGTGGTAAGCCCTTCACGGCACCCACCGCGTACGCCAGCGCATTCCTGATCGCAGGCGTAGCGGGAATGACCCTGTTCGTTTTGTCGCTGGCCGCCCTCTATTTCGAGCGCTCAGCCAAGAACTACAGGAAGGCACAACCCGACCGTGAGAACCTGCGGAATGATCGCGACCGGATAGACGCAGAGATCCCCCAGCAAGCGGGTTACCACTCATGAACGGTCAGCCACCGGCACAGCGCGACCTGCGCGTCCGGATCGAAGCAGGTGCTGTTCTTGGCGTGTGGGTTTCAAAGCCCACCGACAGCATCCTCGAACTCATGGACGGATCCGACGCCGACTATCTCGGTATCGACTGCCAGCACGGCTACGCGAGTGAGGCGGATCTGCCACGGCTACTCGTACGGGCGTTCACGACACCGCGTCTCGTTCGTGTGGCGGACAGCCGGCACAGCAGTATCGGTCGTGCACTCGACGCAGGGGCGGACGGCATCATCGTGCCGATGGTCGACACCGTCCGCCAGGCCGAAGCCATCGTGCGGGCGGTTCGATACCCACCCCGTGGAATCCGAAGCTATGGACCGATCGCTCCGTACCTGAGTCGCGACCACACGGTGTTGGAAATCGCCCCGCTGGTGCTCGCCATGATCGAGACTGCCGAAGGCCTCCACAATCTGGAAGAAATCCTGGCTGTCGACGGGATCGACGGCGTATACGTCGGGCCAGCTGATCTGGGAATCACTCTGGGCGATGGCCCGGCACAGTTTCCACCCACATCAATTGTCCGAGAGCACATGAAGCGCGTCGCAGCTTCTGCCGCTGAGGCTGGCAAGTTTGCCGGTGTGCACGCCGGCCTCGGCTCTTTCGCGCAGGACTACCTCTCCATGGGATACCGCATGATTACCCTGGGAAACGAACAGTCCGTGGTCGTGCAGGGGATGTCGGCGGAACTCCGCGCCGCGGGACGCGAAGCAGCCGTGACCAGCGCGAAGGCAGGCTACTGACATGCAGTCGTCGACAGACACCGACGACAAGGGCATCGGAGCAGTCGGCGACGTGGTCCATCGGTTCGTCACCCATTGGGAGACGCTTGACTGGCAGGCTCTCGCGGAATTGTGGGATCACGCAGGCGACGTAACCTACATGGCCCCCGAAATCGACGACATTCTGGTCGGGTGGGAGACGATTGCCTCTCATCTGGCCCGCACTCGGTCCAGACTCGTCAACGCCACAATCGAGATGCCGCGCAGTCGGTTCCGTCTGATCACCGGGGACGTGGCCGTCGCGATCTTCATCGTTCGTTGGCGCATGCAGAGTGTGGAGTCCGACGTGGTCCGCGAGACCGCAGCACGTGTGACGGCGATACTGCGACGGCGCGGAAGTCAGTGGCGGATCGTGCACTACATGGAAGAGTCCTACTTCCTGCCTGAGTGTGCTGAAGCGTCCCACTTCCTGGAAGACCTTGAGTCGCCCTTCCGCTGAGCAAGAAATTGTCGGTCACGACGTCACGGCGGGAATCGAACACGAGACAGCATGGGTACCTCTCAGTGCAGGAACGTTTCGATGAGGGCCGATCACGGTTCCGCCTCCGCCAAGTCTGACCGCTCTCGTGTGGTCAATCAACTCTGGACGGAGACCCCAATGGCAGAACAAAATCGAGCACCGCGTCAGGACGCCTAGAGAATAAGGTCGCCCTGGTCCTGGGCGCGGAAAGGCAACATGGGACAGGCCATCGCCCGCGCATTCGCCGCCGACGGGGCGAAGGTCGTCGTTGCCGGACGCGAGCAGCAGTTGAAGACCCTGGCCGACCAGATCAAAGGACCATTCCAGATGCTGCAGGATTTGATCGAGACGATGGAGAGTGGATCGTCCATCATCAACATATCCTCGGCAGCCGCCATAATCGGCTTCGAGAACCGCATGGCGTATACAGGCGCCAAGGCCGGCACGGAACATGTCCTGAGGGAGGTTGCGAACGAATACGGATGTCGAGGTATCCGGCTTAACACGATCGCGCCTGTTCTGACCGAGACACCTCTCTCGGCCGATTATCACCGAACTCCGGGAGTCGTTGACGCATTTGTCGAGGAGTATCCGCTGGGCCGGTAGAAACACATTTGCGGACGTCGCCCATACCGTGGTTTTCCTGGCAAGTGACGAGTGCTTCATGAGCGGCCAAACCCCGCAGGTCAACGGCGGCCTGACCCTTCGGCGCAATCCGACCCGGGCCGAGATCGAACAGCGGATAAGGGAGGCTTGTTCGTCAGGAGGCGGGTGCGATGACCGCACTCCGGAAGTGCTGCAGCGGTTCAGTCCCGGAGCCAAACCGAATCGCGGCGTGGCGACCAAAATATGCGTTTCGAATTCCCTCACGTATTAGGAGAAGTACGTTGTCTACCAATGAATCTGATCCGATAACACGCCGCTCCACGGTCGCATCTTCGGTGAGAATCCCGCATAGCGATGAATTGACTCGTCGCGACATTGCCGTTGTCATTCACGCTCTCACCGGACGCTCGGCCGAGAACGCGGGAGTGTGACCCACGTGCGGACAGCGCTCCGTCGGCACGACGGACGACACGGCACCGGAGCACAACCACCACCCGATCTCCGGCCGAACAGTCCAGCCGCCACCGATGCGATCAAAATACTCGAATGCGGTCTCAGAACCTGATCCGGACTCATAGGTCGTGGTCGAGGTCGGTGCGTGCGGCTTCGGCGCAGCGGGCGAGGATGATTTTGTCGCCCAAAGAAAGTCGAATGCGCAGATCGCGCGCAAGGTCGGGGTCGCGCGGCCGGCGATCCTGGCGCTCTCGGTACGAGGAGGTCGAGAGCGCCGGCCTCGAAGACGAACAACGGTCGGGGCGATCGCGGACGGTTGACCACGCCGCGGTTGTGACCGCGTCGCTGGCTCCGCCGCCGAAGATTCGCGGGGTGACGCACTGGAGCAGCCGGTTGCTTACAACGCGATCGTGCTGTGTGTGGACGAGAAGTCGTAGATCCAGGCCCTGGACATCGCCACCGTCAAGGTCACCGGGCTGCGCAAACCGCGCCATCCATCAGGAGCTCCTCGTCTTCCTCGAACACGTCCCCGCGCCTAACCGGAGCGTGAGCTGCATCTGGTGATGGACAACTACGCCACTGACAAGAAGCCGAAGTCTGCGCGTGGCTGGCCGAACATCCCCGTATCCATGTGCATTTCACGCCCACCCCGGCAGCATCGTGAATGAACCTGGTGGAGGTGTGGTTCGGGATCATCGAACGTCAGGCCATCCACCACGAAACCCTCGGTTCCGTCAAGGATCTGACCACCAAGAAGAAGTTCAAGAAGTTCCTCAACGCGATCGACAAGGCCGTCCCCGACGAGCTGGACGTGCATCTCATCTGGGACAACCTGGCCACCCGCAAGCGCCGGCAGTGGGCGACTGGCTGGCCAAGCACCCATGTTGTCGGCCACTTCGCCCCGACGGGGTCCTCCTGCGTCTATCAGGTCGAGCGGCGGTTCGCATCCCTGACCGATCAGCTGCTCCATCGTGGTGTACACAAAAGCGTTGCAGAACTGGAGAAAAACGTTCGAAACTGGATCAAGACCTGAATCGACGACCTGCAGCCGCTCGTCTGGCACAAGACCGCCGAGGAGATCCTCGATTCCCTCGCCAAATATCTCACGAATTCTGACGCGGGACCCTAATCTGCATCTCCCACGGCTGTCCTACGTCACCACACGAACCACCATGGTTTTCAACTTCTGAAGGTCTACGCGCTGCGTGGGCGTGCCTCTCGGCGGTTGCGGACTCCACACCGACGGCCAGTCCTTACCCGGCACCATTCGCTTCTTGCTCCCTCGGCACCTACTGTAACTGCCTGTCAAGCAGCGGTTTGTTTACCCCCGATAGCGACGAAGTCGCTGCAGTGGAAGACGAGCGGCAGGCGAGGCGTCACCACGTCGACGCTATGAACGTCCATGACTGCCAGGACGTGGTCACCTGCTTGATGTTCACTCCGAAGCGCGCATTCGAAGTACCCGACACCGCCACCGATTCGAATGGCATCGGAGTCGAACGCTGCGTAGTCAACATCTTTGAAACGGTCAGGTCCAGGAGCCGCCAGACTGCGCGCGATGATTCCCTGTGACTCGCTGAGGATGGTGACTCCGAGTCGCGGACGGTCCCGAAGCGTGTTCCAGGTCCGGGAGCCGTTCTGTAACGAGACCGCAACCAGCGGCGGATCCAACGAGACGGGAATGAATGTGCTGAGGACCGTTCCAACGGGTTCCTCGTCGACGAGAGCGCAAAGTGCGACCACGCCACTGGGGACGTGCCCGAACGACTTACGCAGCATTGATGCGTTGAATGCCATAGGCGTCTCGTGGCTTTCCATTGACTTCATCTCAACTCCCTTTGTAGTGATGTTGCTTCGGTCTTCGAACCACGTACACCTTCGATGGTGCTCCTTACCAGGGCCCCGCGGTCGTCGGTGACTACGTCCAATTTCTCTCGAACTCGGCTCCGGCGGCGTGATTCTATCCAAGAAAAATAGGTCCCTATTTCTTCCTGCGATTATCCGATTCGATGGTGTTCATGCGCTGTGTTAATCGACCGTATCGCGATCGCGGGCTGTCAAATAGAAACCTAATAAGGAGCAGGCGTTGCCCAATCAATCATTCGACGTGGTAGGCGACAAGGTGGGTACCTCCACAGCGGACAAGATTGCCCGGTGGATTGTCTCGGAGGGGTGGCCCGTCGGCATGTCCCTCGGGACTGAGACGGAGTTGATGAACCGATTTGTTGTGAGCCGTGGAGTGTTTCGTGAGGCAGTCCGGATTCTCGAACAGCAAGGCGTGGTCGAGATGCGGCGGGGTCGCGGCGGCGGTCTCCGAGTGAGCGCACCAAATGACGGTGGAATCGTCCAGGCGGCGACACGGTACTTGACATTCCGTCGGGTGCGTCCGGAACAACAACTCGAGGCGCGGATCGTAATTGAGCTCTCGCTGCTTCCGTTGATTATCGATCGAATGAATAACGAGAACGAACGTACACTTCGTGCCGCCCTGACTGACGAGTGCCTCGACCTGACTCATCCGGGTCCGCCACCCACCTCACACCACTACCGGGGATTTCACACGGTGCTCGCGTCGCTTGCCGGCAATCCGACTCTCGAACTCTATGCTCACGTGCTGGTGTCACTGGTTGCCGAGTCGTACTTCAAAGGAATCACCGATGTCGAGAGGCGGCGAGACCTCGTCGATCTGCACGACCGACACACACTGGTTGCCGAAGCCATTCTGGACAGGGACGTCGAGAGAGCAAGCCGTGAGCTCGAGAGAGACTTGACCCACACACTGGGGTTCTTCGCAGACGCACCAGAGCGCGGGCTCCGGACGTAGGTCGTCCACTGTGCGAAGAAAACGACGGCGTCGCGGAGCCAACAGAAGTGCCGGCCAACAGCACAAAGGTGAGTGCACAGGAAGCGCAAGCCCACATGGGTGGACAGACCACAGCGCGGACCGCGAATCAGGCGCAGCGGTGGACATGCGCGGCGTCAAGTCCACAGAGCGGCGCCGTCCTACCGTGTTGACACGGTAGGACGGCGATTCGTCGTGTCAATCCTGAGAGCACGCATGCGACGGTTTGTGGTCGTATTCCTACCATCGCTACGAGCCCAGGCTGTCGAGCGAAATTTTCAACGTTCGAGCACCGGCATCCAGCGTGGACGTCGTTTTGCCATCTGCGACATTACTCCGAGGTAGCGACGCTCTCCGAGGCACTGCAGGCAGCTATGGTGACTTCGTTCGCAATGTCGTTGGCGGCGACAAACCCAAAGGTCATCGTTGGGCTCAGGGTCGCCCCCGCCCCCGCATAGCTGTATCCCATCACCGAGGCAGTCGTGTTTCCGGTCGCGTACAACCCTCGAATCGGAGTGCCGTCAGCACGGAGTGCTCGGGCCCGTTCGTCAGTCACTAAGCCACCGTTCGTGCCAAAATCCGCCAGCGAAAGTTTGAAGGCGTAGAAGGGGCCGTCTTCGTCGAGCGGTGCGAGGTTGGGGTTCGGCAACCTGATATCACCGTTGTAGTTGTCGTAGATGCTCTCGCCCCGGTGGAAGTCCTCGTCCACGCCCTGCCTTGCCAACTCGTTGAAACGGTCGAACGTCTGTCGCAGTCTACTTCGGGGCACCCCGATCTTGACCGCAAGATCTTCGATGCTGCCAGCGGTCTCGACAGCGTCCGAATCCAGCCAACTTGCAGGCATCCGCCGGCCGGTCGGTGCAGGGGCGAAGGGGATCTTGGGCAGTGGGAGGTGACCGAAGATGACATACCGATTCCAGGAGCGGTGGTCGGTGATGAGCCACGATTCCATGCGGTCTGCCCCGGACTCATCGCTGGCCATCATCGCTCGCCCGAACTCGGAGTAGGGTGTCGCCTCATTGATGTAGCGCTTGCCGACTGAGTTCACGATGAACTGGGCAGGCATCATCCGCTCGTTGAGCGCGTGAATCGAGCCACCCGCGCGATGGACGTTGGGGTACCACCACGCGCTGTCCATCAATCCGACGTCTGCCCCCACTTGCTGGCCAGCGAGGATGCCATCTCCCGTGTTGGACGTGGTGCCGTAGCTGCGGGGAGATTCGAGGAAAGGGTGGAACTTCGCGCGCAACTCCGGGCTGTGGTCGAATCCACCGGACGCCAGGATGACACCACCTCGGGTTCGGACTCGACGGTCGGCACCCTCGTGTCGGACGACCGCACCGATGACTGAGCCGTCTTGGTCGGTAATGAGCGACTGTAAGGGGGAGGAAAGCCACATCTCGAGGTTCCGCTCACGGAAGGCAAGCATGAAGCGGGCCATGAGGGCCTGTCCGATGGCGACCTTCCGTTCCCCCAGCAATCGGGCACGAAGTGTGCGTCCGATCAACTTGAGGAACACCCCTTTGCCCTTCCACGACTGACGCAGACGATAGAAGTGGCGGAGCTCCTCGGGGGCAATCCACATTCCCTTCGGAGGTCCCGCGAGCGAGGGTAGTAGGGACTTTTCATCGGCGCCGAGCTCACGGAGATCGATCTGTCGGACGTTGATGACGCTTCCGTCCGACGAGCCGCCAGGGAGTTCGGGAAAGTAGTCCGGGTAGCCCGCCTTCCACATGAACTGCATACGGGAGCTGATTTTTTCGAGGAATTCCATCATCCGGGGTGCGTTGTCGACGAACGCGCGGATCCGCGCCTCACTCACCTCGCCATCGGTGAGGGTGCGCAGGTAGGTGACGACGTCCTCGGGTTCGATCGTGTGCCCTGCTCTGACCTGCGCAGGTGCGCCAGGAATCCACACTCCACCTCCGGATAGCGCGCTTGTACCCCCGAACTGGTCCGCCTTCTCGACAAGGAGCGGCTCCAGTCCGCGAGCCTTCGCCGCGAGAGCGGCAGTGAATCCACCAGCCCCCGAGCCGACCACGAGAATATCCACGGTTCGTTCGAAATCCGAATCCGTCTCACTCATCTGTCATACCTCCACGTTCTTGGGACGCTCACAGGTCCTGCCACATACGGACCAAGGACTTTCCAGCATCGACAGCGGTGATGTTGTCGATGAGGAGATGCTGGGTTACCACGTTTGCATCGCGGACCGCCCTACCCAGAGCGCTCGGGTTTCGGAACGCCTGGCTCGCGGCCCAGATGCGCGCAAATGAGATGACCTGCTCTAGTGCATGGTGAGCGTGCGTGGCAGAGTGCTGCATCCGAACCCGGATCTCGTCGGTGAGGTGCAGTTCCTCTGTTGCTTGTCGCTGTGCCTCAGCGCAGGTCGTGACGAGATAGGCGCGAGCGCTTTGGTACGCCGCGTCCGCCTTGGCGAACTCGAACTGGAACACGGGGTACTCGTCGACCGGCACGGGATATCCCCGCCGCGGCTTCCCACGGGTAATGACAGCAACTTCTCGGAGCGCCCTCCGCATGACTCCAAGTGCGACCGCCGCGTGGCCGGCGACAGCGAACGCGTCCTTGCCGATGAGGAAGATGCCCTCGCTACGAACCGGATCGATCGAGTACGCATCCATGACGCGACGGTCGGGAATGAACGCCTCCTCCACACGCATGTCATGGCTGCCGGTACCCTTCAGCCCAGTGACATCCCAATTGGGAAGAATGGTGACGGCGCCACGATCTGCAGCACCGAATCTGGTGATCTTCTTGCCGTTCGCGTCCAACACAGGGTCGCCGGCATCGTCGACTACGGCGAATCCGACACCGAACCAATCGGCGTGGGAACACCCACTCGCGAACGGCCACTGACCGGTCACGCGGAAGCCTCCCTCCACGCGAACTCCCTTGCCGCCGGGGAACGCATGGCCAATCGGGATGCCCTTCGTCGGGCCTCCGAACATCTCCCTCGGACCCTCTGCCGGCATGTAGCCAGTCATCAGGTAGGCCGCGACCGACGATGCCATCGTGATCCACCCGGTGGACGCGTCCGCGAAGGAGATCGCCTCGGTGACCTCGACAAAATCAAGGATATTTCCGGTTCCACCCTCGCTCGGCGGAAGTGCCGCCCAAAACAACCCGTCGCTGCGGAGCGCATCGACGACCTCTGGCGCGATCTTCCCCGTGCCTTCGATCTCGTCCGCGACACTCTCGATGGTCGGTGCGAGCTGGTGTGCCTTTTCGGCAAACGACCCACGGAGTGGCGGCGCGGACGCCTCGCGTGCTGTACCGCTCTCGAGCGTGCTCGATGACATGGAACTCTCCTCTACTTCGATGTCGACGCTGAATCACGCAGCTGGGCACTACAGTGTGACGGCGCAATTCGGCAATCCTGGTGTTGTGGCGCTGCCGCTGTGCGTGCCTTCCTGAGGCACACGCAACTGGCGATTCTGACAAACGGCCACGGGATACGGTCTATGTGATCTTGCGTCCGGCGTCGACTAGAGGTCAATCAAGCTCTCAAATAGGCCTCTATTTATAGCCCGCCCAGGAAGTATTTTGTACTGCAGACGCCGGTAGCTGTGAGGCATATTGGTGCGCTATTCGACCGATCGAGGAGGAAAAGAATGGGCCCGGAGGGCACAGGCTCAACGGCCTGGGGGCGTTGGGGCGAGGAAGATGAACGTGGAGCCCTCAACCTACTGACCCCGGAGCGGATCCTCGCCTCGATCGGTTCGATCAGTCACGGTCGGGTCTTCCCGCTCGGATTGCCTGTTCGACGGGACGGGGTGCCGTTCTTCGAGCGCCGAGGTGCCACACAGCGCCTCACCCTCTACAACGCCCAAGACGCAGACCAGTGGGCCGAGTCGGGTGCTCCTGCTGGTGCGGGGGCGAACGCCGACTTGTTGATCAGCCCGATGCACAATGGCACCCACATCGACGCGCTCGCCCACGTCTTTGACGACGGCAAGATCTACAACGGGTTCGCGAGCGAATCGTTCACAGTTGCAGGCGGCGCATCTCGTTGCGGTATCGACAAGATCGGCGGAATAGTCGGCCGTGCAGTGCTCCTCGACATTCCCGGCACCCAAGGCTTGCGCTACCTCGAACCGGGAACCCCCGTCACTGCGGAGATGATTGTTCAAGCAGAGAAGCGGCAGGGATCGTCAATCGGAGTTGGGGACATCGTGCTCCTGCACACCGGCTGGATGCGCTACTTCTTCGAAGAAACTGCGAAGGGGGCGAACGTGGACCTCGCCGTGCAACCTGGACTCGGGCCATGTGGAGGCGACTTGCTGATCGACCGTGACGTCGCGGCCGTTGGTGCCGACAACCTCGCCGTCGAAGTTATGTCCCAGCAGAGTCCCTTCATCGAACTTCATCGAAAACTGCTTGTCCGACACGGTATTACCTTTGTAGAGGGCCTCAACCTGCAAGAGGCGATCAGTGCGGAGGTGACAACCGGAATGCTCGTCATCGCGCCACTGATGATCTCGGGAGGCAGCGGCAGTCCCGTCAATCCGCTGCTCATCGTGTAGTGGGCGGCTACCGGCTGCGTCGTGAGGCAAAGAATTCGGCGGTCAGCGCGAGCAACGCCGCACATGATGGTACCCCCCTGCATGGGCTTCTGCAGTGCTATCGGATGCGTGAAATCCGATACCTGCCATGATAACCGACTGATGGCGCAGGAGTTCACGCCTCGTGAATGCCGGGCAATTACTACGCCTAGCGCCAATTCAGCTTGAGCCGGATCGTTGAAGTCGGGAATAATGCTGTGCAGGAGTATGTTTCGACAATCCGATGCAGCGTCGATGCTTGACAATCAGCCCGCTTGCGACGAGAGTGCTTGGTGCCGGTGATCCAGTTCACCCAAGCCATGGTGCCGGCCTTCCGATGCCGGTCGGGCGCAAGCTCGACTGAAGAGAGAAAGTAGTTTCCTATGACCAGCACTGTTGTCCGTGGTGACCGTTTGGCCGCAGCCGCCGATCAGCTCCGCGTAGCTGAGCAGATGCTTTTCGCGCAACAGCAGTCCGATCATCACATCGCCATCGAGATCACCGAGGACATCGACAACATCATCGGAACCTTGGCGGAGGAGGGTCCGTACGCCTACACCCTGATGGCGGAGACCCTCGAGGACGGACAGATTCGGCAGCGTCTCGTTCAGAGCCGGGACGGGATCCGCGAGTCGTACGTCGATCTCCACGACGCGGTCGGCCTGCGCAAGTGGACCTCGACGACGCAGTTCCTCTCGACCTGGTACAACTTCCACGCGGGGTGGGCCCAGGTGGAATCGAAGACCGATGGACAACGGTCCGACGTCGAGTCACTTGTCCTCTTCCCGACTATGGGCACCACTGGCATCACGGGAGAACTGTTCTGGCTTCGCGCAACCACCGGCGGCGACCGGCGGGAGGGCCAGTCTGTCGGCGAACTGCGTCTGGAATTGCTGAACGACCACGACGCGTACCTCGACGCCGCTCGGGCCGGTGACGTCGACGCGATGCTCGCTACGACGGCCACCGACGCGCAGGTCGGCATCCGGGACTACCTCAGCGACACACCCGGCTCGATGGTCGAACTCGACGGCAGTGCCGCGGCTGCGGACTACCTCCGTAAGTTCTTCGCCGCGTACAGGATCGAACGTATCGACGTCGTCCAGCGGCACGTCGAAGACTGGTATGTGTTCGCCGAGCTGCGCTGGGTTCTAACCTCCGCCGCCGACGGCAGCCGCTCGACGTTTCTCACCGCCGATTACGCCGAGATCGGCCCCGACCACAAGACCATCGCCCGCATCGGCCACGGAACGGAACAAGTCCAACTCTGACCGCACACTGGATCGATCAACCACCCGGCTCCGAGAGGGGCCGGGGCCGGGTGGTTGGGAGTCTCGAGAAGACTGCTTTCGTTCGACTTTGGACGTCGAACCTGACGGCTTGGCTCGGAACAACACGAATCATTGGAGATAACGTGAACGTCCACGACTATTCTGTCCGGACTGCTGAAGGCACCATCGAGAATCTGAGCGCGTACCGCGGCAAGCTGCTGCTGATAGTCAATGTCGCGAGCAAGTGCGGTTTGACCCCCCAGTACGAGGGGCTCGAGATCTTGAACCGAGAGTATTCTGGCCGCGGCCTTCAGATCGTCGGGTTCCCGTGCAATCAGTTCGGAGGCCAGGAGCCCGGTACCGACGCTGCTATTCAGGATTTCTGCCGCACGATCTTTGATGTGAAGTTCCCGGTCTATGCCAAGATCGATGTCAATGGCGACAACGCCGACCCCCTGTACGAACATCTTCGCTCGCAGGCTCCGGGAGACTTCGCTCCGGATGGAGGATTTCTTTACGAGCACGTGAGCAAGACTCGACCGGAGTCGATCGGCACCGACGAAGTTAAATGGAACTTCACGAAGTTCCTGGTCGACCGCGATGGTGGAGTCATCCGTCGATTCGAGCCGATGGTGACCCCTGAAGAAGTCGGCAGAGAAATCGGCGCTTTGCTCTAACCCCCGCTGTCGCGCGGCAGCAATACGCGACCGCGGACGGGGTTTTCGGCGTCGAGATAGTCTGTGCGA
Source organism: Rhodococcus sp. NCIMB 12038 (assembly GCF_002165735.1). Lineage (NCBI taxonomy): Bacteria > Bacillati > Actinomycetota > Actinomycetes > Mycobacteriales > Nocardiaceae > Rhodococcus > Rhodococcus sp. NCIMB 12038. The sequence goes on from NZ_NHML01000055.1 coordinate 25,826, forward strand.
GAACGAATTCGTGGCTGCCACCCGCCGAGCCAGCGGACGACCGAGGTCCGGATGTCTTATTTCGAGGCGTCTGGCATCGGCAAGCCCCCACTGCAGCGGCGATCGATGTGCTACAGCGCTGTAGACGTGCAGTGATCAGGCGCGGTTCCCCAACGAAGTGCCTGTGGGCATGGGCCCTTCCTCATCAGGGGCGAAGGTGCTCGGCACCTTCGCCTACATCGCCGTGGGTTATGCCAAGGCGCAACGCCGGCATCGACAGCCGAATCCGTGCCGGACGCGCTGATAGGCAACTGCATTTCGGTCCGGCGTGCCGGGCGCAGGAGTCAAACAGCTGCTCGGAGGCGCGGTGAGTATGGTCTTGTCCGCGCCCTCCGTCTGAGAGCTAAATCGAGGTGTCGGAGCTCGGACTTCGAAAGGGACCGGCTCGCCAGATGCGACGTATCAACATGGCGCAGAACGGGTTGCTTAAGCGTAATCGAACTAGGCATGGGGGACGGACAGGGCTGCTCCGATCCCCGTGACCAGGGCGGCATGGTCGCAGAAGATTGCGCCCAGCGCGAACGGGTGCGCGCTGGGCGTCGTCGACTGAATCTTACTGCCAGTCGAGGATCTCCTCGTGTGCTTTGACCGGTGGGTAGTGACTCATGTGCTCAGCCATCAGCTGCTCGGCCTGTTCAGCATCACCACGAATGATCGCTTCTCCCAGTGGTATATGTTCGCTCATCAACCGCTTCCATGTCCGGGAGTGTTCCTGCTCAGACCGCCTTGGATTAAGGATGAATTGAAGTGAGACGCTGAGTGGGCCAAGCACGGGTTCGTGGCTGATGACTGCAACCAGGCGGTGGAACGCTAGACTTTCGGCTAGAAGGTCGCTTCCTCTCGGCCTCGGCTGGTCCGTTCGGTGGATTAGCTCAGCAAGCTGCTGGCGTTCGGCCTCGGTGGCGTTGAGGGCGGCCAGTCGTGCCAGTGTTGGTTCAATTGCCCGGCGGGCCGAGGATACGTCCGCGTAGGTCACTCGCCGAGACATGAAATGCAGCGACAACTGGCTGGCTAGGTTGCTGGTGTCGCTACGCCTGACCTTCGGGCCACCGCTACGCCCAGGCTTGATTGTGATCAAGCCATTGACCTCGAGGATCCGCAGTGCCTCTCGCAAGGTGGGGCGGCCGACGCGGTACTGCTCCAGCATCGCGGGCTCGGGAGGAAGTGAGGCCCCCTCGCTGAGGCCCCGCTGCACAATGTCGCGGACGATTGCTCGCGCAATTTGGCTCGCAACTTTTTCGCCGGACGCTCGTTCGATGACGAATCCCGTGGGGTCATCAGCCGGCAATGTGTCAGTGGGTGGTTCGGCCATGTCAATAATGGTAAGTGCCGAGCCGGCCACCGGGGCCTGGGCATCATGGGACGGTGTCATCTCTGCCTCGAGTTCTCTGAGTACCGTGAAGAGCCTCCGGCTCTGATGGAGACACCCAAAGCCCGCAAGAATGTTTCACGTAGTCGCACGGAAATACCCCGATGAGGTGCGCCAGCGTGCTGCCCTTGGCAGCAGAGGGCGAGTCCACGACGTGGGCGGTGCCCTCAAATTCATCGAGGACGGCTCGGTGTTTTCGGAAGCCGGCTGCGGGCACGAATTCGGGCCGGGCCGACCAGTAGGTTTAGGCGGGCGCCCACCGAACGGTACTCGGTATCTGATCGCAAAAGCACTTGTCGCTCGTCGCTCAGCGATGTCGGCGGCGTTCGTATGGCGGCATATCCGCTCCATACTGGCTCTACTCGACACCGTCGGCAGCCCGATGGCCGCTGTGGCGGGATTGGCGTCGGAGAGGATGCCGATAGCGCGCCCGGACTACTCGTGCGACCGCCCGGACTACTCGTGCGACCCACCGCCGGGGCGCGCCGAACCCGACTTCACCTACTACCGACTGGCTGGGATGTGTCTGGGTGCAGTCGTAGGAAGGCTTCTCACGGACGATCGGTCGGTGGCACGTAGCGAGGGTCGAAGACCTCATAGTGATTGCACCACTTGATGGTGGGTCTAGGACGACGTGCTCACGGAGGCAACCCGGTCGTCGGCAGTCTGATCCATCTCCGCGATGCGCGCTGCTGGATCGGACTCGACTGGTCGGAGCAGACCTGTGACTGTGAAGGTGACGGATGGGAGGGCCGTGAGGACGGAAGACGGCGTTTGCGGAGCGCCGGGACGGGGAGCGTGCGTCGGTGGGAGGTCTGCGAGGGGGCTGAGAGCCCGCGATACGGCCATCGGAGTGCGGCGTGTCGGCGCATGTTGCGCCTGACTAATATGCCGACTGCCGTGGGTCCGGCAGTCCACCTAGAGTGGGCCAAGATGCTGCCCAAGGTCCAGCTCAGCCACCATCGGGCGGAATCTGTAGGCACCGAGCGTGCGGAATCGCGTCGTTGACCGCCCAAGGCGCGTACGCATCGAACCTGGCCGCGATCGCCCAGTCGAAGCCTTGCAGATGGCAGGGTGCCCGGAGACGGCAACATCGGTCGCCGACGCCCGGTTGTCTGATTCCGTGCAGGACCAGTTTTCCGTAGCCACACCCCGCCGCGGCAGCAAGAAGGGGGTCGATGGCACAGCGGCCCGACTATCGACGTTCGACCCGCCGGCTCGCTCAGCCGAGTTGCGCAGGCATACGCGCAGGCAAGAGACTGAACGGGACAATTGGGCGAGGCAGGGAAGTAGCGACCCCACCCCGGTGCCGATCCGTTCGCCATAACGAAGCTTTGACGTAGCGGTGAGGCATAGCCTGGAGTCAGTGACGTTCATGCTCACTCCTATGCATGAATCGCGTGCTGTGAAGTTGACAAAGTGATGGATGAAGACGACCCGCTCAGGACGCAGAGGGCTGGAGCGGATATCGCATCGGACCTAAGGTCCGCAGGGTTCGACGATGCGTCCGAGATCGGTCGTGGTGGTTTCGGAGTTGTGTACCGATGCGTGCAGACCGTGCTCCACCGCCCCGTAGCGGTGAAGGTTCTCACCGCCGATGTCGGCGACCCGAACTGGAAACGGTTTCTGCGTGAAGAGCAGGTGATGGGCCAATTGACCGGGCACCCCAACATCGTGTCTGCCCTTCAGGTCGGGGTTACCGAAGGTGGTCGACCATTCATTGTCATGCCCTACCACGAGCGGGGTTCACTCGACGACCGGATCCGCCGTCACGGGCCGTTACCGCTGGAGGAGGTGCTTCGGCTCGGGGTGAGACTGGCCGGTGCGCTCGAGACCGCGCATCGGCTGGGGATCGTGCACCGAGACGTCAAGCCCGCAAACATCCTGCGCACCGACTATGGAGAGCCTGCGTTAACGGACTTCGGCATTGCGCGCATAGCAGGCGCGTTCGAATCGGCGACCGGTGTCATCACAGGCTCACCCGCATTCATTGCCCCCGAGGTCCTCAAGGGACAAGCACCAAGCCCCGCCGCCGACATTTATGGTCTTGGAGCCACTCTGTTTTGCGCGTATACCGGTCACGCCGTCTTCGAACGCCGCAGCGGTGAGCAGGTTCTGGCTCAGTTTCTGCGGCTAGCCACCGAACCCGCGCCGGGTTTGCGGGAGCAGGATCTGCCAGATGACGTCGCTGGCGCCATCGAACGCGCGATGGCGCGCGCACCCGAGGACCGGCAGGCAAGCGCCGCCGCGCTCGGCAGAGAATTGCGCGACGCCGAGCAGCGACACGGATATCCCGCGAGCGAGATGGCACTTCGTGACCCAGCAGACACCAAACCACCAGGCCGAACACCGACGCCACCTGAAAATCGGCCGAGGACGGCCAGCAGAATCCGGGGAGATTCGCCGCTGGAGCTCACCAGTTTCATCGGGCGCCGCAGTGAGCTGTCTGAAGCCAAGAACCTCCTGGGATCCTCTCGGTTGGTGACGTTGACCGGAATCGGGGGAGTGGGGAAGACCCGGTTAGCGTTGAAGGTCGCTGCGAGCGCACAGCGGGGCTTCGCGGACGGTGCCTGGCTCGTCGAGCTCGATGAAACTGTCGATCACTCACTGGTAATTGAGAAGGTCGCCGCAATATTCGGCCTGCGGGATCAGACCGCGAGACGTACCGAAGACGTCCTGGTGGAGTTCCTGTCCAGCCGCGAGGTGTTGTTGTTGCTGGACAACTGCGAGCAAGCTGTCGGCGCAGTTGCTGAGTTGTCCGCGACCCTGCTCCGGGCATGCCCTCGCATACGAATCCTGGCCACCAGCCGTGAGGCGCTCGGTGTCGGAGGTGAGGCGGTACTGCGAGTACCTCCGCTTACGGTTCCTGCCCCGGACCCACCTGCGATCCGCGGCTTGTCCCGTTTCGATGCGGTGGCGCTCTTTGTAGAGCGCGCCGCCACCATGGTGCCGACCTTCACCCTGAACGAAGACAACTACACCGCAGTGGCCCGGATCTGTCACCGACTCGATGGGCTGCCCCTGCCCATCGAATTGGCGGCGGCTCGACTGCGCGTGTTATCACCCGAGCAAATTCTCCAGCGGTTGTCGGACCGGTTCGCCCTACTCACACGAGGTAGCCGGAGTGCGCCATCACGGCAACAGACGCTACGGCTGTGCATCGACTGGAGTTACGACCTGTGCAACGCCGCCGAACAACTTGTTTGGTCCCGACTGTCGGTTTTTGTCGAGAGCATCGACCTCGACGCGGCGGAGCAGGTGTGCGGTGAGGGGCTGACATCGGAGGAACTACTCGACCTAGTGACCGCCCTGGTGGACAAGTCCATCTTGGTGCGGGAGGAGCACGGAACGGC
>NZ_NHML01000090.1:0-3413 GCF_002165735.1 Rhodococcus sp. NCIMB 12038
ACCACATCCTCTCCCGCCGCAACAAGGGCGCCACCACGGCCCACAACGGGGCGGGTTTGTGCGCGGCCTCCAACTACGCGGAGGAAGGCGACGGGTGGACCGCCCGCCCCGTCAGGCGGCACGGCCGTACGCATCTCTTCGACCTCGGCACCCCGACCGGGCACCACTACCGGTCCGCGGCCCCACGCCTGCCGTCCGCGGCACGGAGGTCGGAGATCGAGGCGATCCTGATCGCGCATTTGCGTGCATCTTGACCGTGTGGTCACGGGAATCGTCGTAGGGTCGTGTGCATGGCCAGCTGGAACGAGTTCGCCGACGCTGCTCCGCGCATTGCCGCCATCTTTTCCCGCAGGCACGCGGCGACCAAGAACCTGTGCATGCTCGGCACGCTGCGCTCCGACGGATTTCCGCGGATCAGCCCGGTCGAGCCGAGATTCTTCGAGAACCAGTTGTGGATCGCCGGAATGCCGAACACGACGAAGTTCCAGGATCTGGCTCGCGATCCGCGTTTCTGCCTGCATACGGCAACCGTCGACAGTGAGGTGAAGGAAGGTGACGCGAAACTGTGGGGTGTCGTCGACGACGTTCAGGACAAGGCGCTGCATCAGCGTTTCGCGCAGGCGCTGTTCGACGAGACCGGTTTCGACATCCGCGGGCAGGAGTTCGATCACTGCTACCGAGCCGACCTGACCGGCGGCTCGGCGGTGGAGGTCGGCGACGGGCACATGGACATCACCATCTGGAAGCCGGGGGAGCCCGAGCACGTTGTGCGAAAACACTGACCGCTCATTCCTTTCGGGCGACCACTCGGTGAGGCCGAGTTGGGGTATGACCGAACTGTGTGCGCGGACACGCCTCGGACGCACTGTGACAGCCCGAGCCTGGACATACATGGACATCCAACTATAGGATGGGCACATATTCGGAACTCCCTCATCATCGAGCAAGGAACGGGTTCTCACAATGGTTCAAGAGCTATCCCACTTCGTCGGCGGCAAGCGCGTCCCCGGTGCCTCCAACAAGTTCGGCGACGTCTACGACCCCAATACCGGTGAGGTGCAGGCGCGTGTGCCTCTCGCCGACAAGGCCGAGACGGAGGCGATCATCGCGAACGCGGTGGAAGCTCAGCGCGAATGGGCGCTGTTCAATCCGCAGAAGCGGGCACGCGTCCTGATGAAGTTCCTCCAGCTCGTGCAGGAGGAGATGGATTCGCTGGCGCGCCTCCTGTCGTCCGAGCACGGCAAGACGATCCCCGACGCGAAGGGCGACATCCAGCGCGGCCTCGAGGTCATCGAGTTCGCGCTCGGCGCTCCGCACCTGCTCAAGGGTGAATACACGGAATCCGCCGGAACCGGTATCGACGTGTACTCGATGCGTCAGCCGCTCGGCGTCGTCGCCGGCATCACGCCCTTCAACTTCCCGGCCATGATCCCGCTGTGGAAGGCCGGTCCCGCGCTGGCCGCCGGCAACGCCTTCATCCTCAAGCCGTCCGAGCGCGACCCCTCGGTGCCGCTGCGCCTGGCCGAACTGTTCCTCGAGGCCGGTCTGCCCGCGGGTGTGTTCAACGTGGTCAACGGTGACAAGGAAGTGGTGGACGTCCTGCTCACCGACGACCGCGTCAAGGCTGTCGGGTTCGTCGGCTCCACCCCGATCGCGCAGTACATCTACGAGACCGCCGCGGCCCACGGCAAGCGCGCACAGTGCTTCGGTGGCGCGAAGAACCACGCGATCATCATGCCCGACGCCGACCTCGACGAGGTTGCCGACGCCCTCATCGGCGCAGGTTACGGCTCCGCGGGTGAGCGCTGCATGGCCATTTCCGTCGCCGTGCCGGTGGGTGAGGAGACCGCGGATGCGCTCGTCGCGAAGCTGACCGAACGCGTCGGCAAGCTCACGATCGGCCGCAGCGACGACGAGTCCGCCGACTTCGGACCGTTGGTCAGCAAGGACGCCCTCGAGCGGGTCAACAGCTACATCCAGATCGGCATCGACGAGGGCGCAGAGGCCGTGATCGACGGTCGCGGCTTCACCCTCGAGGGCCACGAGAACGGCTTCTTCGCAGGCGCGACCCTGTTCGACAAGGTCACCACCGACATGCGGGTCTACAAGGAAGAGATCTTCGGACCCGTCCTGCTGGTCGCCCGCGCGGCGGACTACGAAGAGGCGCTCCGCCTGCCCACCGAGCACGAGTACGGAAACGGCGTCGCCATCTTCACCCGCGACGGCGACACGGCCCGCGACTTCACGAACCGGGTGAACGTCGGCATGGTCGGCGTCAACGTGCCGATTCCCGTGCCGATCGCGTACCACACGTTCGGCGGCTGGAAGCGTTCCGGCTTCGGCGACCTGAACCAGCACGGTCCCGACTCCTTCCGCTTCTACACCAAGACCAAGACCGTGACGCAGCGTTGGCCCTCCGGCAAGAAGGAAGAGACCAATCACTTCGTCATTCCCACGATGAACTGAACGGATCTCCATGTTCACCTTGACCGATGACGAGCGGGCGATCAGTGACACGGCCCGTGATTTCGCGGCCGAGCATCTGGCGCCGCATGCTGTGGAGTGGGATCAGGCCAAGCATTTCCCGGTCGATGTGCTGCGCAAGGCGGCGTCGCTGGGGATGGGCGGGATCTACGTCCGCGAGGATGTGGGCGGCTCCGAGCTGACCCGCGTCGATGCGGCCCGGATCTTCGAGCAGTTGGCGAAGGGCTGCCCGTCGATCGCCGCCTACATTTCCATCCACAACATGGTCACCTGGATGATCGACAAGTTCGGCACCGACGAGCAGCGGCACACCTGGGTGCCGGGACTGTGTGCGATGGATCAGCTGGGCAGCTACTGCCTCACCGAACCCGGCGCCGGCTCCGATGCGGCGGCGTTGAGCACCAAGGCGGTCCGCGACGGCGACGACTTCGTGATCAACGGGGTCAAGCAGTTCATCTCCGGGGCCGGGACCTCGGAGGTGTATGTGGTGATGGCCCGCACCGGCGACAGCGGGCCGCGCGGGATTTCGGCGTTCATCGTCCCGAAGGACTCGGCGGGGCTGTCGTTCGGGCCGAACGAGGTGAAGATGGGCTGGAACGCCCAACCGACCCGGCAGGTGATCTTCGAGGACGTGCGGGTGCCGGCGGCGAATCTGCTCGGTGCGGAGGGCGGCGGGTTCCGGATCGCGATGGCCGGCCTGAACGGGGGCCGGTTGAACATCGCCGCCTGCTCGGTCGGCGGGGCGCAGACCGCGCTGGACAAGGCCGTCTCGTATCTGGCGGACCGCAAGGCGTTCGGGGCNTCGTTGCTCGAGTCGCAGGCGTTGCAGTTCCAGCTCGCGGACATGCGCACCGAACTCGAGGCGGCCCGGACCCTGTTGTGGCGGGCGGNGGNCGCGCNGGGGGGGGGGGGCCCCCGGCGGGGGGGGG
>NZ_NHML01000069.1:0-11775 GCF_002165735.1 Rhodococcus sp. NCIMB 12038
TGGCACCCCCGGTCACCACCACCACCGCATCCTCGAGACCCGTCAATGCCTTCCCTCTCCACTGAGCGCGAGCCAACACCGTGACCCGCATCACTTCACTTTGTATGACGGTATCCCGCACACGGTCTGCCCGTCAACCATGTCGTCGACCACTCGCCCACCCCTGACACGAGCGTGGGTCGTTCGACACCGCCACGCGAAGTCGTTGGCGGCGCCACATGCCAGCTCTAGCGCTCCCGCCGAGAGAGCCGCACGTCGGACTGCCCACCCTCTCGTTTGAACGATCGTTCAGATCACTTAAAGTGGCAGGATGGTCAACGCCGAGAAGCCGCGCCCCGGCTCCCTGCCGCCCACTACCCTCACGCTCCCGGACGATGAGCCGACCGCGGTCGCGCTGATCGCCGCAGCCGTCGAGGTGATGTCGGTGCACGGCTACCACGGCACCTCGGTGCGTGACATCGCCGCCGCCGCCGGCACCAGCCCAGGAATCCTGTACCACCATTTCGGTTCGAAGCAGGTGTTGCTCGCAACTCTGCTCGATCGTGGGCTCGACGCACTCGTCGCGGCCACCGAACTGGCGCTCGACCTCGCCGGCGACGATCCGGCCGACCGGCTACGGGCGATCGTCGCGGCGCACGTACGGATGCACCTGGAGGCGCAGCGGGAGAGCTTGCTGGGCAACAGCGAACTTCGCGCGCTCGAGCCGGGGGCGCTGCGGGTCGTGGTAGCCAAGCGGGACGTCCAGCAGCGTATTTTCGATCGGGTCGTACGGGACGGTGTGCGCCGCGGGGTGTTCGCCGCCCCGCACGCCGAGGATGCCGCCCGGTTTGTCACCGCTGCCTGTACCGCTGTCGCGGCCTGGTACCGGCCGGGCGGGCCGCTGAGCCCGGACGAGATCATCCAACGACACCAGGAGATCTCGCTCGACGCCGTGCGATACCACCGCTGAGCGTGGAGTAGGCCGCGGCCGGTTCGGGCCGGGAGAGGCGTTGATCGAGGCGAAACCCACACCAAACCCGAATCTATTGTGAGCATGCATTTTTGACGCACCACGAGCCATTTTGGCAACGGCCTGCTGCGCGAGGCGCGCTGGCAGACTCACGGCACCGGCGACCGAGGTTGCCGCAGAACCCGACAATCGGGGCATTTCACCGAGTTCGCAGTCACCCGGACGAGCCGAACGGCCGCTCGCGGGGGTCACGCACGGCGGTCGCGATCGCTGGACGCGAGGTAGCGCGGGTTTGCGACAACAACTTGTGCGGTGATAGAACTTCGCACCGCCGTAAGGACGTCGGGGTCGTCCACAGCCGCGCCACGGCGGATGCGAGCTGCCAACTCGCCGTCGTTCGCACAGCCGATTGCCGCCAGCCGGGCGCGATGCGCCGCCCGCTCCGCCGGCCCGAGCCGCATCTCTCGGCGGACGATGGTGAGCGCGTTCGCGGCAACCTTGGCGAGATAGGCGCTGCGAGGGTCTTCGGTCGTCAGTTCCTCCTTCAAAAACCCAGTGACGGCGTTCAACAACTCGTCGGCGGTCGGGCGGTCATACACAGCGGGCTGTGCTACAGGAACCGGATCACGGACGGGGTCCTCGACCACCTCGGCGTCGGTGAGGCCGAGGACGAGAAGGGCGTCGTGTTCAGCCTCCGCAATCCGCCTGCCCAGGACGGCCATTTCCACGGACTGCTCAGTCCCGCCCAAATGCCGTTCGGCCTGCAGTCGACAGAAGACGGCCCACTGAGCGCAGGCATAGGCCTCCCACCAGCGCACCGCCTCCGGGTCTGGATCGACCCCCGTAGCCTGTCCGTAGCTTGCAAACAGCTCCTCGTAGGACCCGAAACCGCCGACCGCGGGTTCTTCGCCGAACCTCCAGGCACGTGCACACAACCAACCGAGGTCCTCGCGCGGATCACCGATGTGGGCAAGCTCCCAGTCAAGGACCGCCCGCACCCCACTCTCGTCGACAAGCAGATTCCCATTGCGGAAGTCGCCGTGGACCAGCGCTGGTGGGACCGGCTCCGGACGTGTCTGTTCCAGCGTGCGGAAGATCAGCTCCATCGCAGGTCGGTCCTCGCCGAACGCCGCGTGGCTTTCGCGCAGGCGCGTGAGCGGGTCGCCGTGCTCATCGAGTCGGGGGAGCTCCGCCGGATCGATCGCATGGATGCGGCCGAGGATTTCGCCGAACTGGTGTACCAACTTCGGCCTGACCACGGCCCAACGGTCGCTCCTGAGCAGTCGGTGCGGAAGTGTCTCGCCATGGAGCCTCTCCATCAGGAGATACGGACTGCCCATGCCGTCAGTACCGTCACCGTGGGCCACCAAGGTCGGTATGGGGACGCCCGCACGTGCACACGCGCGGAAGCAGTCGGCCTCGCGCGCCATACCCGCAGCGTCCGGAGCACCCGGTGGGTCGCGGCGCAATATCAGCTCACGCCCCCCAGCCTCCATCTCCCATGTTTCGCGGCTCGCCCCGCCCGAGAGCCGGCGGAGACCTGCGATCGGGGCACCCAACACGCATTCGAGCGCATCACCCAAGGCGACTGATCCGGCCGTCATCGAGGACACGAGACACTCCTCCCCCGATACGAAGTGGCTGCACCCACAGCGAGCCTGTTCGACAGCGAGCCAGTCGCCCGCCTATTTGCATCGTCATTAGTCATGAACACACCATAGCTCTTATGATCAATTGTTCAATACCTAGTTGACTGACCTGGTCAGAAGGCATACAGTTTGTTGAACGTACGTTTGACGAATTGTGCGGGACAGCCTGCCTGCACGGATAGAAAGCGCTCGCCCAACGGCGCACCAGATGGGCGGGATCTGCACGGCCAAGTCGGGCAGGTCATACACAGGACCAAGGGCCGCGGAACAAGCCGCACGGTATACGTTCCACTGCCTCGCTTCGCCGAGGGCGAGGCGAGGGGAGAACGCCGCACCAACTTCACCGCGGCACAGCCTGCCGCCACGACGCGATTGAGAGGATCAACCATGATTATTGATTCCAGGGCCACCTTGCCCGGACGATGCAGGGCCGGGTGGAAGGCATGAGCAATGCACTGCCATCGGACGTGACCGACCTGCTCCATCGGCTTGACGCGTTCATCGCCGATGAGATCATCCCGCTGGAGGAGCAGGACGACAACCGCCGATTCTTCGACCACCGCCGGGAGTGGGCGCGCACGGATTTCGAGAACGACGGTTTGCCCCGTCCGGAGTGGGAGGAACTCCTTTCCGAGGTCCGTAAGCGGGCGGATGCGGCCGGTTTCTACCGCTATTCGCTTCCGAAGGAACTGGGTGGCGGCGACGGCTCCGACACAGCCATGGCAGCCGTCCGCGAACATCTCGCCCACCGGGGCCTCGGACTACACAATGACCTACAGAACGAACACTCCATCGTGGGTAACGTCGTCTTCGCACACCTGGTCCACCTCTTCGGCACCAAGGCACAGCGCGAGGAGCTCGTCGAAGGTTTGATCACCGGCAGCAAGGGCCTGACGTTCGGGCTGACCGAGCCGGAGCACGGCAGCGACGCAACATGGTTGGAGACGACTGCCCATCGCGTCGGCGACGACTGGGTCATCGACGGGGCCAAGCGGTGGAATACCGGGATTCACACGGCCACTCACGCTCTCATTTTCGCACGGACCGCCGGTGAGCCCGGCTCGGCGAATGGGATCACCGCCTTCCTGGTCCCCACCGACGCACCGGGCTTCGAGGTTCCGTTCTACTGGTGGACGTTGAACATGCCCACCGACCATGGAGAGGTCCTGCTCCGCGCCGTGCGTGTGCCTGCGGCGGCATTGTTCGGTACAGAGGGCGAGGCCTTGTCCATCGCGCAAACCTTCCTCCACGAGAACCGAATCCGGCAGGCCGCGTGCAGTGTCGGGGCCGCACAGTACTGCATCGACCGCGCGGTCGCCCACGCCAAGGAACGACACACCTTCGGGCGGCCCCTGGCCACGCGGCAGGCGATCCAATGGCCCCTCGTGGAGTTACACACCGAGGCTGAGATGTGTCGAACGCTGATCCGCCGGACGGCGGCGGACCTCGACGAGTGCCGGGCCGAGGGACGGCCCGCCGTCTCGGTCGGCCACATGGTCTCGATGTGCAACTACCGCAGCAACAGGCTCGTCTGTGAGGCCGCCGACCGCGCGATGCAAGTGCTGGGCGGCATCGGCTACTCACGACACGAACCATTCGAGCACATTTACCGCCATCACCGCCGATACCGGATCACCGAGGGTGCCGAAGAGGTCCAGATGCGCCGGGTCGCAGGCCATCTGTTCGGATTCCTCTGATCACGGGACGCAGACGGTCCCAGTGACCACATTCGCCTACGCCTTACGCAGAGGCGCACCCTTCTCCCGACCTGGTCTGCCGCTTCATGGTGATCAACTGTCGGCGGTGCCGCATGGAGAAGAGCACTCTGCCTGCGCCACTCGATCCGGAAGGCAAGGCCAGGCACGATGGATGGTGCGCTGGAAGGCTGCCGCCGAGGAATTCGAAGCCGGGGCTGATGCGTTTCGCGTTCGGTAGGTGGCCTGCACACGATTCGGTTGAAGTGATCCTGGCTGATTTCGTCCACCTGCGTTGGGCACGGGCACAATCAATGCAAGAAGAAGTGTGCGCCAGTCCCGTGACGGACTGCGGGAAAGCTGTAAAATCATTCGTGGTTTGAATGGAACTTCGTTGCAAATCTCCTTGAAAACAATTGAAGCCGAAGTGTTTTCAAATTCCGATGGAGGAAGTCCAGAGTGAAAGCGTATCAATTCTCGTCACCTGCGAACGGGTTGGAACTCGTGGAAGTCGAACCGGCGCATCCGGGTTCAGGTCAGGTGGCTATCGACGTTGAGGCCGCCGGAATGTGCCAGTCCGACGTCCATATCGTGAACGGGCACGGAGACGATTGGCTCCGACAGAGGCCGATCGTACTCGGCCACGAGGTCGCCGGAAGAGTTCGAGAGTTGGGCCCGGGAGTGACCGGCGTGGGAGTGGGCGATCGTGTTGCGATCGCCTTGGCATCCCACCCCATCGAGCACGCGGACTTCGCAAATTCGATTGGGCTCGGATTCGATGGAGGCTACGCACCTCGAGCCTTGGCCCGAGTAGAGAGTCTCGTCCAGATTCCTGACAATGTTTCGTTCGCAGACGCTGCAGTAGCAACGGACTCTGTGGCCACCGCATATCACGCTGTTGTCGCCGAGGCCGAGGTGGGCCCGGGAGCAAACGTAGCCATCATAGGCCTGGGTGGGCTTGGGCTGAACGCCGTGAAGATTTCGACGTTATTCGACGCGAACGTATTCGGTGTGGACATTAATCCGGAGACGTTCGCCACCGCGCGTGCGCTCGGTGCGGAAAGTTGCTATGCGAATATAGCTGACATACCTGCAGCAATCGATGTGGCGATCGACTTTGCAGGGGTCGGCTCGACGACGACAGAGGCAGTCGCTGCAGTTCGACCTGGAGGTCGCGTGGTGCTTGTTGGTCTTGGGGCATCGGAATCTCTCGTATCGACGTACCAGTTGGTGATCAAGAACGTTCGACTGGTCGGGTCGATCGGTGCGAGTGTCGATGAGCTCCGCGCAGTCCTCGAACTCATATCGAAGGGGCTCCTCACCCCAGTTTTGGAAGAAGTTGCCTTTGCCGACCTACCCGCAGCGCTCGCGCGTCTCGAGGCCGGTGACGTTCGCGGACGTATCTTCACCCGACCGGGCCTGAACCGCGGAGCCGGCTTTTGAAGTCGAGTTTGTGGTAAGGGTCAACTTCGGGACTGGAAGCGTCTTTGAACCCGCCACCCCATACCTCCTAGCTGGACGCGTTACACGAGCGCGAGATGTGCTGCTGCGGGCAGGTTGCCGACCGCATTACGGCAGACCGTGGCAGCCGAGCGTAGTCGGCCCGGAGTGGTTGTGGGGTAGAGAGTTCGGGCCAGGCCGGCGCGCAGGACCCGATCGTAGACACGCGTGAGGAGTTTCGCTGTGCCGAGTCCGAGGTCGGTCACCTGATACCGGTGGGTGCCCTGCCCGGCGGACACCCTGTCCGGGTCGAGTCCGCGCAGCTCGCGGGTGGGGCTGCGCAGGTCCTTGCTATCGAAGCCGCTCGGGTGCAGCAGGCTCAGGTTGGCGGTGCAGCGATCCCCGCAGTGCGGGCAGATTCGTCAGTCGTTTCCCGGTCCCGTCGCGGGTATTGATCGCGGTATCGATGCACGGGGCCCGTAATTCCCCCTGATCCTTGCTTCATCGTGGTGTGCTTCGTCGGCGCCGAAGGTCATCTCGAGACCCTCAGACGACGACGGAGCACCAAACGCGTTCGACCTGTCCCTACAGGGACGCCCCCATGTCCCCTGCCTCGGCCGTTGTCCAACGCGGCACCGAGCTGCCCACTGGTCCGTATGGCCGCTCGCACAACAGCGAAGCTCCGTCTCCACTGCGAGGGTAGCCGTGACGAGCCTGGTCCGCGCGGCCATCGCCGCGGCCGCCGGTCGAGAAGTCGATTGCCTCGACGCAGGTGGCGCAGTCGACCGGCAGCGACGAGTACACCCAGGCCCGGTCCAGCCGTAGGCATTCGAACGCCACCTCAACCAGGCCTGGCTGCGTCGCAGCCCGCTCTTCGGGTGGGACGAGGCGGTCGATCGCGCCAGGTCGGTAGCCGCGTACGAGTACGTCGGCTTCGGCCGGCAGCTCTTGTAAAGGTACGGCCGGAAGTCGGCCTGATGTCCAGATATGCCAAGCGCTTTCCGAGCATAGGTTCGGTGCCCGCGCCCAAGACCGATGCTTTCGCCTGAGCCGGTGGACCCGAGCCGCAGCACCTCCGCTCCGCAAGCGGCGAGAAGCGGGTTGCCATCGGTCGAGATCCTTCAGTCCGACAAGCGGATGTCGCGGCGTCGGCGTCCAGCGTCGCCGCGGCTCGCCGGGCGTTCCTCGAGCGCAACGATCGGCTCGGCGGGCCACGGCTCGACCCTGCGGATGGTGGGCTCGCAGGAATTCGATCGTTGACAGAGTTCGTATGACGTAGTCCAATACTACAAAGATAATTGAGAGTGCCGTCACACCCTGCAAAGGAGCAACTTGTGCCAACGACCTACGAGCAGCCGGGGAATGTTTCCATCCCGGATTTCAGTGATCCGGCCACCTACACCGAGGCGGTTCCCCGTGCCGCCTTCGCCGAGATTTTGAACCGACCGGGTTTGCATTGGGTCCCCACCAAGGTCGCCAACAAGAATGGCGGATATTGGGCGGTGTCCCGGTTCGCCGACATCAACGCGATCGAGAAGGACCCGGCGACGTTCACCTCCACCGGGGGCCCATCGTTCCCTTACACGAATCTCTCGCCCGACCACCCATCGGTAGACATGATTATGTGCACCGACCCCCCGCGGCACAATTACCTGCGCCGCGCGGCAGCCAAGGGGTTCGCCCCGCGAATCGTCAGAAAATTCGAGCCGTGGGTCCGGGAAGTCGTTACCGATGCCATCGATGCGATCGAGGGCAGGTCCGAATTCGACTACGTCGAGGAATTCGCCCGCACGATCCCCGCGTACGTCATCGCCACGGTGCTCGGCGCCCCCCGAGAGGACCGTGCATACCTCGTCCAGCTGCTGACGGACTTCTTCGACGCTGCGCAGCATTTCGAGGACCTCGAGGAGGGCGAGGGGACTGCCGATCGCGTGATCCCGCTGCTCGGGCAATTGACGGAATACGCCGCAAAAATGCAGAAGGTGAAGCTGGCGCACCCGGGCGACGACATGTTCACCGAGCTGAGCCGGTGTGTCGAGCGCGGCGAGATCAACCAAGCCGAGTACTTGCAGTGGATGTTCGTCATGATCGCCGCGGGTTTCGAGACCACCCACACGACGATCGGTCAGTCGATGCGGATGTACCTGGAAAACCCGGAGGTCGCTGCCCTCACCGACAAGGCCGTAGCGGAGGGCCAGACCGAACGCGCGGTCGACGAGTATCTCCGGGTCATCAGTCCGGTGATTCAGATGGCCCGGACCGCCACACGGGACCTGACCTTTGCCGGAGAACAGATCCGCAAGGACGACGTCCTTGTCCTCTACTACATCGCCGCGAACCGGGATCCGGCGGTCTTCTCAGACCCGGACCGGTTCGATCCGTGGCGTCCCGAAACGGACTCGTTGGCTTTCGGTAGCGGCGTGCATCGCTGCATCGGCGCCCACCTGGCGAAGCTGGAGTTGCAGATCCTCTGGGAAGAGCTGCATGCCCGCGGCGTGCGGCTCGAGCTCGCGGGTGAACCACGCCGCGGATGGTCCAACTACATCAACCTTCTGACCGAGCTTCCAGTGCGCCGGATCTAACGCCTCTGATCCAGAATGTCGTCTCCCCGCACATCAAGTGCGGGGAGACGATGTACTCCGCCTTCGCGCTGGCGGCCTCTTGCCCGACGGGTGCGGACTCGTCTTGTGACAATGTGCATCCGACGCTCCGGCCACGCATCACTCCTCGCCTCGGCAGTCAGCACCGTGACGGCCGGCCCATCCGAAACAACCCGCAACACAATCGAGCCGGTGGCTGCAGCCACACCTTCCCGCAACCTCTTACGGAGTAAATCCATGCCCGAGGCATACATCGTCGACGCCGCCAGAACGCCGGTTGGCGTCGGTAAGCCCAGCGGCGGCTTCGCTACTGTTCATCCGGCCGATCTGGGAGCGCACCCGATTCGCACCCTCGTGCAGCGCGGCGACTTCGACCCCGCCGCAATCGACGACGTCATCTACGGGTGTCTCGACACCATCGGAGCTCAGGCGGGAAACATTGCGCGCACCTGCGCCGTGGTTGCCGGACTGCCGCAAACCGTGCCGGGGGTGACCATCGACCGACAGTGTGGATCCTCCCAGCAAGCACTACATTTCGCAGCGCAGGCGGTGATGAGCGGCACGGCCGATCTGATCGTCGCCGGTGGCGTGCAGAAGATGAGCCAGTTCCCGATCGGATCGTCCTACTCGGCGGGCGAACCCTATGGCGCGATCGATCCGTGGAGCGGGTCACCCGGCTGGTTCCACCGATTCGGCACTGCCGAGGTATCGCAGTTCGCCAGCGCAGAACAGATCGCATCCGACTGGGGGCTTTCTCGTCTGGAGATGGAGGAGTTCGCACTCAGCAGTCACCAGCGGGCCGCTGTCGCACAACGCCAGGGCCGCTTCCATCGGGAAATCACTCCGCTCGCAGGAGTAACCGAAGACGAAGGCCCGCGACCGGGCACCACTTTGGACAAGATGGCCCGCCTGAAAACGCTACGCCCGGATGGGCGGCTCACCCCAGCGGTGTCCAGCCAGATCTCGGATGGGGCCTCGGCCCTGCTGGTCGCCTCAGCGGATGCCGTCAGGTCCCACGGACTGGTCCCGAGGGCCCGCATCCACCACATCTCAGTGCGTGGCGACGACGCAGTTAACATTCTCACCGCTCCCCTGCCGGCCACCGAACATGCCCTGAAGCGTGCCGGGATGACAATCGCCGATATCGACCTCTACGAGGTCAACGAGGCCTTCGCCAGCGTCCCGATGGCGTGGCTCGAGCACATCGGCGCCGACCCGGACAGACTCAACGTCAACGGCGGCGCTATCGCACTCGGACATCCCCTGGGCGCCTCCGGCGCCCGGTTGATGATCACCCTCTTGCACGAACTCGAACGCACCGGCGGCCGCTACGGACTGCAGACAATGTGCGAGGGCGGCGGACTGGCCAACGTCACCATCATCGAACGCCTGTAGCAGTCCGGGCCATCGTCGATATACCGCGTGATCACAGATGGCGGTCGGTTACCCAACAGCAGGAGAGTCGAGTCGCGTGCTTCGACGAATGGACTAGCAGCACGCCAACCGTCCTCAGCACTGTCGTCCCGCCTTCTCACGCTCCCGTTTCGTCGGCTCGGCTTGCGCGGAACTCGGTGCGGATGACGCCGGACTTCATTCGCCGAGGGCATAGGCTATGGCGGCGGGCATTCCGAGCTGATGTGTCACGTTCGCATCTCTCGCGGTACTGGGCCAATCCGGATACGAAAATGGAGGAACTTCCCACTGGCTGGCTGAGTGGCTCCGCCGCCGAGGTCAATATCACTGTTCGTTCGAAGGCACCCTCGCCGGCAGCGAACCATGCGAGTATTTGCAGGCACGTGCTGACGCTGAGCCGCTCCTTTACTCTTTGAGCAGCGCGGATCGACTGTCGAAGTAGCTCGTTCGCGCGGTCGCTGGTGCCGTGTCGCCACAACACCACAGCCAAGTCCCACGGCGAATACGACCGATGCACTGCTTCGCCATGATGCTCGGCGACTCGAGCACGCCCTCGTAACATTCGATCGCCCGCTCGGTGTGGTCGAGCAACTCGTACGCCATTCCGAGACCCTCGAGTAAGACGATCCGGAAGGCAAGTGCGCGTGGCACCGAAGCATAAATCCGGCGTGCGGCTTCGAAATGGACTCGGGCATCGTGCACTTCACCGCCACACAGGACCCGGCAACCTTCAGCATGGTCGATGTGCGCCTGCACCAACGGATCCGAGGTTCGATCGGTGAGGAGCCGAGCGGTCGACACCTCCGGCAAAGGTCGACTGAGTCAGGAGTCGATCGATCCACCGTCGTCATTCGCTCACCCATCCCCCGGTATCCCGAGGGGAACGGTGCTGCGACTTCGAAATCAGCGAGGACCACGGCGGCCCCCTCGGCGATCAATGCCACCGCGTCGTTCCCCGGGCAGTTGTCTGGGCAACCGGAGGTCCGGGCTGGCGCGGAGCAGTGCTTCGGAAAGTTTCGCGACTGCATCGAGCACCTGCTCGCAGTTGTCCAGGGCGACCAGCACCCACGCGAACCGAAGAATTCTTGGAGAACCTCGAGAAGTGGTTTCGCGGATCTATCGCGGAGCCCTACTGCATCCGCCACCATGTTCACAAGAAGCGAGTCGTCGCGCAGGTTGCGCAACTCGTATACATCGGCCGCCGAACTGGGTGCGCCACCAGCGATGACCTCCGGGCTGTGAACGCCGGAGTCCCGGTCACGACTCCGGTGGTGGTTTCGAACCCGCCGAGATGCGCGCGATACCCAAATCCGTCATCGCCGGCTCCCCGTAATCGGTGAGCAGAATGTTCGCAGGCTTGACGTCACGATGGAGAATCTCGAGTTCATGCGCGGCTTCGAGAGCGCCAGCGATCTTGACGCCCACGCAGAGCGTGCCCTCCAGCGTCAACGGGCGGCCCCTGCGAATGCGTGCATCGAGGAGTCGTGGGCGTGAAAGGGCATCACGATATAGGGGCGGTCGTGCTCGGTGATTCCGACCTGCAAGATGTTGACGGCATTGGGGTGGCCTGCAGCGATAGACGACCCCGAAACCCCCATGCCCGATCTCAGCGACGTCGGCGAACCCGGCCCGCCGCCAACTCCCCGACGATCGCCCCGCCCGCATCTGGGCGGGTGGCGAAGGGATCGACGTCGCTCATCACTTATACCGATCTCGACCTGGTCGAGCCCAGGAGAAAGCTCTCGGATTGCCGAACCGTTTCTCCTGCATGCTTACTCGAAGCTACTCGCCTCGATGTCGATCCGCCCCGAGTCACCCTCAGCATCTGCCACTACTGTGTGCGTACCCTCTTCGGCGGTGCATGCAGAGCGCTGATCCTGGTGTCTCGATTACTGCGTGTTGGGGATGGTCACGACCATCCCGTCCAGAACGGCCTCGAACTGGACCTGGCAGGACAGCCGACTGCACTCCGTCGGCTCCTCCGCAGCCACCTCGAGCATGTCCACCTCATCGGCCGAACGAGCCGGAAG
>NZ_NHML01000057.1:0-27256 GCF_002165735.1 Rhodococcus sp. NCIMB 12038
AATGATCGCGGACCTGGACCTCGACGTCACCACCACACCACTCGGACGATTCGGTGAACCACACGAAATTGCCTACCTGGCATTATATTTAGCCTCCAATGAGGCGTCGTACACCACCGGCGCCGATCACGTGATCGACGGAGGATACACCGTGCCGTGAGCTACCGATCCAACGCGAGACCCCTCCCCCGCCGACACAGTCCGGCCCCGGCAGCCGGGAACAACACCCGGCTGATGCCGGTCGACGCTGCAATGCACAAGGCGGGACCACGCGTTCCCGCCCCCCCCCCGCACACAGAAACGGGGCACACCCACCCAGCAGCACGGAAATCCCGGCTGACCCTCCACTCGAGCGGAGTCGCCAGAGGTGGCCCGGCACACCCCGTTGCGGGTCGGCGCCCGGTCCCGGAACTACCCCAGAAATCCGCACCCGGCGCAGTGAAATTCACCAGCCGCGAAATTCACCAGCCGTGAAATTCACCAGCCGTGTCAGGAACACCCCCGCGACCCCGTCACCATTGCGCCGCCCCGGCGGGCACTCACACCGACGAGAGTCAACCGACACCGCCACACCGGAACAGGCGCCGACCCGACAAACCGAGAGATCCACCTTTCCAGCCGCCATGACGGACGACTGCCTGGGGTGATCGACGATCCCGATGATCAGAACGAGCTCGTGTCACCTGGTCCTGGACGCCACGCCCGACACGCGTACACACAGAAGCAGACCCGATGGAAGCATCACTCTTGTTTCACGACAACACCTTCCGGTGTGCGTTGATTGTCGCCCACAATGTCGGATCCGTCATCCGGTCACATCTGACGGCATCCGGACTCGGGCCTCCCCTCGTGGCAGTCATCGACGCTTACCTCCAGCGCGACAAACCCACTCAGGTCATCCGCGCACTCCGCGCGACAGGTTTCGAAGGAGAGATCGGCGTCATCGGACCTCTGCCCAGCGCCGAACGCGTTGCCCTCCTCGAGGCGGGAGCCGACGACGTCATAGACATTCCCAACAGCCTCAACGTCATCGAAGCAAGGATTCGAGTGATGATCCGCCGAGCGAAATGCCGTCAAACATCTGTACCCACATCAGGAAGACTTAGTCCAGAGATTTCCATCGAAGCCGACAACCTCGGCTACAACGGAGCGTACGCACCGCTGACCCGCGCCGAGGTCGCGGTGATGGCGATACTTGCCCGCAATGTCGATCGTGTCGTACGGCGACAACATCTGTTGCTGCTGGTGTGGGGACTGCCCGACGAATGCCAATCGAATTGCTTGAATATGTGCATTCGGTCGTTGCGCAGAAAGTTCGATTCCCTCGGAGCGCCGAATATCATCCGCACAGCTCATGGACGGGGCTACAGATTGGTTCTCTAGGACAACCGTCTTCACTACACATCAGTCCGGACATGCACCTTGCAAGGTCGGCGCCGGCCTGCTCGCCACGGCGAAGCGGCTCGGCGGCCGCGCCACCGGCTACGACGTGCACCCCGGAGGTCGCCGACCAGGTCCGCTCGGTCGGTGCCCAGTGGCTCGATCTGGGGACCGACGCCGTCGGTGAGGGCATGAAGCCCGGCAGTGTGGTGGTCGACCTGGCCAGCGAGACCGGCGGCAACTGCGAGCTCACCGAACCCGGTCAGACCGTCGTCCGTCGTCAAGCACGGGGTGAGGATCTGCTCGCCGCTCAACCTGCCCGCCACCATGCCCGAGCACACCTCCGAGCTGTACTCGAAGAACATCTCCGCCCTGCTGGAGCTGATGCTCGTCGACGGCGCGCCGGCCCCCGATTTCTCGGACGAGGTCCTCGACGCCGCCTGCGTCACCCGTGAGGAGGGCTTTGGCCACACGATCGAGAGTGGGACGGAATCCGTGCGCAGTGCGCGGAACCGCAGTAGGAACGCGCGGGGCGAAGGCACGACGGTGTTCCTGCGAACACCGTGCCGTGCTGCGGACTATCCTGAGTGAAGGAATTCGAGGTGGTGCAGGCCTATGTCGGGCGACCCGTCGGCCACACAGCGCGAACCGGACATCGTGGTCGAGCTGGCCGCGTCCGGTTTCGACGAGGCCGTGGAAATCGGACGGGGGGGTTTCGGGGTCGTGTACCGCTGCCTGCAGAGCGACCTGGACCGCACGGTCGCGGTCAAAGTACTCACCTCCGACCTCGATCCCGAAAATCTGGCCCGCTTCGTGCGAGAGCAGCGAGCGATGGGGCGGATGTCCGGACACCCGCACATCGTCGACCTCCATCAAGTGGGGGTCACCGGTCAGGGGCGCCCCTTCCTGGTGATGCCGTATCACGCCCACGGGTCCCTGGACGCGCAGATACGTCGTGCGGGGCCGCTGGGGTGGCAGGAGGTTCTGCGTCTCGGCGTCAAGATCGCCGGGGCGCTCGAGACTGCCCACCGCGGCGGCACCCTGCACCGCGACGTCAAACCCGCGAATATCTTGCTGACCGATTACGACGAGCCGCAGCTCGCGGACTTCGGTATCGCACGGATCGTGGGCGGGTTCGAGACAACGAGCGGGTCGATCACCGGTTCGCCGGCATTCACCGCGCCCGAGGTCCTGGAGGGGCGACCCCCCACGGTCGCCTCGGACCTCTACAGCCTCGGGGCGACCCTGTTCTGCGCACTCACCGGCCACGCCGCGTTCGAGCGGCACAGCGGCGAACACCTCGTCGCCCAATTCCTGCGAATCTCGTCAGCGCCGATCCCCGACCTTCGTGACGCCGGTATCCCGGACGACGTCTGCGCCGCAATCGAGCACGCGATGACGCGACAAGTGGACGAACGACCCACCGACGCAGCCTCCTTCGGCAACCACCTTCGCGAGATCCAAGGCCGCCACGGCCTCCTCGTCGATGCCCTGCAGATTCCGACGCAGGCACCACTCGCGCACCTGGATCGGGACCTGGACGTGCAGGCGGCATCTGCACCGCATCAGCACCGCCCGGCGCACCTGGCACATCCGACGCGAACACCGCCCTCACCGGTAACCAAATTCCGTCCTCCCACCACCACCCGGCGCCTCGTGCGCCGCCACCGTCTGCTCGAGGAGCTCCGTTCCCGCCGCGACAGCCGGCTTATTCTCGTCCACGGCCCCGCGGGTTTCGGCAAGAGCAGCCTTGTGGCGCAATGGAGAGACGAGCTCCTCAAAAATGGCGTCGCGGTGGCATGGCTGACCGTCGACCAGGACGACAACAACGAGGTGTGGTTCCTCTCGCATCTCGTCGAGGCGATCGGGCGAGTGCGGTCCGATGTCGTCGGCGAGCTCGGACAGGTGCTCGAGGAGAACGGACAAGCAGTCGAACGCTTCGTCCTGACCTCACTGATCAACCGACTGCATGACAGCGACCGCCCGGTGGTCATCGTGATCGACGATTGGCACCGAATAGCGGCGGCCGAAACAATCTCTGCGCTGGAGTTCCTCCTGGACAACGGCTGCCACCATCTCAGGCTCGTCGTTGCCAGTCGAAGCCGGACGGGCCTGCCGCTCAGCCGCATGCGCGTACGCGATGAGCTACACGAGATCGATGCCACCTCGCTCAGTTTCGACGTTGCAGAATCCCGAGAATTTTTCGCGGATCGACTACCCACACCCCTGACCGATTCCGACATCGAACTTCTCCAAGCGTCGACTGACGGGTGGATCGCAGCACTGCAATTGGCCGCGCTGACACTACGGGAACAACGTCGGGTGGGAGGAAGCACAGAATACGGTCGACCATCACCAGCCTTACTCGAGCAATTCCGCAGCGGAACGGACACCCTCGACGAGTATCTCGCCGAGAACGTCCTCGATGTGCTCGAGCCCGACATGCTCGATTTCCTCCTCGCCACCGCCGTTCCCGCACGCGTGTGCGGAGACCTTGCGACGATGCTGACCGGAGTCTCCGACGGCCAGGCCGGCCTGGACAATATCGTCGCCCGGGACTTGTTTCTCGGACGCTCAGGCGATGACCGCCAGTGGTACCGGTACCACCATCTCTTCTTACGCGTCCTCCGGAAGCGACTCGAACGAGGCGATCCGAGACGAATGGCGCAGTTACATCGGACAGCATCCGAGTGGTTCCGGGAACGACACATGCTCGGCGAGGCCCTCGATCACGTCCTGGCCGCCGGAGACCAGGCGTCGGCAGTTGCGCTGATCGAAGCGGAGAGTCTGTATCTCCTGAGCCGGTCCCAGATGTCGACGCTCCTCGCTCTGATCGCCAAACTTCCACACGACCTGGTCGCGGCGAGCCCACGCCTGCAACTGGCGACCGGGTGGGCGAACGCGGAACTACAGCAGATCGATATGGCACGGGAGTCTCGCCGTCGCGCCCTCGCGCTGCTCGGCGCCATCGACTTGCCGGCCGATCGCCGAACCCAGATGCGCATCGAAGCCAACGTCCTGCAGGCCGGCATCGAGAGTGCACTCGACCATACGGCCGGCGTCAAGGATCTGGTCGCCGAATGTGTGGAACGCGCACCCGACCAACCTCCGTTCGTCGTCTCGATGGCCGCTCTCATCGACACCATCGTCGACGTCTACGAATTCCGATTCGATGACGCGTACCGCAGACAGATTTGGGCGGCTCCCTATCACAGCAGAGCGGTAGGGCCCTACGCCGTCGCCTACGGGTACTGCTACTCCGGACTCGCGAAGGCAGAACAGCTCGACATCACCGCTGCGGTGCAGCAGTACCACCAGGCATTCGACCTCGTACAACGGGCGGGCAACGCCCAGTCCCAGCACGCCCGGCTGACCCGCGCCCTTCTCGCCGAGGTGCACTATCTGCAGAACAGAATCCCTGACGCCGAGGCCCTACTGAGCGAGACCTCCAACGTGATGGTATTAGGCGGTTCACCGGACTTCATGATCCGGCATTGCTGCCTGAATGCGCGGATTCTCGCACTTCGAGGTGATCTGGCGGGTGCTGCGAACGAACTCGACGCCGGCGCCGACACCGCCGACACACTCTCGCTTCGGCGACTACGCGCCGCTGTCGAGACCGAACGGGTCCGAATCGGTTTGCCACCGCGGCCGGAATTCGTTCCGGCCACCCGGCGATTCGAACCCGCGCAAGGCTCCGGCATCGAGCAGATGACCTCCCAGCTCGAGGACGAGGCCGCCATCATCTTGCTGGCACGAAGCGGCAACCGCGAGGACATGGGACTTGCCTGTGATTGGGCCGATGATTGGGTGGACGCGCTCACCGGAACCGGACGCGAGCTGGCACTGCTCTACGCCACCCGACTGTTGGTGTCATGCCTCTGGGCGAGAGGCCGCAAGACCGACGCCACGACGGCAATCCTCCCTCTCGCGATCACCTGTGCCCGACACGGACTTGTCCGGTTGCTCCCCGACGGGGGCCCGCACGTCATCGAAGCCTTCTCCGCACTGTGCGACGAGAAACCCTCGCTGTTGACCAAGAGCTTCACAGCCGAAGTCGCGTCCGCCGTGGTGCTCGGCTGAGGTACGCCTCGCCCGTGGCCACCCCGTGCGAACCCTGCCCCGACGGTCGACGCGTCAATCCGGCGGTCACCGTCCGCCGGTGGAGTCGACCGACGACTCGATCATTCTCCGCGACCGATGCGCCGAATCGCGCACGACCACAGTGGGCACGAGGTACACCGGCGAAGCACTCGAACACTACTGCTCACGGCCCCACCGAACAGCCGACGAGGCCCCGTCGTGGCGCGCCGAGGCCTCACGTAGACGTTCCTGCGCTCTTCACGGACACGACGCACATCTCGATCACCGAACCTACTGGGGGACAACACGATCAACGCAGCATTCAGCAGCGATCTCGACGACGAACAGCGACACCATCGACCCGATTCGCACGACCCTCACCTGCGGCTCAGCAAGGAGGCTGAGCATACCGGCGGCATCGGCGCGCCACCCGCTTCATCACGACTACCGGTTCGATATCACGGCAGGTGGACGTGGAGACCCCTCGATGGTTGGCCGCGGGCGGTCAGTCGACGTCACGGCATCGTCACCCTCCGCTGGTGACAGTGGCGATATCGACGTCGCCAGCGACATCCACACCCACCCCGCACTCGACAGCTCCCACCCTCCGACCCGGCACCGCCCAGATACCCGCGTGAGTGAGGGCGACGACGTATCACCACTCAGTGTGGGCCGCGTGGGACCAGTGTGGCATCGGTCCGCTGGGCACGACAACCGAGCATCGCCGATGATTAACGTTCATAAATCTTACAACCAACCCTTCCGCTTGCTGCGCTCGCAGGCCATGACAGCATAACTACACAGCGCACAGCGGTTCAGTACAGACTTCGCATAGCCAGAAGCCCTTGACAGCGTCGAGGCAATCCGACACTCTAATGAACGTATATTAGTTACTGTGCGCCCGCGCGGTAACCGTTCAGACGCTGACCAAAAGCGGTAGGGTTTCACCCCCTGCCGCGGCGACCGTCACGCATTGGTCCGCCGTCTCCGTCTGAGAGAGGAGTTGTCGATGAGCAATAGTCAGACCACGACCAAGAAGACAGCGTTTCATGAGGCCACCGCGGCCCTGGGAGCCGAGTACACCGAATTGTTCGGATCGTTGTGGCCCGATCACTACGGCGACGTCGACGCGGAGTATCAGGCCCAACGCCAGGGCGTCGGTGTCATGGATGCCTCGCCGATCAACAAATGGGAGTTCCGAGGTCCCGACGCTACCGTTGCTGCGCAACGCGTGCATACGAACAACATCGTGGGTGCGGCTGTCGGGCAGGTGCGATACGGCGCGTTCTGCGACGAAAACGGCCGCATGATCGACGACGGAACTGTTTTCAAGCTGGCGGCGGACCACTTGTGGGTCATGACGAACAAAAACACTCGGGCCGAACACTTCGCTCAGGCCACGAGCGATCTGGATGTCCAGATCACGGACATTACCGACGAACTTCCGCACCTGTTCTTCCAAGGTCCCGCATCGCGCGAGGCCCTCGCGCCGATCACCGACGCCGATCTCAGCACTCTGGGATGGTTCCGATTCCTCCCTGAGCAAGTCAATGTTGCGGGAGTTCCCGTCTGGCTGTCGCGCACCGGCGTCTCGGGCGAGCTAGGATATGAATTCTTCTGCCGTCCGGATGCGGCGCCGGATCTCCTGCGTAACCTGATTCGGGAGACGGGTGCACGTCCGTACGGCCTTGCTGCCATCGAAACGGTTCGTATCGAGTCGGGCATCATCGTGACCGACACCGACTACCCTGAGCACGTCTACACACCGTATGACGTCTCGTTCGATCGTCTCGTCGACCTCCGCCGGGATTTCATCGGGCGCGACGAACTGGCCAAAATCGAACCCGAACCTCGGCGCCACAAGATGATTACCCTCAGCCTCGACGGCGACCGTTTGCCAGATTACGGCTCGTCCGTGACCCATGACGGAAGAACCGTCGGAACGCTCACGAGCCCGACGCTCAGCCCCATCTTCGGACCGATCGGGCTGGCGATCGTCGAGGCTCCGCTGGCGGAGCCGGGCACCCGCCTCGAGATTCAGAATCAAGACGGGTCGATCGGCGCCGTGGTACACGAACACTTCCCTGCTTTCGACCCCGAGAAGAAGAGGCCCCGCTCATGACGACGACATCGCACATCATCGAGAGCACGGTGCCTATCTCGGAAGAATCGCTGACCACACGTCGTCTCGTCGTCTCATGCAATGACCAGCCTGGCATTGTCGCGGCGGTCTCGCGGTTCCTGCTTGATGCAGGTGCCAACATCATCCAGTCGGATCAGTATTCCTCCGACCCGTTCGGTGGCACGTTCTTCCTGCGCATGGAATTTGCCGGCACCAACGAGGTTGTCGACAGCCTGGCTGAGCGATTCGGCCTTGTTGCCGAGAGGTTCGGGATGACGTGGCGCTTCGGCAATCCCGATCGCCCGAAGCGCGTAGCAATCCTCGTCTCGAAGCAAGACCACTGCTTACAAGATCTGTTGTACAGGTGGCGCCGCAATGAGCTTGCGGCCGAAATTGTTTTGGTTGCCTCCAACCATCCTGACCACCGCGATGCCGTGGAAGCCATGGGTCTTCCCTTCCACCATATTCCGGTAGTCGACAAGGACCGAAAGCACGAATCGGAGGAGTCGTTGCTCGACGTCCTCGATGGTCAGTGCGATCTCGTGGTACTAGCGCGCTACATGCAGATTCTCTCTGGGAACTTCCTCCGCAGGGTGAGCGTGCCGGTGATCAACATTCATCACTCATTTCTGCCGGCGTTCGCTGGTGCAGGCCCGTACGCACGTGCGCGCGAGCGCGGGGTGAAACTCATCGGCGCCACAGCGCACTACGTCACAGAACAACTCGACGAGGGTCCGATCATCGAGCAGGACGTGAATCGCGTTGAACACAGTCACGACGTCGCGGCGCTCACACGTTTGGGCGCTGATGTCGAGCGCACCGTCTTGGCTCGGGCCGTGCAGTGGCACTGCGAAGATCGGGTGTTGCGCTTCGGCAACACCACCGTCGTGTTCTGAGTCGAGATCGACGACATCCTGTGAACTGCCACCCGCTCGAGATGTGCGGCCTCCAGTGAGTGGCAGGCACAACCGCGAGCTCCCCCGTGTGCGTACGGCGCCTGCCTTCCGGCGCAGTCGAGGTCGTCATACGATCCTGATTATGAACGAAAGCTGAGGACATGACTGCACAAGTACTTGACGGGACCACGACCGCTGCGACGATCAAGAGCGAGCTCGAGTACAGAGCCTCGGTTCTTCGTGATCGAGGTGACGTCCCCGCTCTGGGAACGCTGCTGGTGGGCGACGATCCAGGTTCCCGCTGGTACGTCAACGGCAAGCACAAGGACTGCGCACAAGTGGGGATCGAGTCGATCCGAATCGATCTTCCTGCGAGCGCCTCGCAGGAAGAGATCGAGTCCGCGGTTCGATCGCTCAACGACGACAAGCGCTGTACCGGATTCATCGTTCAACTTCCGCTGCCGCACGGTCGAGACGAAAATCGTGTTCTCGCCCTCATCGATCCTGCCAAGGACGCTGACGGCCTTCATCCGACAAACCTGGGCTGGCTCGTTCTCGGCGGAAAAGCACCCTTGCCGTGCACCCCGAACGGGATCATCGAGCTGTTGCGACGCTACGACGTTCCGGTCGATGGCACGCGGGTCGCGGTCGTCGGCCGCGGGGTTACTGTCGGTCGCCCCTTGGGACTCCTGCTCACGCGACGCTCGGAGAACGCCACTGTCACGCTGTGCCACACGGGGACCCGCAACCTAGCGGAATGCATCCGTGAAGCAGACATCGTCGTGGCCGCCGCCGGTGTCCCAGACATCATCACCGCCGAGATGGTCAAGCCCGGCGCAGCCGTCCTCGACGTGGGCGTGTCGCGGCTCCAAGGAAAAATTGCGGGCGACGTAGCAAACGACGTCCGAGACGTGGCCGGTTGGATCTCTCCGAACCCGGGCGGCGTGGGCCCCATGACGCGGGCAATGCTCCTCAACAACGTGATTACCCTGGCAGAAGAGCAACACCACCCATAGATCATTGCAGCGTTTTCAGCTCCACGCTCGTCCGATGGTTGTGCAAGAGCGAATTCGAACGATCACGATGGCACACCGCTGTCGCGCCGGTGCCTGAGCGTCGTCTCTCTCGGCACTGTGCCGTACCTCGCGACAACCAACTTCTCGACGGTGACAGGGGGAGCCAATGAGCTGGCAGTGGTCCTTCTAGGTTCATTGTGGGCGGTGTTCGTGACAGGGATAGTCCTCGCCGGCATCGACAAGAAGCGCGCCCCTCAGGTCTACGCACGCATCGGCTGGCAAGAGATTGACCTTGACGTCTCCAGGCTGCGGACGACGGGGTCGAAGAACAGGGTCGAACGGGGCCTCCCGTGTACGTCCACGCCTTCCCCGCCGGTCAACACGAGAATGCAGGTCTTCCTCGAATCGCTGGTACGCGGCCAGAGACCACCAGCATGGAGGGAGACCCGCCCTCATCGACGCAGCCTCGCCCCGTGCTCAGTCCCGCGCAGTGGAGAACCAGGTCGGACGTGATCAATCATGGCGTCAGCCCTGCACCGCGTTCACCGAGCTGTTGCTGACCGAGACCAAAATCATTCGGGTCATCGCGACAGCGTTGTCAGCCACCTCAGGCAAGCTCGACGCGTCGCCGTCCCAGTCGCACCACTTGCAGGCTCCCTCCAGCAAAGTCGTGATGATCCGAAGTGCCTTGTCCGAGCTGACAAAGCCCATCTCCCGAGCGGCAACGACGTAAAGCTGCTCATATAGAGCCACCCATTTATCGGCCTCTGATCTGAGCTCGGGTCGGAGAAAGTGCACCATCTCGTCGGTGGCAATGAGCAGGTCCCAGAGATTGCTCTCGGGCAACTGCAGTTGGCGGGTCAGATGCACCCGAACCAGAGCCGACCAATACTCCTCGGGCGTCTCACAATTCTCCAACGCGTCCAGGATGGCCGTGCCGAATTGGTGGAAATGCCAGCGGAGCGACTCTGCGACGATCTCGTCCCTGCCGTCAGGAAAATGGGCGTAGATGCTCGGTGCCTTGATATCTACGGCACGCGCCACCATTCGCATCGAAACCGAGTTGAAGCCGATTTCGATCGCTAATCGCAGGAACTCTTCCAAGATGCGGCGACGAGTCGGCGACTGATTCGACCAGTCGTATCCGGCCATGTTTTGCCGAAAATCGTCGGTCGCCTGCTTGAGCGCCGGCTCGATCATGTGTCTCCGTCAGTGTCGATTCGAGTGGGACCTAACTATCATACGTTAGGATAGGGCGGGAGCGCCTCCAGCCCAGACCAATTCGTTTGCCCCAGGACTCCCGGTGGGCTGATCGATACGTCCGGACACCAACTCGTGCGGTCAATTTCGATCGATATTCGTACGTGGCGCGGCGACCTTCGCCGACCAGGAAAGGAAGATTGTGCCTCAGCTACTTCACCTCGATTCATCGGCGGACCTTCATTCGTCGACCAGCCGAGAACTCACAGCCGACTTCGCAGCGGAATGGAGTTCGCTCGGTGCCAGTTACTCTGTGATCCGTCGCGACCTGCACACAGATCCCCTGCCCCATATCCCGACAGACGAGCTTCATTGGGCTCCGAGGCTCCGCACCACCGGACGACCCGTACCTACCGCAGCCGATCGTCTCCAGAGCGAACTCATCGAGGAAGTAGTGCGGGCAGACGCGGTCGTGGTCGGAGCTCCGATGTACAACTGGTCGATCCCATCAACCCTGAAGGCATGGATCGACTACATCCATGTACCCGGAATCACCACCTCCTTCGATTCCGAGACCATGCCATTGGCGGGCAAACCCATGGTGGTGGTGACCAGCCGAGGAAATCAGTACGGCCCCGGCACTCCCGACGAGCTCATCGACCACCAGATTCCCCCGCTCCGGCAGGTGTTCGGAACTGCACTCGGTATGGACGTCACATTCGTTCGCGCCGAGCTCACCCTCGCAGAGCGTGTCCCCGCGATGGCCGCGTGGATCGAGACGTCACATTCGAATGCCGAAACCGCCCGTAGCGAGGTCGTCGCCCTGGCACGACATATCGCGATGCAACTGAGCTGACATGTGAAGCCGATCGGGGCCGGCGCCGGGGATCGATGACCGCACTCAACGACCAGCTATCAGGAGCCGGCGTCGCCACGAAGGAATGCAGGAGGCACGAGTCGCGCGGACGTGGTCGCCTCGTAAGGAAGTCCCGGCACCCAGTGCAGCAACTCGATCGCCATTCCCCAGGGCGTCAGTACATACACCCAATCGAGGCCCTCGATCGGGCCGCTTTCCTCGGTCAGTACCGTACCCAGTACTCGCACTCCTGCGAACTGCTTCAGATGATCGACCGCCGCCTGCACATCCTCGACGTAGAACGCGAGATGGCAGCCACCAGGCTGCGACGGCCGTGGTGCAAGAGATGAATTGTCCGCGCCGGCTCCCTTGTACTCGAGCAACTCGATGTTGTGCCGAGACTCGTGAGTAAGCACGGCGAGGCGGACGATGGCTTCGTCTGGTCTCGATTCTCCCGGCCAGATATATCCCACGTTCGAGTCTGGGCCGGACTCCAGCACGAGCTCACATCCGAGCGCTGATACAAAGAAGTCCACTGCTTGGTCGAGATCTGGAACGGTGAAACCGACGTGATCGATGGCCCATTGCATAGAGCACTTCCCTTCGATATTTGTGTGCTGTCAGCCGCTCCGACGGAAATCAGCTGAGCCCTGTGCGACAACCGCAGATCCCCGGACGATCGGCCCAGGATCCGCGGTCGGCCAGTTGTGCTACTTGTTCACAAGCTATATCTGCTGACGCCCGATGCGTTCGTATGCATCCGGCTTGCGCGTACGCAGAATGTTTGCGAGGACGACACCCGCGATCGGCAACCCGAACGTGAAGGCCAGGAACAGGATAGCGATCAGCCCGGTGCCGCCGATCAACTCGGAGTAGTTGATCACAGCGAGCACTGCGACTCCGGCAAGGCCGAGTGCCGCCACCACGGGGGCGACAGTCGTCCTCCAGAAGGAATCGCCATCTCCGCGATTCTTTCGCAGGTAAACCACGACAGCGATGCTGGTGCCGAGCATCAGCAAGAGAATGGCGAACGTTCCGGTACCGCTGGCAATCGGGTAGAGCTTCTCGGCCCCGACACCAATTGCCGCGAAGAAGATGACGAGCACGGCCCAGACTCCGCCGATCAGCGAAGCCGACACGAATGGCGATCGATGATGCGGGTGCACTTTGCCGAGGACGGATGGCAGAACGCGGTCTGTGCCGAGGGAGAACAGGTATCGGGCAGCCACGTTGTGAATGGACAGAACTGACGCCAGGATCGAGGTCATCAGAAGAATCGTCACCACGTCGACCACGATCTTGCCGGTGAGGTTCAACAACGCGGACGAGAACATTCCTGCCGTGTCCTCCACGGCAGCGTCTCGCGCTCTGTCGGCGCCGAAGAACGCGAGGTACGCCCACGCCGCGATCGCATAGAAGATTCCGATGCTTCCGACTGCGATGTAAGTCGCCAGGGGGATGGTCTTGTTCGGGTTCTTGACCTCATCTCGATAGATCACGGTCGCCTCGAAGCCGAGGAAGTTTCCGACGACGAACAGCACAGCCAGGCCGATGCTCGCATCGGTGATCGACGGCAGCGAGAAGCCCGCGCCACCGCCGTCAGCGGGACCGCCGTGCACGAATGCTGCGACGTCGAACACGATGACGGTGATGACCTCGAGCAGCATGACGAAGGTGAGCACCCTCGCGGACAGGTCGATTCGCCGATAGGCCAACGCTGTAGTGACGGCGATGAGGGCGAGTGCGTACCAATACCATGCGATCTCCGGACCGCCCAGATCGACGACGTAACTCTGAACCGTCACAGCGAAGAACGCAGGAGCGAAGAATCCGATTGCCGTGTACCCGAACGTCGCAAGCAAGGCGCCACCGAGGCCCGCGGGACGCCCGAGGCCTGCTGTCACGAACGAGTAGAAACCGCCCGGATTCTGCACTCGACGGCCCATCGTGGTGAACCCGACCGAGAACAGCACCAGCAGGACGGTCACCACCAGGTAAATCGCCGGGGCCGTGCGACCACTGAACGTCAGCAGCACTGGAATGAACCCGGCGACCGTGGTCAGCGGAGCCGAGAATGCGAGCACGCTCATCACAAGCTCGCCCACCCCCATGTTTCCGCTCAGCCGGTTGGCGGGCTCCCCCTGCTGCTGTGCCACCTGTGCATCACCACCACCAATGGGCAATTCGACTCTCTCTGTCGTCACAATAGTCTCTTCCTGCGAGGGCCCCAGACGGATTCGCCAGGGGTTGAACGATGGAATTGGCAGTCTCCCCGGGTATGGACCCGGATCGAAGCGCAAATGTTGCGCATAAACGGATTGGACAGATCGGCGGACGACGGTCGACGCTATATCCTCCACCACGCCGTCGGCGGCCTGTCACATCCAGCAAAGGAAATGTTACCCGGGTCACACCCGTGGCGACCAGGGGTGATTGATGCGAAAGTGGCCAGCGATTGTTGCTGCAATTGCACCACTCTCAGATCACCCGCAGCCCCAACCTCTGGCGTTGCCGACTCTGCGCGCCGCGGTCGAGGACCCCGCTGCTTTACGTGCACTCGCACGGTACCGCCTGACTGTGACCGGAATGTTTCGGAGCAGTATCAGTGGGTCGACATCAGCGGGCACGACGAATCGGCCGACGACACAGGTTCGTCGGCCGATGATCTCGGGTGACCACGAGTGATCACGACCGCCCCGTGAGGCGCCCAGCCAACAACTCGGCCAAATGGCCGGCGTGCCGGTCCGCAAGGTGCTCGATCTGCGTTCGGCACGAAAATCCATCTGCCAGAACGATCGTGGCTGGGGACATCGAATTCAGCGCAGGCATCAACTGGGTCTCCGCAACCGCCACCGAAACGTCGTAGTGGCCTCGTTCGGCGCCGAAGTTGCCGGCGAGACCGCAGCAACCTCCGAGTGAGGTGACCCGAGCACCGGCTCGCTCGAGGAGCGCCCGATCGGTCTCCCATCCCAGCACTGCATGATGATGGCAATGCGGTTGCGCGAGAACGTCCGTTCCAGTCAGGTCGGGAACCCGATAGTCGGCATCCGACATGAGGAGCTCCGACAAGGTTCTGACGGCTGCCGACACGTCGGATGCTTCCTTCGATCCGACCAGTTCGGTCAAGTCCGCACGCAGGGCGGCCGTGCACGACGGTTCGATTCCCAGCACGGTCATGCCCTCTTCCACGTAGGGATGCAGTGCGGCAACCGTCTGTTCGAGCCTTCGGCGGGCACCGTCCAGCTGGCCAGTGGAGATCCAGGTCAACCCACAGCACACACTCTCCTTCGGGACGTGAACCCGGTACCCGGCCGCATGCAGTACCTCCACCAGCGCCGTCGCGACTGCCGGGGTGAAGCTGTCGGTAAACGTGTCGACGAAGAGGACGACGTCCTTCTGGGCTCGGCTCTGCACCGTGATCTGCTGGGCAGCACGCCAGGCGGCTCGATCAGCAGTGTCCCCGATCGCCGGAATCGAACGGCGTCTATCGATCCCGGCCAGCCAGGCGACCGCGGGATGCGCGATTCGGATACCGCTGAGCCAGTTGACCAGCCGAGGTGCACGCCGCGCGAATCGCAGCCACAAGGGCAACTTTCCGAGCGAGTAGTGGGACCGGGGCCGGAGGCGCCCTCGGTACTTCTGATGAAGGACCTCGGCCTTGTAGGTGGCCATGTCCACCCCGGTCGGGCAATCGGATTTGCAGCCCTTGCAACTCAGACACAAATCCAGAGCCTGATGAACCGCCGGAGACGACAATCCGGCGCGGCCGAGGCGGCCGCTCACAGCATCCTGGAGGACGCGCGCCCGACCGCGGGTGGAGTCCTTCTCGTTCCCAGTCGCCTGGAACGAGGGACAAATCACCGTGGTAGCGGAGGAGTTCGGGGCCACACACCGCCCCACGCCGGTGCAGCGGTGCACCGCGCCGAACAGATCGTCGGCGTCGTGCGGATACGCGAACGCCAGTTCCGGCCGCATCGCGGGGGCCGGGAGGTACCGAATGTCGTCGGAGGCGGGCGCGGGATCGACGATGATCCCGGGGTTCATGATGTTCCCCGGGTCGAACTGGTACTTGACCGTGCGGAACAACTCGATCGCGTGAGGTGAATACATGTGCGGGAGCAGAGAGCTGCGTGCCCGGCCGTCACCGTGTTCACCCGACATCGAGCCGCCGTATTCTCCGACGAGTTTCGCCGCGTCGTCGAGGAAGTCCTCGTAGCGCTGTTTTCCGCGGGTGTCGTCGAGGTCGAAGTCAATGCGGACATGAACGCATCCGTCTCCGAAGTGCCCGTACGGCACCCCCATCAGACCATGCCCCTCCAGTAGTTCCTCGAAGCGCGCAAGGTATACGCCCAGGTGCTCGGGGGGAACGGCCGCGTCCTCCCACCCGGCATGCGCAGGCCGCCCACTCGGCGTGCGGGCCACGAGACCGGATCCGTCCTCACGGATTTTCCATAGGGCCGCAGCCTCGACAGCCGAAGCGACCAGTCGTGAGCCCAATGCGCCGCTGACCGCTGCGACCGCGCCGACCATCGCTTCGAGTTCGGCGCGGTCCTCACCGGCAAACTCGACGAAGAGCCATCCGTCGCCACGCGGCATTTCCGGCACGGCGCCGGGGCGCAGCGCACGCACGACGTCAGTGATTCTGCTGTCGAGCCCCTCGCACGCGATCGGAGAGAACGGCAGTATCGACGGCACAGCAGCCGCTGCTGCAATCATGTTCTCGAAGCCCAGCACCCCCATCACGCGATGGGTCGGGTCGGCGACTAGCCGGACATCCGCCTCGACGACCACGCCCAGTGTGCCTTCTGTTCCTACGAGCAGTCGGGTGACGTCGAAACGGTTCTCGGGCAAAAGGGCGTCGAGGGCATACCCCGACACCTGTCGGCTGAAGCGTCCGAACTCGGTTCTGATGGTGGCAAGTGAGCCGTTCACTGTGGACCGCAGGTCATCCAGTAGAAGTGATGCAGGTGGATCGCTCGGCGCCAGGCTGCCCAGGCGAAGATGCTCCCCCGCTGCAGTCGCCAGGTGCAGACCTCTGACGTTGTCACTGGTCCGACCGTAGCCGAGAGCACGCGATCCGCAGGCGTTGTTGCCGATCATGCCACCAATGGTGCAGCGCGAATGGGAGGACGGATCGGGTCCGAACCGCAGCCCGTGCGGCGCCGACGCGCGTTGCAGGGTCGCATGTGCGACACCTGGTTGTACTCGAGCGGAACGCGCTTCGGGGTCGACCTCGAGGACCGAGTCCAGATACTTGCTGTGGTCGATGACGATGCCGGTTCCAATCGCGTTGCCTGCGATCGACGTTCCCGCTCCTCGGCTGGTGATCGGGACACCGTGGCCGGCGCACGCCGTCACGATGGCGTCGATGTCGTCGATGGAACGTGGCAACGCGACTGCGCCCGGCGCGACCCGGTAGACCGATGCATCCGACGAATAGATCGAGAGAGCGAGCGCACTGTCGTCGACGACCACTCCCCCTGCCCGCAATGCAGATACGACCGCACGGATCGCGGCGGGATCGGGTGCCTGCCGCGCCGCCTGTGGGAATCGACCGGTCGCCTCCGGTCCGGACGATTCGGATCCATCTAACGTCTTGGGCTGCGGTTTCATCAGCTCTCTTTCGTATCACCAGAACCAGCGAGGCAGAGGGCCGTCAGGCTGGGCTTTCGCGTCAACTTGGCGTCGGCGATTCTCCGTGGCTTCAGGCATCTGCCACATCGCTGCCGGCGCGGGTCAGTGGAGGATGAGCGGAAGACTCTCGTAGGCGACCAAGCGGTCGGTGCGCACCTCGACTGCCTCGCCCGCGAGCTCGACGCTTCTGTAGCGCTCGGCAACGATGGCGAGGATGGCGTCGATCTGCACGAGTGAGAGCACCTTGCCCGCACAGTTGTGTGTGCCGATACTGAAGGTGAGGTTACGAGCGGCATCTCCCGTTCGGGTGTAATCGAATTCGTTCGGGTCGTCGTACACCTCGGGGTCGCGGTTTGCTGCTCCGATGGGGAACTTGACGCACGATCCGGCGGGAATCTTCACCCCACGAATTTCGATGTCCTCGGTAGGGAATCGGGTGATGATGAGCTCAACCGGGTTCAGGCGGGTCAGCTCATCGACGAACTTGCTTCTGATCTCGGGCTTGTCACGGTAGTCGCGCATGAGATCGGGTCGTTCGGCGAACAATTCGAGTCCGCGTCCGATGACATATGCCGGGTTGGGCCCCCCCGACATATGCAGATTGACCGTCGTTTCGAGAGCCTCACGCCAGCTCAGATCGCCCTGTGCATGCAGTTTCAGCAGTTCGTCGGCCAGGCCGTTACCCGGATTGCGCTTCTTCTCTTCAAGCAATCGTTCGGTCTGCTCGAACATGAATTCAAGTCCTGCGATGGCTTTCTCACGAATCCCCTCTCCCGGATCGGTCGAGTGGATGAGCATTGCGTCCCATAGGGCCCAGAACATTCCGTCGACGTCGCCCGTTGGCATGTCGAGAATCCTGCACATTGCATCGTGCGTCGGAAGCACTCCGATATCATGGTGCCCGTCCACCACCTGCTCCGGAGCAAGGCCATCGAGTATCTGGTTGAGCGATGCACGGGTCGTCTCGACATACCCCTTGATCAGCTTCGGGGTGAGCCACTTGTTGGCAAGCCGTCGCATACGTGTGTGCTCCGGCGGATCGAGTGAGAGTACCGTGTTGCCGAATGCATCCCAGGGGTGAGGTTCGCCGGAGGGATCCACGATGCTCATGCACGGATGCTTCGCGTACTGCATCGCGTCTTCGTACCGCGTAACAACGTACGCGCCGTCAGGCGAATAACATACGGGCGCTGTGCGACGGGCGCGTTCGTACCAGGGGTACGGGTTCGCGCGGAATTCTTCGTCGTTCCAGGGAAAGAAATTCTCGATCACGTCAGGCGCGACGCTCATGGTGGTCTCCGGATTCGATGTCGTGGGCTGGTAGTCAGGTCGGGCGGCGTTAGGCGGGAACGAGATCCAGCAGAAGTGCGGCCCAGGTCGACGCGAGATCCGACGCCGGGTCACCGGACGCTGCGTCGTGCTTGGCAGTCTCACCGATCTGACGGGCACCCAGGCCACTCAGAGTGTGCCGCAACGTGTCGATACCGTTGTTGAAGGTTTCATACGCGCTGTCGCCCAGTCCGAACGCACCGAAGCTGAGTCGGCTGAGATCCGGACGCTCTGACAGCAGCGCCTCGTAGAACGGGGCGGCGCTCTCGGGGAGGTCGCCCTCGCCGTACGTCGACGTCACGAACACGGCCAGCTCGATGCCGGCCAAGTCGGCCACGACATCTTCGGAGAGTTCTGCGATCTCGGTGTCGAGTCCCTGGTCCTGCAGCACTGCGGCAATGTCGTCGGCCACCATCTCGGCGTTGCCGGACTCGGTACCGAACAGGATGTGAATGGTGCTCACTGTGGTTCTCCTTGGTTTCAGTCGCTGATCGCGAGTCGGTCGACCACTGGCTGTGCGGCCGCCAGCAACTCGTCGCGGGTGGTGAACTTGGTCCGGCAGCGCTGCGGACGCGCCCGGAGGGCTTCCGCCTCCTCGATCCGGCGCCATCCGTCGAAAGTGATGTGCCGGGCTGGCAACATGCGGTCGATATCGTCCCCGCCGGGAACCGCGCGGTCTTCGCGAGCCAGATACTCGGCGATCTGCTGGGCTGCGGCGGCCGCCAGCTTGCGGTTCTCGGCGAGGTTGCCCAACCGTCCGCTCGCGCACCCACCGACGCGGAAGATCTGCGGGGCATCGAGTCCGATCGACAGCTGCGAATCGTCTTCGAATCCGATTGCGGAGATGACGGCGTCTACCAGGAACCGGGACGTCGTGGACGGGTCGCCGGCCTCGCATGTGGTCAGCAGAGTCTTGCTGCCCGTCGTGGTGACCGACTGGGTGATCTGACGGAAGCGTACGTCTATGTGGACCGATTTCTCTGCCGGATGCGAGGCCGGGTCGAAGGGCTCACCGTCGAACCGAAGGTCGACGGATTCGACCGAAGCCAGCTCCTTGAGCATCGAGTGTTCCCATTTGGCGGACTCGCGGCCGCTGCGGCCGATTACGTGAATCGTCTCGAGCCCGTGCGGAATCAGCGCGTGGAGGGCCTTGTCGTCGATGTCGGACTTCGCCAGTTCGGCGGCTGACTTGGTCAGCAGACGCGCCACGTCGACCGCGACATTGCCGGTCCCGACGATCGCGATATCCCGCCCGAGTTCCGGCACGCCCTCCGTGACCCGGCGCAGCGGTGAGTCGGGATCGGAATTGAGCAGCCGAAGTAGCGAACCCGCCCCGATCACACGTGCCCGTTCGTCCTGAGGGACACCGAGCCCGCGATCGAGAGCGAGCCCGGTGGCCAGGACAACAGCATCGAACGCCTCGGCAAGGTTTGCGAACGGCACGTCGTCGCCGATGCGGGTGTTACCGACGAAACGGACACCGTCTTGGGCGAAGAGACGGTCGAATTGACGCTGCACCGCTTTCGCGCCCTGGTGGTCCGGGGCAATGCCGTGACGGACGAGCCCGTACGGGGTAGGGAGCGAGTCGAAGACAGAGATCTGAATATTCGGGATTCGCTTACGCAGCGCCTGGGCCGTGAAGCACCCCGAGGGTCCGGCACCGATGATCGCGACTCGCAGCGGCAGGTCGGAGCCGGTCTGCGATGTTGCGGCCGACGGGCGAGTGGGGGTCATTGCAGTCACCTCGGGGTGGTGTCGGGTCTAAACCAACCTTCACGGCTGGCTCACTAACGGTAGTTAGGTTAGGTCGTGCCGGGTGTATGCACAATCCCTGAAACCAACTGTTTACAAGCGCAGGAAGGTCACCGGACGGTGCTGCGCAGAAGACCGACCTTCTCGACCTCGACCTCGACCACGTCGCCCGGCCGCAGCCACACCGGAGGCTGACGCTTCGCCCCGATGCCTTCCGGCGTTCCGGTGGCGATGATGTCGCCGGGGATGAGCGCCAGGAACTGGCTTATGTAGGACACGATTCGGGCGATCGGGAAGATCATGTTCTTCGTGTTCGAGTGCTGCATCTGTTCCCCGTTCACACGGGTACCGATGTCGAGTGACTGCGGGTCCCCGATCTCGTCCAGCGTGACCAGGGCCGGGCCCACTGGCGTGGAGCCGTCGACGGCCTTGCCGGCGAGCCACTGAGTTCCGCGGTACTGCAGGTCGCGGGCAGTGATGTCATTGAGGACGGTGAGCCCGGCGACGTGCGCCAGCGCGTCGTCCTCCGAGACCCGGCGGCAATGCTTGCCGATGACGATGGCGAGCTCACCCTCGAAGTCGAGGTTCTCGGTGACGTCGGAGCAGGCGATGTCGTCGTCCGGTCCGATGAGGCTGCTGGCGAACTTGGCGAAGACGTCGGGGTGGCTGGGGAATTTCCGGCCCGTCTCGCCCACGTGGTCGGAATAGTTCAGACCGACGCAGAGCACCTTGCTCGGATCCTGGACCGGAGCGCCGAGGTGCAGGTCCGCGACAGTTCCCACCGAAGTTGGAGTGGACGTGTCGAGCCAGGTGGTGACGGACTCGGAGACCACAGGGAGCCTGTCGCCGAGGTCTTCGAGAAATTCACGGACGGATTCGAACTCGGCAGACGCGACGACACCGCTGGCAGTCAGGGTGGCGTTGAGGTCGAGGACGTACTCGCCGTGTTCGATGCCGGGCAGGTGGTTGGCGCCCGACCGGTAAGTGACTAGTCGCATTCGATTCTGTTCTTTCGTCGGGATGGCGCAGGAAGGGCCGGTGTAGACCTGGCGGCGCCCCCACCGGCCCCTATCATTCTGCAGTGGAATAAATTTCGGATCACCCGTCAGCCGACAGTTGCCGCCTAGGCGATTCGCAGCATCTTCTTGTTTGCGAACTCGTCCAGTCCGAGCCTGCCGAGTTCACGGCCGATGCCGGAGGCCTTGACGCCACCGAACGGAAGGCTGGGCTGACTGCGAATCAGGGAGTTCAGTCCGACCATGCCGACCTCGAGGCGATCCGCGACCTCCGCAGCAAGCTCCGGATCCTGGGTGAACACGGCGGAACCGAGACCGAACCGGGAGTCGTTGGCGAGGGTGATGGCTTCCTCGGTCGAACCGACCTCGTACACCACCGCGACGGGGCCGAAAAGTTCCTCGGAGTACGCCCTCATGTCCTTGGTGACGCCGGAGAGGACGGTCGCCGGATAGAAGGCACCCGCCCCGTCGGGCACCACACCACCGATGTGCAGGGTCGCTCCCTTGGACACGGCGTCCTCGACCTGCTCGGCGACCTCCTCCCGCCCGGAGAGGGTGGCCAGCGGACCCATCTTGGTCGACCGGTCGGTCGGATCTCCTGTAGTCCAACCCTTGGCGCGCTCGACGATGCCCGAGAGGAACTCGTCGTAGACATCGCTGTGCACGATCATCCGCTTGGACGAGGTGCACGCCTGCCCAGCGTTGGAGAAACGCCCGGACTCGGCAAGATCGAGGGCGTGACCCAGGTCCGCGTCGGGAAGAACGATGAACGGATCTGATCCACCGAGCTCGAGCACGCACTTCTTCAGGTGCTTGCCCGCCTGCTCCGCGACGATACGACCGGCCTGCTCGGAGCCCGTCAGCGAAATACCCTGCAAACGCGGATCGGCGATGAGGTTCCCGATTTGGCCGGAGGACACCACGAGGTTCTCGTAGATGCCGCTCGGCGCTCCAGCGTCCCGGACGATTGCCTCGATGAGGAGGCTGGTTTGCGTGCACGAGCGGGCATGCTTGAGCAGGATCGTGTTGCCGAGCAGCAGATTTGGCGCCACGAAACGTGCGACCTGGTACAGCGGGTAGTTCCACGGCATGATGCCCAGAAGCGGGCCGGTCGCGCTCGTCCGGACCAGCGCCCGACCACCGCCGGCAACCTCCAGTTCCTCGTCGCGCAGAAGCTGCGGTCCCTGGTCTGCGTAGTAGTCGTAGATCGACGCGGCGAGCTCCACTTCACCCTCGCCCTGGCTTATCGGTTTGCCCATCTCGTTCGCGATGGCCTCGACGAGCTCGGCCTTTCGCTCACGATGCAGCTGGGCGATGCGCGCGAGCAGTGCGGCACGCGCCTGCAGGTCGGCCCGCGACCACTTGCCGTAGGCCTCGGTTGCGCGGCCGAGCGCCGACGTTACGTCGGCATCCGACAGAGTTTCGTACTCGGCGAGAGTTCCCCCGGAGCTCGGGTCGATGGTCGTGAAAGTAGACAAGGTGTCCTCCTGTGTGGATCGGGGTGCCTCGGTTACACCGGGGCGAGAACGTGAATCTGGTAGCTCGGGTATCCCTGATCCGCCTCCCGGTCGGTGATCTCGATGTACTTGTCCATTCCGCCGACGAAGAAGTTCGCTGTCTTGGGCT
This sequence comes from Rhodococcus sp. NCIMB 12038, assembly GCF_002165735.1. Classification (NCBI taxonomy): domain Bacteria; kingdom Bacillati; phylum Actinomycetota; class Actinomycetes; order Mycobacteriales; family Nocardiaceae; genus Rhodococcus; species Rhodococcus sp. NCIMB 12038. The sequence goes on from NZ_NHML01000057.1 coordinate 22,911, forward strand.
GTCGCTTACCGGGAATGTTGGAGCCGAAGATCCAGGATCCGGTCTCGAGGAACAACGAGCCGTCGAGCGCTTCGAGGCAGGTGTCGAGCCACTTCTCCTCCGCCTCGGGCCGGAGTTCGATCGACGCTCCAGGCGTGTCGCGAATCGTGCTGATGGCGCGGCTGATCCAGTTGGTCTCCAGCCCGATTGCCGGCGGGAGGTTCACGAAGGGCCCGTTGGGCCCGAGGACCATGAACATGTTCGGGAAGCCACTGACCGTGATACCGAACTGGCTGCGCGGTGCGTCACTCCAGTGATCCCTCAGCGACTCACCTTCGCGTCCACGAATGTCGACGCCGCGGTAGCTACCGTCGACAGCATCGAATCCCGTCGCGAGCACCAGCAGATCCACTTCGTGCAGGGTCCCGTCTTCGGTCACGATGCCGGTCTCGGTGAACTCCTTGATCGGGTTCTCGCGGATGCTCACCAGGGTGACGTTCGGCTGGTTGAAGATCTGGAAGTAGCCGGAGTCGCAAATGGGCCGGCGGGCGAACGGCTCCCACGGCGTCAGCTTTCGCGCGGTATCCGGGTCCTCGACGATGTGGGCGATCTTCCGCCGGATGAAGTTGGCGGCTTCTTCGTTCGCCTCTCGGTCCGACGTGACGTCACAGAATGTCTCGTTGGTGAAGGTGTAGTTTCCGCCCTTGGTCCAGGCCCACTCGAAGATCTCCTCGCGTTCCTCGGACGACACGCCGAGTGTTGTGCGAGTGGTCTCCTCGTCGATGCCGAAGCCGATCTTGACGCGGGAGAACTCCTCCCACCGGTCTTCGCAGGTCTCCTTGAAGTGCGTGAGTTCCTCCTCGGTCCACTCCCGGTTGCCGGCGGGGACCGTGTACTGCGGGGTCCGCTGGAACGAGGTCAGATGCCCTGCGACCTTCGCGGCCTCGGTCATGAACTGGACTCCCGTGGAACCGTTTCCGATGACAGCGATGCGCTTGTCTGTCATGTCGAGATCTGCGGGCCAGTCCGCGGTGTGCACAATGCGGCCCTTGAAGTTCTCGATGCCGGGGAAGTCGGGCACGTTCATCTTCGACAGCAGGCCCAGCGCCGTGATCAGGAAGCGCGCGCGGTAGCCACCCTTGTCGGTGTGGATCTGCCACGTCTGAGCCTGCTCGTCGAACACCGCACTGCGCAGCTCGGTTTCGAGATGGAATCGGTCACGCAGGTTCCAGAAGTCCACCGCGTCGTCGAGGTATCGACGAATGTCGGGCCCCTTGACGTAACGGGACGTCCACTTCGTTACATGCTCCTGGTAGAGCTCCTTCTCGAACGGGAGGAGATACATGAAGCTCTGGGTGTCGGACAGTGCCCCCGGGTACCGGTTCCAGTACCACGTGCCACCGACACCGGGTGCCTTGTCGATTACAACCGCATCGAGACCGAGATCGGCGGTCAGCCGGCGCAGCGTCATGATCCCGCCCATGCCCGCGCCGACGATGAGGGCGTCGACTTCCTGCACCTGATCGTTCAGGCCCATTTGCTACTCCTTCTGCTTGCTGACGAATTCACAGCGAATTGCCGAGACGCGGCAATTAATACGAAACGACGGATTATTGCATCGCCATTTAATTCAAGACATTACGCTGCGACTTGACTCAAATTCCAGGCCGCATTCATGCGGTTATCTATGGTGATTGTTTCTATTAACGCAACAACTTGGTTTTCGTCGGGACCGATCCCGTCAACTTTGGCGAACCGACGGACGCGCATACCGGGCCAAATATTCGAGCGTGGTCTCGACAACCGGACTCGAAACCGGATCCCGCCATGCCGCGCGCATGTGGACGTCCGGCACCCGCTCGAGATCGGCCGGGGACAATGGCACGAACACCACGTCGGGATTGACGTTGCGCAGACCCACCGAGGAAAGTGCCAGATGACAGCCAACACCCGCACTGACCAGCGCGATGCACGACTGCGTGTCCGGAGCGAACTGCACGTTGTCCACGGGGGCGCCGTGTGCATATCCGAGACGCCATAGCCGATCGGTGGTCACCGACCCCTTCTCATACGGCAGAGATACGAACGACTCACCCGCGATCTGCGAGAACGCGACTGTCCCGGAGGAGGCGAGTCGGTGCGTTCGAGGCAGGACCACGGCCAGCGAGTCAGACATCAGCACCCGAGCAGAAACGCCGGGGGGCAATCGGTCCCACCTGCCGAGCGCGATGTCGGTCTCGTCGCCCAGCAGGTTCTGCATGACTGGTTTTGAGATGGTCTGCGAGGACAACTCGAGGCGCACGGCTGGATGTTCTGCGCGAATGTCGCGCGCGAGGGCTGCGACGAACGGATGAGCGGCAACTCCCGAGAATTCCACGCGCACCAGGCCGGCTTCGCCGGACGTGACCGCGCTCGCCGTCTCCGCGGCTCGGCGGGCCGCGGCCATCACCTCTCGCGCCGGCTCGATGAGAGCCGAGCCGACATCCGTCAACGTGACAATCCTCGTGTTCCGGTCGAACAGCCGGGCACCGAGTTCGTCCTCCAAGCTCTTGATCGTCCTGCTCAGCGGCGCCTGCGCCATGAACAACCGATCCGCAGCCCTACCGAAGTGGAGGTGCTCAGCGACCGCGAGGAACGCTTCCAACTGCCGAATCTCCATTGCGCCTCCCGTCACTGCCTGCAACCGATAGTAGCCTAACGCACGTTAGTAAGGAAGCCTCGGATCAGCTTTGCACGATCGCCCAGTGATCGCTCACCACGGCCCGCTCCGCGGACGGGCCCCTCGAACACGAGGGATTGATCCAGATCAGTCACTGCAGTGGACCCAATTGAGGAAAGGAAGTTCGCGCGGCAAGTTTTTCATTGACTTCAGCTCTATCCAACTCTTAAATTCGTTCCCATATTCGCCCCGAGTCCACATTCACGGGCGCATCTCTCATGCAATTCATCGACGACGAATCCAGTAAGAAGGCGTGATGACAGACACCGGATCTTTCGAAACCAGTTCGAGCAACCTGCGCGATCTGGGAACAATTCTCGTCGCTCCGCACCAGTTTCCCGAGGTCGAACGGGAAAAGCGCCTTGCGGACGAATTCGGGATGGAAATCATCATCTCCCCCGACGTCCAGTCGTTCCACGCCGCGATCCCCGACGCCGCCCTGGTTCTCGTCACACCCTACGCCAGGGTGGAGGCCGCGGATTTCGACGCAATGAAGCGGTGCGTGGCGGTGATCCGGTACGGGATCGGTTACGACAACATCGATGTCGAGGCTGCCCGCAAAGCAGGGGTCCCCGTCTCCATCGTTCCAGGAGCGGCCAGCGAGGAAGTCGGTTCGCACGCCTTCACAATGGGCCTGGCCTTGGCCCGCCGGATCCCTGCCGGACAGGAGTCCATCGCCGGCGGCGGCTGGGCGGGCAGCATCGGGTTGGATACGCCGAGGTTTTCGGAGCTCGACGTCGCAGTGATCGGCATGGGGCGGATCGGCCGCCGGGTAGCAGAGTGGTACTCCGCCGTCGGCGCCAACGTCCGCGCCTACGATCCGTTCATCGAATTCGACACTGTCCCAGCAGCTCCCCTCGACGAACTGCTCGAACAGTCCGATGTCGTCTCGCTCCACCTGCCTCTCACCACAGAAACCCGTCACTTCGTGTCGGCCGACGTGCTGAAGCGCATGCGTAAAGGCTCGACCATCGTCAACGTTTCTCGTGGCGGTCTCATCGATGAAGAGGCATTGGCCGACGCACTTCGCTCGGGACACATCGCCGGCGCCGGCCTCGACGTGTTCAGCCAAGAGCCACTGCCCGCGGACCATGTGCTGCGAAACGCGCCGAATCTCATCATGACACCACACGTTTCGTGGCGATCGAACCGAGCGCTCGAGACGTTGCAGGAAGGTGTCGTCCTCCGCTGCCGTCAGGCGCTGACCGGGCAGCCGCTCTCGGATCTCGTTACCTGACCGAAGTCTCGACGGGTGGCGAGTATCGTCATCCGAACGAATTCACGTCGGCCCTCGCGGCGTCGCGGCTGAGCGCGAGCTCAGTTGGGACGCCGCGTTCGTGTTCCTACAATCCTTCGGCCCAGCCGCAGCGCCGGGTTCACCAGCTGCGACATTCCCCTCACCCGCTCCGTCAATCCTCCTGGCGGAGCGCGCATCACCTCAGGAGTTGGTTTGGAAGCCCATAGTCCTAGATCAAGTGATTTTCGACCACTGACCTATCCGACGGTCGGCGTCGTTCGGGAATCGAACAACGGTGAGCGTCGGGTGGCGTTGGTGCCGAAGGTCGTGGCGTCGTTGATCGCCAAGGGCGTCGACGTGGTGGTCGAGTCGGGTGCCGGGTTGGGCGCGTTGATTCCGGACGAGTTGTAC
>NZ_NHML01000059.1:0-24654 GCF_002165735.1 Rhodococcus sp. NCIMB 12038
GCTCGGCACCGTGACCGACAAGGCGGTCTCCGCCGTCTCCGACAGGGTGGCGGGCGCCACCGATCGGCTCACCGACTACGCCGAGGGCGGCGGCGGAAGTTTGCTGTCCGCGGTCACCGGCAAAGAACACAACGGCAACGGTGACGGGAAGGGCAACGGCAACGGTGACGGTGATGGGAAGGGCGATGGCAAGTCACTGTTGTCCGGGCTGACCGACAAGGTGAAGGACACGGCGTCGGATGTGAAGGACGCGGTCACCGGTGGTGGTGGTGGTAAGGGCAAGAAGCTGAAGTTGACCAATATCGTCGAATCGATCGATGTCGGTGTCCCGGTGCAGGTGGCGTACAACCAGTGGACCCAGTTCGCCGATTTTCCGTCGTTCATGAAGAAGGTCGAACGGGTTGAGCAGGAAGCGGACGAGAAGCTGGAGTGGAAGGCGCAGATCTTCCTTTCGCATCGGACGTGGGAGGCGTCGATCATCGAGCAGGTCCCGGATGAGCGGATCGTGTGGCGGTCGAAGGGGGCCAAGGGTTTCATCGACGGGGCGGTGACGTTCCACGAGGTGACTCCCGATCTCACTCGCATCCTGCTGATACTGGAGTATCACCCGAAGGGTTTGTTCGAGAAGACTGGCAACCTGTGGCGTGCGCAGGGTCGGCGAGCGCGGTTGGAGTTGAAGCATTTTGGGCGTCATGTCATGACGCAGTCCGTTCTCCATGCTGACGAACTCGAGGGCTGGCGTGGGGAGATCCGGGACGGCAAGGTGGTCGAACCCGAGGAGTCCGAGGAAGACGAAGCGCAGCCCGACGAGGACGAGCAGGACGAAGCGCAGCTGGACGAGGGCGAGATCGAAGACTCTGCCGAAACAGACGAGGACGAGTCCGAGGAGCCGGAGGAATCAGACGAGGACGAGGAGTCTGCCGAAACGGACGAGGACGAGCCTGAGGAGTCGGAGGAATCAGACGAGGACGAGGAGTCTGCCGAAACGGACGAGGACGAGGAGCCGGACGAAACAGACGAGGACGAGGAGCCGGAGGAGGAGGCTGAGGACAAGCCGCCGGCTCGCCGTGGTCGCCCGCGCAAGGCCGCGGCCGCGAGTGAGGACAAGCCGCCGGCTCGCCGTGGCCGCCCGCGTAAGACAGCGGCCGCGAGTGAGGACAAGCCGCCGGCTCGCCGTGGCCGTCCGCGTAAGTCGGCGGCGAAGTCTGCCGGCTCGAAGCAGGGAGCGAGGCGATGACGTCAATACAACCGGCAGGTCGTGGCGGTGGCGGCGGCGGAGTCAGCGGCGGGCCCAGCTCGAGCAGCCTCGCCGACGTCATCGACACCATCCTGGACAAGGGCCTCGTGATCGATGCGTACGTGCGGGTCTCGCTGGTCGGCATCGAACTGCTGACCATCGACGCCCGCGTCGTCGTCGCCAGCGTCGACACCTACCTGCGGTTCGCGGAAGCGGTGAACCGGCTCGAGATCGGGAGTGAGCCCAAGGGCCTGACGGACCTGGCTGGGGGCGGCAGCGAGGGCGGCGCCGAGTCGAAAGCCCAGAGCGCACTCGGGGCTGCCGGTGAGAAACTCGGCGACATCCTCGGCGGCGGGAAGGAAGAACCTGAACGCGGACGGGTTTCACGCAAGTCCACGCGAGAGGACAAGTGATGTCTACGTCGGAACGGGCCAATGACGCACCCGATGAGCCACGCACCAGCGGTGTCTACGTGTACGGCATCGTGCCGGCCGGCGTGGAGACCGACGAGGACGCGGTCGGTGTGTGTGACGGGTCGGTCAGCATCGTCACCCGCGGCGACATCGCGGCACTCGTCAGCGAAATTTCGGTGGACAGGCCGCTCGGCACACCCGAGGACCTTCGGGTCCACGCGTATCTTCTGGACGGTACGTCGGGTGCCGCACCCGTCCTCCCGCTCCGATTCGGGGCAGTGATGACGGATGAAGGCGCCGTCGAGGAGGAACTGCTGGCGGCGCACGCTGACGAGTTCGCGGCGGCGTTGAAGGAACTGGAGGGTCGAGCCCAGTACGTCGTGAAGGGGCGCTACGTCGAGAAGGCGATTTTGCGTGAGGTGATCGACGAGAACGCGCAGGCCGGCGAACTGCGTGACACCATCCGTGATCAGCCCGAGGAAGCCACCCGAGATGCGCGGATGGCGCTCGGCGAGATCGTGAGCAACGCCATCGTGGCCAAGCGGGACGAGGACACCGCGAAGGTGGTCGAAACGCTCACACCGCTGGCGGATTCGGTCAATGTGCGGGAACCCACGCATGAGGAGGAGGCGGCGCAGGTGGCGGTGTTGGTCGAGGTCGCCCGGCAGGAGGAACTCGAGAAGGCGGTGGAAGCACTGGCGGAGGAGTGGGACGGCCGGGTCGATATGCGTCTGCTCGGGCCGATGGCCGCCTACGACTTCGTGGTGACCCGGAAGCCGGACTGAAGCTGCTTGCTTGAACGACCCGTCGACGAGGAACGTCACAACACCCGGGTGGGAGGCGTTTCGAGGAGCCGACCGATCGGACTGTTTCGCGCGGGGCGTATTCGTCGAATTGCCCAGTCCCTAGCGGTCTTTGATCGATTGAACACTTGCCGTTTCGGGTAGTCCGGTAGTCCGCACTGACGTCTCGGTGAGCGCGCAGAGCGGGCCGAGGAACGAACGGTGCCGCGAGAAGGCGCCGAGCCGTCCGCACACGGGGTTGCGGGAGGGGCGATAGCGGGGCAGGAAGGAGCACGAGGATGACCACAGCGGGTGGGCCGAGTTCGAGCAGCCTGGCGGACGTCATCGACACCATCTTGGACAAGGGCCTCGTGATCGATGCGTATGTGCGGGTTTCGCTGGTCGGGATCGAACTGCTCACCATCGACGCCCGCATCGTGGTCGCCAGTGTCGACACCTACCTGCGGTTCGCGGAGGCGGCGAACCGGCTCGCGATCGGCAGCGAACCGAAGGGGCTGTCCGATCTGATGTCGGGCGCAACGGAGAAGATCGCGAAGTCGAAGACGAAGGGTGCACTCGAATCGGCGGGCGAGAAGCTCGGCGATCTGCTCGGCGGATCCGGCAGCGAACGCGAACCCGCACCCCGCCGGAGCCACAAATGACCTCCGCAGAGGACACTGAGACAGACACCGACGGCGACGACGAGGCCACGGCGGAAGCGTCCGGGATCTACGTGTACGGCATCGTGCCCGCCGACGTGCAACCCGAAGACGACGCCACCGGCATCCACGACGCCCCGATCGAGATCGTCACCCACGGCGACATTGCGGCATTGGTCAGCGAGATCGACCCGGACCAACGACTCGGCACCCCCGCAGACCTGCAGGCCCACGCCCGCATCCTGGACGGCACCTCGCACGTCGCGCCGGTACTGCCGCTGCGGTTCGGTGCCGTCGTGTCCGACCGCGACGCGGTGATCAACGAACTGCTCGCCGAACACGACGACGAGTTCGCCTCCGCCCTCGACGAACTCGAGGGCTTCGCCCAGTACCTGGTGAGGGGCCGCTACGTCGAGGAGACGATCATCCGGGAGATCGTCGAGGAGAACCCGAAGGCCTCCACCCTGTTGGAGTCGATCCGCGACCAACCCGAGGAACTGACCCGGGATGCCCGGACGGCCCTGGGGGAGATCATCGGCCACGCCCTCGAGGCCAAGCGGGAGACGGACACCGGCACCACTCTCGACGCGCTGTCGCCGCTGACCGAGATCGTCACCGTCCGCGAACCCACCCATGACGAGGACGCGGTCCAGGTCGCGGTGCTGGTCGAGGTGGACCGACAGGACGAACTCGAACAGACGGTCGGAGACCTGGCCGCACGCTGGGACGACCGGATCACTATGCGCCTCGTCGGGCCGATGGCGCCCTACGACTTCGTGGTGACACCGAAGCCGGACGGCTGACCGAGGGATGTGCTGTCCAGCGGCAGGTCGAGCGGGCGATGCACGATCCGGCGGCGGCTCGGCGTGCGCTCGAGGAGGCCCGCTCCGCGGGCAGGAAGACCGAGGAAGGGGAGCAGCAAGCGACATCGACCGGATGACGTTCATGGCCGTCATGTGTGGCATGCGGCCGGGGACCGCGTCGACACGTCGACTGTCGAGGGTGTCATGGCCGTACCCCTTAGGTTCTCCAGGCCTCTCGACGATAACCAATCCGCCACCAGACGGGTTGGCGGACGCGCACCCGGCAATGTCAGCCGCGAATACCCAAAACCGACTATCAGGTATGGTTTGCTTACCGCGGTAAACAACGGGCAAAACGGACATTCTTGGTGACGCGGAGCGTGGAGCCCCATCCGGCTGGTGTGCCGCCTCGAATCAAACAGTGTGTATTCCGCGGCAGGCGCTGCGGCTCGAGAAGGGTGAGATCGCTTGACTTCCGTTCCTGGTCCTATCTTCGATGCTGTCGGGGAGCCGAAACGGCAACCCACGCTGACGCCACGCGAGTTGGAAATCCTCCGACTGTGGCTTCGCAGTGAATCGAAGGCTGCGACCGCAGCTGACTTAGGCATCAGCCTGGGCACCATCAACACCCACCTGATCAGGATCCGGGCGAAGTACGCCGCCGTCGGGCGCCCCGTCACCGACAAGTCCGGGTTGTTGATCCGGGCGCTGCAGGACGAACTGGTGTCTCTCGCTGAGCTCTGACGGCGCCGGTCCGCATCCAGTGCTAGGGGAGGGGCGACGTGTCGACCTTGTTTCAGTCGAGAGTGGGCGTGTGGAACTTCGGATTCTCGGAGAGGTCGCGGAGTCGCGCTGCCCGAGCGTTCTCGTGGGCAACTATTGCATCCTGCCAATCGTGATCGGTGACAGCGGCGTGGTCCCGGGTGGCTGGAGGTGGTACGCCGAGCTGCACGGCGATCTGCGCACACGACATGCCCGCCGCGAGGGCCTCGGTCACCGCCCAGGTGAGGAGATCCTCGGTCCAGTCGCCACCCGAGACGGCGGCGTGACTGTCAGCGTCCGGTCGAACACCCGACCAGATCCCTCTCCCTGACTGTAACGCGCGCCCCAGGATCGACGCGATGACGAGCTCGATGGCGTGCACCGGCAGCTGTGGGATGGTCACCGGAGAACGAAAAAAGTAGCCGTTCTCAGCGTACGAACTGCGTCGCTGCAGAATCTGCCGCGCAGTTACGCGACGCGATCCGTGAAAAATCGGAAGACGCGAGCCGCGACGCGCGGATGGCGGCCGGGGAACTGGTGAACAACGCGATCACCGTGAAACGTGATCAGGATCCCGCAGGACCGTTGAAGTTCTCGACGATGATTGGTGTCGAGGCCCCGGTTCTTGTTTGTCACCCGAAGGCGCAGCGGCAGCGTCTGATCATTGCCGTGGCCCGTTTCGGGAGATCGGCAACGGGGTGGCCGTCGAGGATTTCGGCAAGAACATCGAGTTCGGTGAGCCACCACCCCATGTCGTCCACTCCGTCCCGGCGGTCACCACACACGTGGGTGAAGACCAAGATCGATCGGGTGGGACCGTCCTCGGTGATCTCCCATCGCAGGACGCCTTTCCTGTTTGCGTATTCGAGCAGGGCCGGGGGGTGGGCGCGCGAACAGCCGTGCGCCCGGGCGCTGCGGCGCCGCAGCTCGCGAACACCATGCCAGACGTTCTCACGGCAGTGCGGCAGATGTCGTTCCAGACGCAGTTGGTAGCGGCCGTCCTCGTCGACGGTGACGACGTCGGTCATCGGCGGATGTCCTCCGGCCCCGACCTTCGGATCAGTATCTTCCTGTGCCACCCCTCCGGTGCGGACGTGGGATGACCGTCATGCTTACAGGTGGTGTACCCGGTTCGGGCCAACCATCACCGTCTCGTGTCGCATTACCGGTATGGGTCTCTCGAGTGACCGGCGGCAGTGGTTGTCACCGCCTCGAACCGCTCGTGATCGAGCGTCGCCTCGGGTCCGGGCACTCTTCGAAGCCGTCGGTGGCGCGCAGTGCGGGATGGGTGTGTTTGCTCTGGATGGGTACCCGATCTGGGTGGGGTGTGGTGATGTCGAGAGGCCCCGCATGAGGGTGATCGGTGATGATCAACTTGTACTATCCGCTGGCTGTTGCCCTGTATATCATCGTGGCGCTCTGGCAGGGCAATCTCGGGCACTGGTGAGCCCGTCGTTTGCCACGTCTGCGCGCAGGATCGATCGGGTTCCTGCCCGCAGGAGTGACCGTGTGACTGCACACCTTGCTCGTCGCACGTGACCTCAGAATCGCCGAGTCGACATTAGATCCACCGAGCCCGAACGGGTTTCTGCCCGTCACCCACGGTTTGCGTGGGGTTGTTGGTGCAGAGGATATTTGGGCACCGTCTCGTGGATCGCACCGTATTTCGGCGGGCGTGTCAGGCCCGCGGTGCCCGGAAGCGTTCGACGTAGGCTTCCCAATTCCAGTGAGACAGAAAGTCTTGTGTCGCCGCATACCCCTTCTGGTACAACGCTTCGATCTCCGGTTTTGTGATGTCGAAGTCGAGTACGCCTACGTCGGTCGAATCCACACGAATCGCACGGGCCTCCACCCAGGGCTGGCTCAGATATGCCTGGTCCCGGCCGACCAACATGGTGGTGAGAACACCTTCGAGCAAGTGTGGAGGCCCGCACAGGCGTAGCAGACCAAGTTGCGGGATCACCTTGTCGTTGCCGGCGGGAAGATTGGGAAGCACGGTCACCCCGAACGTGGGCCAGCGGGGCGGCTGACCGTCGGTCCGATCCAGGGAATCAATCGGAAAGTTCGACAGCACACCACCGTCCACGAGGGTCGAGGTCACCCCCGCTGTACTGGTCAACATGGCAGGACGGAAGAAGAACGGAATCGCCATCGACGCGCGGACCGCATCCGCCACCAGCTGCGTATCCGGGTCGAGGCCATAGACCCGGCCGTAATCCCAGGGCAGACGCACCAGCTGGCCGGTCGTGACATCCGTGGCAGTGACCACCAGGGAATACCGCCGCGGCTCCGGCAACGTGTCGTCGTCGATGCGCAAGTCGTGGAACGTGGTCACACCCAGTTCTCGCAGCGCCTTGGCGATCCATTCGTGCGCGACGTCGCCCCGGTAGAGTCCGCTTCCCCGAAGCATCGCCCATGAGGGTCCGACGAGCGGAATCTCTTCAATTGGACCAGGGTCGAGGAACTTGTCGTAGTCGAGGCTGAGCGCGAGGTCCTTCACCTCCGCCCCGGTCAACTGGTATCGCTTGGACGCCGCCGCGATGATCGCTCCGACAACTGCGCCGGCAGAGGTGCCGGAGACCCTGTGAACCCTGTAGCCAGCATTGATCAACGCGGCTACTGCCCCCACCAATCCGATGCCTTTCACACCGCCACCGGCGAGAACGAGGTCGGCTTGTTGCGTTGCCTTCGCCGTCGTCACGGTGGACCTCCGACGTCACGCCCACCGCCGTCGTCTGGCGATCGGTCTGCGTCCACAATTGCCCCCCGCGCCGAAGGATCCGCCGATGATCGGCGGCAGCGGTCTCCATCTTGCTCCTCGCCACCACCGCATGTGGGTGAACCACAAGATGCATACCGGGCCGGGCTGTCCCGGCATCGTGCAGCGGAAAACCGTAGTGAAGTCGGTCTACCGGAGACGATGCGGAAGCGAACTTGTCGTGGCCGAGTGCTCGCACATCATGAGAGACCCATCACCGCCGGCGATCGACGTCGAACTCGATACCCCAATCCTGTTCGCCTCGGGTCGAGACCGCGGCGCTGGTTCCCGCTCGGGGACCAGATCAGGCCTTGTTCGCCCCGGATATCCGAACAGTGCCGTGGTTCTTGTGGGGCGCTTGTGGATCCACAATCGCGAAGCGACCGGTAACAGAAAATCTCGCTTCGCCGCGCCGCGGATCCACCCCTTCGAACCGGGACCACGGCGAAACACATTCGAGGGGTGGTCGCTCTCCGCTTTATTGTGGCCGTTTACGAGATCATCTCCGAGCTTACCTGCATACCGTACCGAGGTGCCTTTTGACATTTCACTGAAATCAGAATAGCGACACTTTTCAACTGAACGAAAGACCAATTTAGTGGGACGAATGATCAAAATAAAAATGGACAAGTGATCAAAATGTGGGAAATCCTGTGGGGTGATTCAGGGCCGGGGGGGTCGATCCAGCGTGGCGTGCCGTACCTGTGAACCGTGCCGCGTCGCGGACGCCGAGCACCGTGTGCCAGTTGTGCTACCGAAAATCGGACGGGCCCGGCAGCGCGGCGATTCACGGTGCGGGGTGGCACCGGTAAGGTTCCGATCGCACGTGGATCGCTGAGACGGAGTGGCTCGACTCCCACCTGGCGAGTCGAGCCACCGCCGTCCAGCCCGAATAATTGGTCAACCGATTCCGATACCGCCTCCGAACGTGACACTCAACCACTTCAGGAACGCCCCGAAGGCGACGGTAAAGTCAACACCTGCAGAACCCATGAACCCTTCACTCCTCTCGTCTTCTTATCATCGACGGGCACCGAACCCGCTTACTTCTATATCGACCGCGGGCGCCTCCGGCGTTTCATGAAACGCGAAACAATTTTTCCCCTCGAGCTGAACGAATGCCCATTTCAATTGGACGTGTGATCAAAATAATAATTGGACGACTGATCGGAATATTGAAAAAGAACTTCGTGGACCGAGCGGCGCAACAGAGTGAGCTCTCGTGGCGATACACGCGAGCACAACCCACTGGGCGCGCATCGCCGATTGTGGTGGCCGGCCGAGGACCAAGGAAGTTCGTGGTGCCCGTATGGATATGTTCTGGATTGTCGAGGTTCTGGTAGCCACGCTGTGCGTGATCGCTGCGGCGTTCGTCGCGGCGGTGACCGCGGATGCGGTATCTCGCCACTCTCGCGAGCGGGTGCCGGACCGGGCCGACACTGCGGCCTCACCCCCACGCGCAAATGCTCACCGTCCGGCAAGGCCGGGATCGGGACTGGCACCGGTTGCGATACGGGCGTGGGCGATCTGTGTCATCGCCTCTGCTGTCGCGGTCGCCGCCGTCGGGCTGTCGATCATCGTGGGATAAGACCTCGGCCTCAGCCCCCAAGCATTTACGCTGGGCACATGGCGAAGAAGCTCCCCGCCGATGAGCGCCGCGCCCAACTTCTCGAGGCGGCGTTGGCAATCGCGGCCGAGCGGGGCGTCGACGCGCTGACTATGCGCCCACTCGCCGCCGCAGCCGGAACGTCCCTCGGGATCGTGCATTACCACTTTCACGACAAGGACACCCTCCTCACTCACCTCGGGGAGACCCAGATCTTGCAAGTCAACGACGCGATGCGGCTGGCATTCGGGCAGTACACCGAACCCGCCGGGCTGACCGGGATCCTGGCCCTCGGGGACCTGTTGCGCGCCGGAATCCGCGGACTGTGGCCGATCATCGAGGCCACCCCCCATCACCAGTTGCTGACCTTTGAGATCACCGCCCACGCGCTCCGCCAACGCAGCGCCGGCAACGTGTCGGCCGGGGCGATTGCCGAGCGGCAGTACCGCACCATGGACGCCGAGGCCGTCGCGTTCCTTACCCTGTGCGCGAGACGGGCCGACGTCACCTGGACAACTTCGGTCGATCAGGTCGCCCGGTTCGCGCTCACATGCATGAACGGGGTGGTGCTGCGCTGGCTCGTCGACCGGGACAGCGACGCCGCTCTTCTCACCCTCGACGACCTCGTGCAGAGCCTCACCACCAAAGCCCGCTGACCTCAGCTCTACGCCGCGCGGTCGGCCGGCGACCTCCTGGTCGTCGGACGCCGCGGCAAATCAGCCCACAGACACTAATCGGTGTTTCTGGCGTGCTTTCGACGCCGCTCGCGGAACCGAGCGCGGTGCCGATCGAGCGCGACGATCTCGGTCTCGCGGAGTATCTGCCGTTGCCGGCGGGCGATGGCATATCGCGTGGCGGCACTGCGCTGTCGCAACAGCTGTGCGTGGGCGGCAGCGGAGTCGTCGTCGAACAGAATTGCGGCGGTCTTGTCGCACTCGATCAGCACCCAATCGTACGCCAGCCGGGCCGCGGCCCCATTATCGAACAGCACCGGCATTATCGCGTCGTTGAACAGGTCGAAGGGGACACGCGCGAGTCGGTACTGAAGGCGGCCCACTCCTCGTGCCGCGGCTGCGACTCCCATGACAGTCGATGGTAAGCGGCACGTCGTGTAAGCAGTATCAATTCGGATGCCTCACAGTCGAACCGCGGATATTGTGAGCACGCCTGGCGGAAAGACCGCCGAAAACTTGCTGGTGAGGATAGTCACTGAGCTTGTGGCGGGGTCCGGACCCCGGTTAATTGCTGGGGAGGACGTGGGCGGTGCGTTCCTCGCCGGACAGGTCGGCGCCGGGCAGTTCCAAGGAGTCGACGTCGACGGCGGGGGACTGGGTGTCTGTCCGGGCGGCGGTGAGCTGTTCGAGGGACGTGTCCGCCGACTCGTCGGATTCGGTGACTCGTGGTGCGTCGTAGTCGGTGGCCCTAGCTGTGTCGTCCCTGTGGGTGTTCGGATCCGTCCTGTTAGTGGGTTCGTCGCTCCCTTGCGCGTGGGGGTCGGGCGGCGTGGCGGGTGCGTCGGGTGTGGCGGGTGCGTTCGGTTTCGGACATGCCGCCCCAGATGCCGTAGGCCTCNGTGGTGGTGAGAGCGTGGTCACGGCATTCGGCGAGGACGGGACAGGTGTGGCAGATCTGTTTGGCGGCGTGCTCGCGTCGGGCGCGGACGTTGCCGCGTTCTCCGTCGGGGAAGAAAATGGCGGTGTCGGTGCCGCGGCAGGAGGCGCGATGCTGCCAGTCCTGGTCGATGGGGTGGTGCGAATGGTCGAGCATGGTGGGGTGGGTCGCTTTCGAAAGTTGAACGGGGGCGATCTGCCCGAGCGGTGCGGGTATTCAACCGGGGCGGCGGTCGGGTGGAGTCGGTGGGTGTGCATGGCACATCAACGAAATGGGCGGCCTGGGTTGGTGGGATCTCCTCGGCAAGCGCATGTAAGGGGCGGATTACGTCCGGCATGCTGTGGTCCGGGAGAGTGTGTGCGAGATGACACCTCGACATATCGCATGCACACTTGCGCGGCTCGGGGATGTGGTCGCCGGTGAGAGCAGCGACAAACCGGATCAGGACGGCAATTCGGTGCGCCGGCGCATCCACAGCAGTGGGCGTATGGGTCGTTGATGCCTGGGCTCGACATCGGTGCTACCGGGAGTAGCCCCGGACGTTCCACCCCCGGTGTCGCCTGGAAGGGCCGGGTATAGTGGCCGCACCCGGTAAGGGTGCGGCCCCTGTCTGTAGCTGAAGGTTCCGGGGGTCAGGCGGAGAACTCGATGACTCCACGCAGGTTCTTGCCCGCGTGCATGTCGGCATAGCCCTCGTTGATCTGGTCGAGGGTGTACGTCTTGGTGATGAGTTCGTCGAGCTTGAGCTTCCCCTGGCGGTAGAGGTCGAGCAGGAGCGGGATGTCGCGGTGTACCTGGACGCCGCCATAGACATTGCCGCGCAGCGTCTTCTGGGTCAGGGTGAACATGGCAAGGTTCAAGTTGACGCTGGCGGAGGCGAACGGCGAGACGGATGTGATCACCGTGATGCCCGCCGGCCCGGTGAGGTCGACGATCTCACCCAGCTTGCTGCCGTCGCCCACGCCGACCGACAGGATGGCCGCGTCCGCGCCCCGTCCGGGCGCGAGGTCGGCGAGCAGCGACTGTGCCTCCTCGATCGAACCGACGGCGTGGGTAGCGCCGAACTCGAGCGCCTTCTGCCGCTTTATCTCCACGGTGTCGACAGCGATGATCAGGTTCGCGCCGGCGTTCTTGGCGCCCTGCACCGAGTTGACACCGACGCCGCCGCTGCCGATGACGACGACGTTGTCGCCCGGCTCCACNTCGGCGAGGTAGACCGCCGCGCCCCATCCGGTGGTGACGGCGCAGCCGAGCAGGGACGCGACGTTGAACGGGATGTCCTTGTCCATCTTCACCACGCAGCGCTCCGAGACGACCGTCGCATCGGCGAAGGTCCCCAGGTCGCCGGTAGCAGCGATCTCCTGGCCGCGGGCATGGAACGCCTTGGAGGCGCCGTACTCCTGCAGCGAGGCGTTGAGGCACAGGTTGGAACGTCCGCGCGCGCAGTTGCGGCAGTAGCCGCACGGCGGCTGGAAGATGAGGATGACGTGGTCGCCGGGCGCCACCCGGGTCACGCCCTGCCCCACCGCCTCGACGACGCCCGCACCCTCGTGGCCACCGACCAGGGGCAGCGGGGTCGGCATGTCACCGGTGACGGCGTGGTCATCGGAGTGGCACAGGCCGGTCGCGCGGATCTTGACCCGCACCTGGCCCGGGCCGGGATCGGCGAGTTCCACGTCTTCGACGCTCCACTTCTCGCCCGTGCCCCACAGGATTGCTGCTCTGGTGCTCATCGCTGCCTCTCTTGTCGTCGAACGCACTGCGCCCGGCGCCTAATGTTGTTTAAGCAACATAGTGGACATCATTAGAAGACGTCAACGGCGTCGGGCGCGGTGCTTGCAGGGGGGTCAGGACGAGAACGTCAGGCCCCGGAAGTCGTCGTCGGTGGCGGCGCGGACCCGACGAACTTGATACTGCAGCGGCCGACGTACTTTCGGGGGTGGGGGGAATCGATCGGTGGGCGGTTGCGCTCGATGACGGACGGCTGATCTTTGCCGAGCCGTTGACCTGACTATCGATCCGAGCTTCGACCCTTCCGACCCGGACCCGGACTCGGACTCGGCATGCGGCCACCCGGCAGACTTCGGGGAGTGTGATCGGCGCAGATCGTGCCGCCTGCGGTGCGTCCGACCACCAGCGTTACGCGAGGAGGTGACTGGTACAGGTGAATTCGTCTGTCTGTTTGGGGGACGCGGACGGTGCGTTCCTCGCCGGACAGGTCGGTGCCGGGCAGTTCGAAGGATTCGGCGGTGTCGGTGTCCTCGACGTAGACGGTGGGGACTGGGTGTCTGTCCGGGCGGCGCTCAGCTGTTCGAGGGACGTCTCCGCCGACTCGTCGGCTACGGTGACTCGCGGTGCATCGTAGCCGGTGGCCACAGCTGTGTCGTCCTCGTGCTGTGGGTGTTCGGATCCTCCATGTCAAGGGTTCGTCGCTCCCACACTCGGGCGGGCGGGCGGGCGGCGTGGCGGGCGCGTTCGGTTTCGGACATGCCGCCCCAAATGCCGTAGGCCTCAGTGGTGGTGAGAGCGTGGTCACGGCATTCGGCGAGGACGGGACAGGTGTGGCAGATCTGTTTGGCGGCGTGCTCGCGTCGGGCGCGGACGTTGCCGCGTTCTCCGTCGGGGAAGAANATGNCGGTGTCGGTGCCGCGGCAGGAGGCGNGATGCTGCCAGTCCTTGTGGATGGGGTGGTGCGAATGGTCGAGCATGGTGGAGTGGGTCGCTTTCGAAAGTCGAACGGGGAGCGATCTTCCCGGGAGGTGCGGGTGTTCAACCGGGGCCGTGGTCGGGCGGACGGTCGTCGGTGGTGTGACGGCACATCAATGAAATGGGCGCCCTGGGTTGGTGGGACCAACTCGATGAGCGCGTGCAATGGACGGGTTTCACCCCCGCCTGCTGTGGTCCGGCGAAGTGTGTGCGAGATGACCCCTCGACGTATCGCGTGCACACTCGCGCGGCCCGGGGACGTGGTCGCCGGTGAGGGCAGCGACGGACCGGATCCGGGACGGCAATTCGGTGCGCCGCCACATCCACAGCAGTAGGTGTCTGGGTGCGTTGATGCCTGGGCTCGACATCGGTGATACCGGGAGAAACCCCGGATGCTTCACCCCCTGTGTCGCCCGGAAGGGGCGGGTGCAGGGTGTGTAGTCAAGGATAATGTCCCGGCGCTCGATGGTGAAGAGAATCGCTGGAAAGTAACTGCCGTCACAGCCGGTGACGCGTCGTGGCCGTGAGCCGCTCCCGGTTCGCGGGTCCACGAGCTGTCCGTGTCCGTGCGGCCGGGTCTTGGTGTCACACCGTCGGGAGGTGGAGCGTGGCGGCCAGTCGGGGATGGGGGCGAGCCCTCGATCCGGACCGTGCGCGTGTAACCAGGCCATTCGCTCCGCGTGTATCGCGGGTCGGGATCGGGATGAGCGAACCCCGCCGGCAACTGGGGGTCGGTTGGCGGGGTTCGCGGCACCGGCTCGAATGCGGGGGAGGGCCGGTGCGAGGACGAGTGTAGAAAGTTCGACACGACGATTCGGATACTGTGATGCAGGACACGCCACTTTTTGGGTGGGATCACAGTCGTGCCCCAGGTGGAGATTTCCTTCGCTGCCTGCGCTGATATCTCCGACGTCTCTTCGCCCTGCCGGGGAGATCACAGCGGCGCCGCAGAACCCGCTGTGGCGTCCGCTTTGGGATGGGCGGAGCGCACGCGCCGACCGGTAGACGAGCGAGCCGTCTTGCGAACGCTGTTCGGATGCCTCTGTTACCCACGGGCACAGCCACTTCGACACCACTCGGCCCGGCCGCCGCCGCGATGATTGCCCCCGATCGGTGCCGAGTGTCGTCCGAGTTCGCCCACGACCGCACACCGCCCTACGGTGACGCGGTGTTTGCTGCTGAACGGCTCGGCGACGTGGATCATCTTGTCGAACAGGGCCGCGACCTGCGGTTGATCGTCCGGATGCTTGTGGGACAGAAGGAGTTCGGTGGTGGGCGTGACCTCACCCGGCTGGTAGCCGTGCATCCGGGCGACGGAGTCGGACCAGTGCCAGCGTTCGCCGTCGAGGTAGAACCGGAAACTTCCGCCCTATGCGGGTGCATTCGAGCCGAGGAGCTCACCACCGTCCACAGCTTCACCCGCTGCCCTCTGTGCTCGACCGATCTCGCCTCGATGCTATTGCCACCGTTTGCCGAGCACGCATCGGTGGTGTGCGCAGATAGGCGCTCATCACTTCACGCTTCGATCCGGTGCCGGGACATACCAGATTTGTGGAATATCGCCCCCAGCAGGGAGATCGTAGCGTCGACATCGAAGAGTTCCACGACGAAAGGAGCCTACGATGCAGTCCACAACCAACCTTCGTGCCGGTACGGCACTCCGCAGACCTCAGCTCGATCACCGCACGGCGATGCGCCTGGCCGCAACCGAGTACGACCGGTTCACCGAGCTGCTCGAATCGCTGACTCCCGAGCAGTGGTCGGCGCCAACCGAGTGTCCCGCATGGGATGTGCGGCAGCTTGCGTGCCATGTCCTCGGCATGGCGGCGTATGCCTCGTCGATCCGAGAGGGTCGGCGGCAACAGAAGCTTGCGCACAAGACCCTCGCAAAGGGCGGCGGAGGTGAGTTCATCGATCACCTCACCGACCTCCAGGTGCGGGAGCGTGCCGCGCTGACCCCGGCGCAGATCATCATGCACTTCCGTACCCTCGGCCCCAGTGCGGTGAAGGGACGCAGGCGCACACCCGCGATCATTCGCCGACGTCGAATGCCCGAACCGCAGGCGATCGCGGGAATCAGCGAATGGTGGACCATCGGATTCGTCACCGATGTGATCCTCACTCGTGATGTCTGGATGCACCGTGTGGATCTCAGCCGGGCGATCGGCAGACCGGTGCGCCTGTCCGCCGACCACGACGGTGAACTGATAGCCGACGTGGTGCGCGAATGGGCGGGGCGTCACGGACAACCGTTCCGGCTGAGGCTTACCGGTCCTGCCGGGGGAACGTGGTCGTCGGGTACCGACGGCGAAACCCTCGAACTCGATGCCGTCGAGTTCTGCCGCATCCTCTCCGAGCGCGAAGTCGGAACCGGGCTGCTCGCGACCCCGGTGCCCTTCTGAGAGCTTGTGCGGCCCTCGGAACAGGGGTTTTGCGAGCATGTGGTCGTTGACGATGTTTGTTGCGCCTTCTGTGGCTCTCACGTGACCACGGGGCGGGGCTGTTCCAGATCGGCGTGGGTGGGAAGGTCGAGGAGTGTGTGGACGTATGTGGCTTCCGCGAACGTGGTGACCTCCGCCACTTCGCCAGGCTGTGTAGGGTGGCGCCGTGGTCGGATCGGTGCGCCTCTGCGCCGCCACCTGGTCTCGAATGTCGTTGTGGGTCAGCCGCGACCCTCTATCAAGTCGGCAGTCGCGATGAGTTCGGCGGCGATCCTGCGGGCCTCTTCCGGTGTCAGGCGTGGCCGGAACTCGGGGTGGTGACCGACCTCCCAGGTCATGGACACGCCGGGTCGGCGGTCTGCCTCTCGGACGGGCGTGACGAAGCAGAAGGACGATTCGACGCCGTCTTCGTCCAGTGTGAGGTAGTCCAGTGCTGCGGTCAGCTCGATGCAGTCGCTGTTGTCGCCGATGCAGGTGTGATCGGTGTGCCCGCGGGCGTCGTTGTTGGTGCACCAGGGTGCGCAGTCGGTTCCGGTTGTCTCGTTGGTGTTCATGTTTTCGATCCTCCTCCAGTGACAGTTCGCCTGTCGGCAGTTTCGGCGCGGGTGGACCCGGGGTTGTGTGCGGCGGGTTGTCGGATGTGCGGGTGCCGGAGGCGCACAATCGGTGAATGGCTTTTCGGTTCGCGCAGGAGGCGGTCCGTTTTCTCGCGGTCTCCGATCCCGGCAGGCTGCGGCTCCGTGCCGCAACCGCCACGACGATCACCGTCGTGCTCGCGATGGTGGTGCTGCTGCCGGGTTCCACCCTGATCGGCCAGCCACTGACCGTCGCGCTGCTCGGGACGGTCGTCGCGATGCAGTCCTCGGCGGCGGTCAAGGACAGGGATCAGCACAGCAGGGTGATCACGACACTGCTGCTCGTGTTCCCTGCAATCGCGGCGGTGTCGTTGTCCGCGGTGCTGTCCCAGTATGGGAAGGTCGCCGATGTGGGCTTCATCGTGGTGCTCTTCGCGGCCGTCTGGGTGCGGCGCTACGGCCCGCGAGGTACGGCTCTCGGGATGGTCGCGTTCATCTGCTACTTCTTCGCGCTCTTCCTTCGGGCCGAGCCTGGGCAGATTCCCATCCTCGCCGTGTCCATCGTCGGCGGCGTCGGTATCTCGCTCCTCGTTCGTACCGTGATCGTGCCGGACCGGCCCGGGCTCGAAGTCAAACGGTTGGTGCGGGCGCTGCGGGCCGCGTCGATCGACGTGCTGGAGGTGGCGTCGCGCAGGGGTGACCGGAATCTCGATCTCCTCCGCAGGAAACTCGACCGGCTCGGAAGCACCGCGCTGATGATCGACGACTGGCTCGACCGCAACGATGCCGCCCAGCTCCTGAGCGTCACAAATGATGATCTGTCGGTTCGTATCTTCGACGCGCAAATCGCTACCGAACAACTCGTCAGCGCACTGTGGGCGCTCGACCCGAACAAGACATGGCCGAACTCGCTGGGGCAGGCAACCACGGCACTGGGATCGTGCCTACAGAACAATCCGTCGGACGACCAACTCCGCGCGGCCCGACGTCTCGCCACCGCGGCCGCAGACAAGTCCGACCCATCGACTCCGACGGGTATCGCGACCGCCGTCGCGATGCGAGCAGTGCAGGCACACATCGCGATCCATCACATCACCAACAATGCCCTGCGAACAGAATCCGAGCCGAAGAAGAAGCCGGACGAGGACGAAGAAACGGACGCCGGATGGAATCCGAGCACCAAAGCCGCGATCCAGGTCGCCGTCGCGACCAGCGCTGCAACGATTCTCGGTGAGCTCATCTCGCCCGACCGCTGGTACTGGGCGGTCCTGACGGCCTTCCTCGTTTTCACCGGAGCGTCGACCCGCGGTGAGATTCTCTCTCGTGCAGGCCACCGCGTCGTCGGCACCATCGCGGGAGTTCTTGCAGGAGTATTGCTGTCCGCGTTGGTCGGAAACAATCAGCCGTTGCAGCTGCTCCTACTCGTCGTCTGCGTGTTCTTCGCGTTCTACCTGGTCACGGTTGCCTACGCATTGCTCTCCTTCTTCGTCACCGTCATGCTTGCGATGCTGTACGGACTGCTCGGCACATTCAGCATCGAGGTACTCGAACTGCGCATCTACGAAACGGCGGCCGGGGGAATCGTCGGAATAGCTGCGGCGTATTTCATCCTCTCCACCGGAACGGAATCGACGCTGATCTCGAAAATCGACGACTACCTCGATCAGATGACTGCCCTCATCGACACCGCTATCGGAGCCGTCGTCCAACCAGGCAGCGACACTGACCTCGTCGCCGACATCCGGAAGCTGGACAACGCGCTGAAGGACCTTGTCACGGCGGGCAAACCCTTGGAAATGGGACCGACGACGCGGACCCGTCGGGGAGCGAAGCGGTTGTTGCGGATCATGAGCGCCGGCAATCGGTCGTCTCATGCACTCGCCCGATCGGGGGTGAGCGCCGCTCGCGACGAACCGGACAGCGGACCGTCGCAGGCGACCGCGACGGCATTGCGCCAGGCAGCCGACGTCACCCAGGCAACCATCGCCGACGTCAAACGCGCACTCGCCGGCGAGCACGTAGAGCCTCCGGAGAAACTCACCGAAACCTCGGCACCCGACGTCATGCTAAAGGCGACCACTACGCCCGGGCCGGTTCGCGGTGCCGTCCGCTCGCTCAGCACCCTCAACCGCACGATGGGGGAGGCATTGACGCGTGTCTGATGGCGTCGTACCTACGCCCTCCGAAGCACAAACCCGGGATTTCGGGCCTGGATCGATGCCGCCTCCGAAGCCGATACCGCGCAGCCGGCAGGGTCCGACGCGATGCCGGTAACGGGTCGCCTTCGGCGGTCGCTCAGGTTCGCTTCCTTTGTCGGGCGACACGGTCAGGACCCTGGTGGCGGGCCGTATCGATGGAGCCCATACCTAAAGCCCGTTCGGAGCAACACCTCGGCAATTCGTCGGCCGACAACGAACAAGAATTAGAGATGCCAGAAGAGTCCATCCCGGCGGCCCACACGATCGAAGCTCATCGATGAGTACGATCCAGCGGAGGAGTGTTCTCGATCGCAACAGCGACGAATTCGACACAATGGCCAAGATTGCAGCGCTCCCACCGAGTCGGGCAGCGTGCCGCGAAGTTCGAACTTTTCAAGGACACAGCGGGCAAGTTCCGGTTTCATCTGAAGGCGGCCAACGGGGAGATCATCGCGGCCAGCCAGGGCTACACCTCGAAGGCGGCGGCGCAGAACGGGATTGCGTCGATCAAGGACAATGCCGCCTCCGCTCCGACCGAGGATCTGACCTACTAGCCGGTGTGCGGGTGCCGACAATCACAGTGGGAAAAGCACGCTGAGGTGCAACTGTATCGCCAACCCTGATTCAAGCGATTGACGCGGAACATTTTCGCTGGCAAGGGTTTCCGGACAACTTGTGTGGGTGAGGTGTGCCGGCGCCGCGGGTGTCCGGGATCGGCCGTCGGGTCGGGCCATGTGCGGGAATGGTGAACTCGGTTCTGTCGTCGAGGCCGGATACCCGCGCCGGGGGGTGCGGGGGTGCTGGGTTCGACGGCACCCGAGAAGGTATCCGTGGGTGGCGCCGCGGGTGCAGAAGGTCGCCCACGCCCACCCGGCAGGTTCGGCGGAATGAGTAATGCCGTAGTTGGCCGGTGGTCCGTCGAGTATCTGCACGGTGGCCGTGACAAGGAAGCCGGCTGCCGGCGGTGGAGTGTGATGGACGTCAGCGGTGAACCGGTGTAGGCGGGGACGGGCGTTGGTCGTGTTGGGGGTGCCGGTTCCTGTGCGGTGTCGCAAGGCTTTGGACGTGACGCCGGCGCCATCCGAGCCCCGATTGGTTCCTCCGGGGGACGGGCCGACGTTGCTACTGCCCACCGCGGACATGGTGCCGGCGTCGGCATCGGTTCTCCTCGTACAAAGGCCGAGTTGATCGAGGGCCGAGTGCATACCGGACCGCCGGCGACGATGAGGCGGCATCGCTGCTCGGAGAAGCGGAGCGCGGGTCAGTCGAGGGCGGCCAGGCCCGCGCATCGGATGAGCGGGACGCGTAGGAGGTCCACGACGACGCCGAGGTCGGCGAGATCGACTCGGCGAGCCCGGCGGCTCCGGACGACATCTACGTCGCGGCACCCGGATCATCGCCGAACGGTCAGGGTTCGACGTATCGATGCAGTGGGCCACAGTGACACACGAGTTGCCTTGTCCCTGGTCCCACCGGTTAGCGGATTCGTCTTCGCGGGTACACCGAAGCTGAGCAGTCTGCCGCGGCGAGAGGAGCACGTGTAGTGGAAGAGCAATCGGTTCCCACCATGTCCTACAGCGGCCCGAAGGGCGATTCTTTGTTTGTCCCGACAGTGCCGTGCAGCACCTCTGCCGCTCCGGGCCGCGGCGAGGTACTCGAGGCATTGTTCACGATGTTGCCGCAACCGATGTGCGTCTTCGACGATCGGCGCCAACTGCTCATCGCCAATCCCGCGTCCGCCGCACTCGTCGGTTATCGCGTCGAGCAGCTCGTAGGTGAATTCGAGTGGCTACTGTTGCCGTCCGATACTCCCCGGTGGCGGCGTTTCCTCCGGGACATGCACGGCACCAACGCCCCTCGGAGCACGTTTTTTCGCCTCCGGCACAGCAGCGGGGACTGGTTATGGGCTCACGCGGCGGCAGCGGAGTTCACCGTCGGCTGCGCCCCTCTGATCGCGGTCACGTGGAAGGACTGCAGCACAGACCTCTGCGAGGACCCGCGGACGATCTCCCCTGCGGTCTGACGCGATGCCCACCTGACCGTATCCGACTACCTCTTCGCAGGTTCGAGCCCGAAGAACCGACGGTTCCCGCAATTGCCGGCGGAGCGCGGGCGCTCGCGCGGTACGGGTGTTGGCGTACGTGACGGTGGCGTTGGCAGATCTGGTGGCGCTGGAGCAACCGCCGTCGTGGGACTCGCGCGATGCGTCTGTCTTGGAAGTGCCCCGGTGTGGTGGACTTCCCACGCGTTCGACGAGGGTGCCGCGGTGCGGGTGATCACCGATTGCGCCGAACGCCTTTTCAACGGTCCTGGCACTTGCCCGTCCGATCGCCCTGGCGATCGCCCTCGGTGTCGTCGAAGAATGACCAGCCGTCGGTGTGTTTGACTTCCATCCGCCAGCCGAGTTCGCTGTTGTCGGCACGGATGTCGACGAAAGAGGCGTGTGTATCGTCCGCGGTGTCGATGTCCTTGGTCTCGACGACGTTGCCGGTGGCTATCGAGTACTCGATAGGTAGCGATGCCGTCCGAATGCCCGGGGATGGGCAGGGGTAACCGACGCGACGGGAGGGCGCGCCCGGTGGGTCGTGATCCGTCGCGGACCGCGGTTGCTCCGGACTGCCGGTGCTGGTCAAGTCCCTGAAGGTGGAGTGGGCATATTCGAAGGCCTTCGATGGTCAGGTGGCTGCGGCGAGCCGCCGGGGCTACGTTTTGTCAGACTTCGGTCGTGCGCGAATCCGTTGTCCGGTCGAGGACCAGGGAGAGGTGTGGGTGATCCGCTCCGGTGAAGCGGAGCTGGGCGGCAGATGCGTCGTCGAATGGGGCCTTCCAGTATCGGTGACGCCCACTGCCGATGGGGTGCTGTTTGCTGATGATTAAGCACCCGAGCCTGGGGTAAGCACGGTGTGCGCACCCCCGCCGGGAGCGGTCCCGACATATCTTGGCGCCCGCCGGCGCCGAGGTGCGCGGGTAACGGCTCGGCAACTGTGGGTGAGGGCGATGAAAACCAGAGGTCAGTTGGTGGCGGCCGTCGGGGCGGGGTATCTGCTCGGGCGCCGGACCGCGAAGCTCGCCGATATCCCAGAGGTTGCCAGGCTCGTCGAGACTATTCGGGGCGAGCTGATGCCTGCCGCCCACGCCGCGGCGTTCACCGCGGTCAACTCGCGCATCGATTCGCTGAACCGCCGGCTCGAGTCGGGCGCCGCGGACCGGGCGGCGGGCACCAGGCGGAGGTCGGACGAGGTCCGCGACAGCCGCGTCGTCGAGGCGGAAGAGCCCCCCGAGGCTGACGAGCCTGAAGAGGGCGAACAGAAGCGGAAAGACGGAAAGCTCCCCGAGAACGAAGGAGAGGAGCAGCACGAGGGGAAATTCGAGACCGACGAGAGTGAAGAGATTGCGCAGCCCGAGCAGGAAGAACCGCCAAGACGCAGTCCGCGTACCCGACGGACCCGGGGCGCACACACGGCCAAGGTAATCCGGGAATGGGCCGTCCAGCAAGGCTACGAGATCTCCGCGCGCGGGCGCATACCCGCGGACATCGAGCAAGCTTTCCGCGACGCTCACTGACCACAGGTCGGGTGGGCTTGTCCCCGCTCGCGGAGCGGTGTCACGTGGGGGAGCATGCCCAGGTCGGACTGCTTTCAACCCGGAAGAATTGGCGGCGCGCCCGGCGGTGGTCGCGCCGGGGCAACGCTGACCCGGTACGGCACCCGAATGTGCGGGGGATCGTCACCCGACGAAGATGAGTACCCCCACGCACGCGAGCGTGAACACCGAGGCGACACCGCAGACCGTCCACGCTGCCGCCTCTCCCGGATGAGTATGGGTGCCGCAGCGGCCTCGGTCGGTTCGGGCACACCGGCCGACGGGGCCGCGAGCGCATCCGCGGTCACCGCCGCACGGCGAGGTATCTCCGCGGCCCGGTCGGCGCCGAGGACGACTTCGTGAGTTTTCGACGGGGTGGTCTGGGTGGCTAGATCCGAGCTTTGGGTGGTGTGATCGTC
This sequence comes from Rhodococcus sp. NCIMB 12038, assembly GCF_002165735.1. Lineage (NCBI taxonomy): Bacteria > Bacillati > Actinomycetota > Actinomycetes > Mycobacteriales > Nocardiaceae > Rhodococcus > Rhodococcus sp. NCIMB 12038. The sequence goes on from NZ_NHML01000059.1 coordinate 22,553, forward strand.
GCTTACCTAGGTGGTGCTCGATGCTGGAGGGAGTCGATTTCGGCGGACACCTCGTCGAGGCGGCGTCTGGCCTTCGCCAGCAGGCCCTCGAGTTCGAGAATGCCGACTTCCACTTCTTCCCGCTCGGCCAACCGGCGGGCGAGCTCGGCCGGAGGTGATTTCGTCTTCATCTATTCACGGTACCCAGGTCGTCAGGCCTGATGAGGTCGACCTGTTCCTCGGGTGAGACGTGTGCACGGGAGTGGTTCATGGGTTTGCGGGAGGGCCGCACGCGGCCGGGGCGGGGTGGGCGAACACTCGGCCTCGGCGCGTACGACGTAGGGCGCCCCGCGGCCGAAGGGGTTGGCGACCGGAGCCGGGGCTGGCTGCCCGGCCGGTGTGCGCGGGTCCGGGGCAACGTACTGTGCGGGTACCCGGATCGGGGCTGGCTACGCTGGATGTTCCGCAGGTGGAGCGGTCACCCTGTGGCGGCGCGGGCGGCCGCGACGAGTCCGGTCACGAGCAGGGCCAGCAGCGCGAGCACCAGCAGAATCGGCCACAGCACCGGCGGACCTGCAAACGCACGGCCACATCCTGGATGGCACCTCGCACGTCGACCCGGTGCTGCCGCTGCGGGCGGTGCCGTCGTCTCCGACCGCGACGCGGTGATCATCGAACTGCTCGCCGACCACGACGACCGGTTCGCCTCTGCCCTCCAGGCACTGGAGGGTTTCGCCCAATACATGGTGAAGGGCCGTTACGTGCAGGAGACCATCGTCCGCGAGATCGTCGACAAAAGCCAGAAGGCCACCGCACTGCTCGAGGAGATCCGCAACCAACCCGAGGAGCTGACCCGGGTCGACCGAATGGCGTGGGAAAGCGCATCGGTCACGCCCTGGAGGCCAAGCGAGACGCGGACATCCCCAGCACCCTTGAAATGCTGTCCCCGCTGACCGACACCGTCACCGTCCGAGGACCCACCCACGACGGGACGCCGTGCAGATCGCGGTCCTGCTCGAGATCGACCGGCAGCACGAACTCGAACAGGCCGTCGGAGAGCTGGCCGAACGCTGGGACAACCGGGTCACGATGTGGATCCTCGGGCCGATGGCGCCCTACGACTTCATCGTCGCCCGCACATAGCTTCCCGCCCGCTCCACCGGAAGCAGGTGCGTCACCCGGATTCCTGTGGACGATTGCGGCCCGATGCTCACCGGTACAACGCCGCCGTCGTCCGCAGGAGCCACCGACCGGTCGGACCGTTTCGCGGCCGAACTGCGGTGTTGCGTTGGGCGGTCGATTGAGTAGCCCTTGCCCGGGGTAGTCGGCGGAATGCGCCCCCCACCGCGCAGGATCCGCTCACAGACCGATGCCGGCGCCGAGGTGCACACAACATCTACTCGACGAAGGGTTGGGCGATGACAGGCAAAGGTCAGATGGCGTTGGCCGTGGGTGCGGGTTACATGCTGGGCCGCACGCACAAGATGAAGCTGGCGCTGATGCTTGCGGGCGCCGGGGCATCCAGCCGGTTTCCCTCGGGGTCACTCGGGGTGCTCGGTCAGGCCGGCAGGCTCCTCGCGGATTCGCCCGAGGTCGCCAAGCTTGGCGCGACGGTCCGCAAGGAGTTGATGAACGCGGCGAAGACGGCGGCGGTGACTGCGGCCAGTCACCGGATCGATTCGCTCAACTCCCGGTTGCAGTCGGGCGGTGACGAGGCCTTCGGAGGGGAGGGGTCCAAGCGCAGGCGTCGTGAGGAGTCCGAGGACGACTACGGCGACGAGTACGCCGAGGACGAGTACGCCGAGGACGAAACCGCTGAGGACGACGAAGCCGAGGACGAGACCGCCGAGGACGAGGCGCCCCGCGCCCGGAGGCGCCCGGCCCCGCGGCGCCGCTCGTCGAGTGGTGGTGGATCCCGGCCCGCCCGGTCGCGGTCGCGGTCGTCGACGACGGACGACGACGAGGACGAGTTGTCTCGGGCCCGTAGGACGCGCGCGAAGTCGACGACCGATTCGGTACCCGTACGACGCACCCGGAAGTGATCAGCGATGACCTCGAATCTTGATAGTGCGGCGAAGAAGCTGCGTAAGAACGTCTCCGGTGCGTCCGGCAAGGCCGCATCG
>NZ_NHML01000079.1:0-6835 GCF_002165735.1 Rhodococcus sp. NCIMB 12038
GGATGAAAGTATCCGCGCTCGCCGCACCAGTAGACATCAAACCGAGTGCAACAGCCGCAGCAGCACCCAGGCCTGCAATACGGGCGCCACGGCGCAGGCCGGACTTGCGGTTCTCGCTCATTCGTTCCCCTCATCAGGATTCATGCAGGTTCCCAGCCTCGACGATCGAAGCTGAGGAGTGGTCCATTTCGGGCCCAGCGCAGTATTCGCAGCAAAGGTGTCCGCAGCGTTAACTGCAGACGACCAGTTGCCGGAATTTCGACACTAGAGACAAACCTCACTCGGAGGCCCGTCCGGGCGACGACGTGGCACCACGCCCCGCCCTCCATCTTCGTACTGACTCGTCAGGGACATTAACCTGAGCTAAGAACCTGGGCAACGTGATCAGCCCGTGACGCAATTGTGATGTGCCTCACAAAGTTGAAAACGAAACATTACCTACGGGTAGCCCCGCTTTGGGCTCACGCGAATTAAAGCGGGCGTACCAGTGAGTTTCCGGGCGCGATTTTTTCCGTTACTGCCGACAACACTTAGATTCATCCAGATTCCAATAAAGCGTTTACCCGTGATGAGGAGGAACCTGACGTCGAATCCACTCCTCGGACTCGTTGCGTCCGTCCACATAGTGAGACGCCTCGCCGGGATCGCGTTCGTCCGCGGTGGTGTCGGGGTAGACGTCCCCGAAGATGCGTTCGAGCCGGGCCCTGTCGATCGGGGCCCGGCTCGGAACTGCCTGCTCGTCGGGCTCGGTGTGCGAACCCGGCTCGTCGAAATGAGAAATCGTCTCAGCCTTCCAGACCGGACAATTCGGAAATCACGTGTGCCGCGAGCGGCGTCAGGGTGGCCATGCCGTCCCGGACTGCGGCGCGAGAGGACGCAAGGTTCACCACGAGTGTGCTGCCGGACACACCGGCGAGCCCGCGGGAGAGACCGGCGTCCAGCGAACCGGCGGCGAGACCCGAAGACCGGAGGGCCTCCGAGATTCCCGGAATCTCGCGGTCGAGGACCTCGGCGGTGACGTCGGGGGCGACGTCGCGGGGCGACACGCCGGTGCCGCCGACGGAGACGACGAGGTCGACGCCGCCGATGACGGCGGTGTTGAGCGCGTTACGGATCTCCACCTCGTCGGCCGCCACCGCGACGATGGCGTCGACGATGAAGCCGGCCTCGTTCAGCAGTTCCGTCACCAGAGGCCCGATGGAGTCCTTGCCGTCACCGTGAGCGGTGCGGTCGTCGACGATTACCACCAGCGCGCGGCCGGCCAGCGAGGCTTCGATGTCCATGGTCCCTACCGTAGTGGCCCCGTTCAGAACGGACTCGACCTGCCCGAGAATCCCCGTATTCATCAGCGGCCGCCCTGTTCGGCGGTTCCGAGCGTGACGTCGACGGTCTTGGAATTCGATCCGTTCCCGTCGGTGTAGGTGATGGACACGTTGTCTCCCGGTGCGTGTGAACGAATGGCGGCGATGAGCGCGTCGCCGCTGGTGATGACCCGGTCGTCGACCTTCGTGATCACCGAGCCCTTCGGAATTCCCGCCTTCTCCGCCGGGCTGCCCGACGTGACCTCGACGACGGTGGCACCGTTGGCAGCGTCCTGCGACGGGACCTGGATTCCGATGACGGCCTGGGTGGCCTTGCCCGTCTTGACCAGCTCGTCCGCGATGCGCCGGGCCTGGTCGACGGGAATCGCGAAGCCGAGACCGATGGAGCCGCTCTGCTCGCCCGCGCCGGAACCGCCGATACTCGCGATGGCGGTGTTGATGCCGATCAGCTGACCGTCCATGTTGACGAGAGCGCCGCCGGAGTTGCCCGGGTTGATCGCCGCATCCGTCTGCAGGGCGTCGATGACGGTGTTCTGGTTGCCGGACTCACCGCTGGTCGACACCGGGCGGTTGAGCGCCGAGATGATGCCCTCGGTGACGGTGCCGGCGAGACCGAGAGGCGAACCGATCGCGACGACCTGCTGTCCGACCTGCACGTTGCCCGAAGTGCCCAGCTCGATCGGGGTGAGGCCCGTCTTGCCGTCCACCTTGATGACCGCGAGGTCGGATACCGGGTCGGCGCCGACCAGCTTGGCGTCCGCGGTGCTGCCGTCCGAGAACGCGACCGTCAGCTTGCCGCCCTTGGCGGCAGCGCCCGCGACGTGATTGTTGGTGAGGATCATGCCGTCGGACGAGATGACGATGCCGGATCCCTCGCCACCGGAACCGCCCGCCGTCGCCACCTCGATCTGGACGACGCTCGGGACCACCTTGTTCGCGACCGCCTGCACCGACCCCGCCGGTGCATTCGCGGCCGGGGTCGCGGTGTTGTTCTTGGGGGCGTCGAGGGAGTTGGTCACCGCGGCGCCGCCGCCGTTCCGGTCCGTTGCCAGCGAACCCACGACGCCGCCGATGCCGCCGCTCACGAGAGCGAGCGCCACAGCGCCCACCACGATCGCCGTGCGTGCGGGACGCTTCGTCACGGTCGCCGTCGNCCCCCCGCCGGTCTGTCCGGGCCCCTGCAGGCCGGGGAACGGGCCCTGAGGCGTCCCCGGCTGCCCGGCCGCATGCTGGGCACCCGGATGTCCCGGAGCGCCGTGCTGGGGGTGCCCGAACTGCTGGGTGGGCTGGTGCGGCGCACCGTACGGATTGCCCTGGGGGTACCCGGCGCCGTAGGCCTGCTGCCCCGCCGGACCGCCCGCGGGGTTGTGCGGAGTGGTCGGGAACTGCTCGGTCGGGTGGTACCCCGGCGTCGGCGACTGCGGCTGTGGGTTGGCCGGCTGGTCGGGGCGCCCGCCCCGGTCGCCACCGGCGTTCTCGCGGCTGTCGCCGTCGTGGCTGTTTCGATCCTCGCTCATCGCATCACTTCCATCTCCCGCGACCACCCGCAGGGGCAGTCGCACCGTCTCTGTCTACGAGAGTGCCCGGTGGGACTGAGAGGGTCCTGAGACCGGCCTTTGAGTTAGCCGAGACCTCGAGCTTCGAGCCTATTCCGCTTCGGGTTCCCCCGGAAGGACGATGCGGATGAGCGCACCACCCCGTTCGGAGACGTCCACCGCGATCGTGCCGCCGTGCTTGACCACCACCTGCCGGACGATCGCCAGCCCCAGCCCGGAGCCGGGCATCGAGCGTGACGCCGTGGACCGGTAGAAGCGGTCGAACACCAGCTCCCGGTCCTCCTCCGGAATACCCGGGCCCGCGTCGTCGACCGTCAGCTCGAGAAGTCCGTCGCCTGCCGGTCTCATCGCCACCCGCACCTGCTCACCGGTCGGACTCCACTTGGCGGCGTTGTCGAGGACGTTCAGTACTGCCCGCGACAATCCCGCGTGGTCGCCGTAGACGAACCAGGGAACGGTGACGGCAGTGAAGTCGATCTCGTTGCGCCTGCGTCGCGCGCGCTCGAGGCTGCGGTCCACCACTTCACTGAGATCGACTCTCTCGAAGACGGTTTCCGGTGCGTCCTCGCGGGCCAGGTCGACGAGGTCGCCCACCAGCTGCGAGAGTTCCTCGATCTGCGCCACCACATCGGTGCGTAGTTCGGCCATGTCCTCGTCCGGAATGTGGGGCGCACCAGGACGACTCGATGCGATCAGCAACTCCATGTTGGTGCGCAACGACGTGAGCGGCGTCCGCAGTTCGTGTCCCGCGTCGGCAACGAGCCTGCTCTGCCGCTCCCGCGATTCCGCGAGCGCCCTCAGCATGGTGTTGAAACTTTCGGTGAGACGCGCGAGTTCGTCGTTGCCCGTCACCGGCATCGGTGTCAGGTCGTCGGTGCGGGCCACCCGTTCCGTGGCGGCGGTGAGCCGGGCGATCGGACGCAGACCGGTGCGCCCCACCGTCGTTCCGGCGGCGGCCGCGAGGACCACCCCGCACCCGCCGACGATGAACAGCACCCACGCCAGCCGGTCGAGCACCGCCCCCGTCGGCGCCAGCCGCTGGGCGATCACCAGCGTGCTGCCGTCCTGGGTCCGCTCGGCCAGCACCCGCTGGTTGTCCGCAGTGCGCAGGGACGTCTCCTGCTCGCCGCGCGCCACCGACAGCTCCGGCTCGCCGATCGGCACATTGGAACCCGGTGGCGTGTACGTGTCGAGGTCCGGAAAGACCAGCGCCACACTGATGTCCGTCGTGTACAGCGTCGCGCCCGCGATGTACCGCGGATCGAACGTCACGAGGTTGCTGTCGATGAGCGCCGACGCGCGGTTCCGCAACTGATTGTCGACATCGGCGTACAGGGCCCGCGACACCACGGCGTACGCCGCGATCGCCATCACCGCCACCGCGATGGCCACCACGGACGCGGCGAGCAGCGTCACCCGCCACCGCAGTGACACCGACCGGGTCAACGGCATCGGAGGCCGCATCTCGGGCGGTAACGGGATCGGTCCTGTGGGGTGCCGGGAAATGTGGTGCGTGTCGTGCTTCGCCGCCCCCGACTTGGGGGCAGTTCTGTGGAACGGAACAGCCATCACGGAGGAGTCTCCCGCAGCACGTAGCCGACCCCGCGGACGGTATGCAACAGGCGGGTCTCGCCGTCCGCCTCCGTCTTGCGGCGCAGATACCCGATGTACACCTCGAGCGCGTTGCCGGACGTCGGGAAGTCGTAACCCCACACCTCCTCGAGGATGCGGCCGCGGGTGAGCACCCGGCGCGGGTTGGCCATCAGCATCTCGAGGAGCGAGAACTCGGTGCGGGTGAGGCTGATGGACCGCTCGCCGCGCGTCACCTCGCGGGTGACCGGGTCGAGCGTGAGGTCCTCGAACGTCATCTTCTCCGAATCGATGCCCGGTTCCGGGGCGGCGCGGCGCAGCAGCGCACGCAACCGGGCCAGCAGCTCCTCGAGGGCGAACGGTTTCGGCAGGTAGTCGTCGGCTCCGGCGTCCAGGCCCGACACCCGCTCCGACACGGAATCGCGCGCCGTCAGGACGAGAATCGGCAGGTCGTCGCCGGTGCTCCGCAACCGGCGGCACACCTCGAGACCGTCCAGACGCGGCATCATCACATCGAGCACGAGCGCGTCGGGGCGTGCGTTCGCGACCTTCTCGAGAGCGTCGATACCGTCGACGGCCAGTTCCACCGAGTACCCGTTGAAGCTGAGGGACCGCCGTAAGGACTCCCTCACGGCGCGATCGTCGTCGACCACCAAAATGCGCATACCCGACAGTTTGGCCCGATCAACTGAGATATGTCTGAGAAGGGACCTCTAATGGGGATGTCGCCGGTCACTCGACGACGCGCGGACCCGGCAGACCCCAGTTCCGCCACAACGCCACCAGCCGCAGCGCGGACGCGAACACCGTCCCCACCACCAGCGCCACATCGGTCCCCGAACCCCACTCGCTCACCGCGACGACCAGCGCCGAACCGAGCAGCGCCGGCACCGCGTAGAAGTCCCGCTGCAGCAGCAACGGGACCTCGTTGACCAGCACGTCGCGCAGGATGCCACCGCCGATCGCCGCCGTGCCGCCGATGAGGCACGACGCCAGCGGACTGGCCCCGTGGTCGAGCGCGATCACCGCGCCCGTGCTCGCGAACAGGCCCATCCCCAGGGCGTCCAGCACCAAGATCTCCCGGCGAAGCCGCCCTACAGTCGAATGCAGGAAGAACACCAGCAATGACATGACGAACGACGTGCCGAGGTTCGGCCAGCTTCCCAGCGATGTCGGCGGGTGGATGCCCAGCAGGACGTCGCGGACGATGCCGCCACCCAGAGCGGTGAACACACCGACCACGCACACACCGAAGATGTCGAGGCGCTTCGTCACCCCCACCAGGGCGCCCGACGCCGCGAACACCGCGATGCCCACCAGTTCCAGGATGTACAGCAGCACCCGCCAAGGTTCGCACGGCGTGCCTTCGGCCCGTGAGTACTTATTAACCTCGATCCACCGATCGAGGCCGGGTTGAGTGGTGAGTCCGGTTGCGGGCGTTGATGGGCTGCCAGGGTGTGGGTGATCGCCCGACCTGGGTGTCGGGTTGTTCCACTGGGTTTCGGGTCGGGGCCGGGAGGGCCGGACGGATTAGGTGGCCTGGGGTTTTCGATGTCGGGTGTGGGNGAAGAGGTGATTCCATTCCGATTCCCAAGGCCAGTGCCGCGGCAGGTGCAGGGTGAGCCGGCGGGCCGAGGACGCGATCCGCGCCGGCACCGAGATCAGGGTCCGCCGGATGGTGGCGGTCGTCGCTTTGACCAGCCGTGTGCCGGTGAGGGTGGCGGCGGCGCGGGTGAGATTGAACGCCATCACCGCCAGCACCAGCCAGGCACTGTTGGCGGCGAACCGACCCGACGGCAGATGCGCAAGCGCGGAAGCCTTCAGGTCGGCGTGCACCTGCTCGATGATCGCGTGCCCGCGGTGAACCTTGTCCGCGGCGACGGTGTCCAGGACGGCCGGGTCGGTGGTGGTGAAGAACGCGTGGAACCGCCAGGTGTCGAACAACGTGCCCTGACCGTCGGTGGATCGGGGATTCAGGTCGGGGATGCGGCGCACCACCAACCGGCCCGGTGTTCGCTCGGATGCAAGGCGGGTGAAGGCGGTGAAGTCGATCTCGGCGACCTCGGCGCGGGAAATCCACCGGTCGGTCTGTTCGTCGTAGACGGCGTCGGTGTATTCGATCGGGATCCACGCATCCTCGTCGATCGCCGCGATGGCAGCCTTCACCTTCGCGGTCATCCGCACGGTGACCGACACGTCGGCACCGGTACGCAGCGCCGCGGAGACAGTCGGGTGCCCGTAGAACGCGGAATCGGCCCGCACCAACACCCAACCCGGTGACTGCGGGCCCATGTGGCCGAGGGTGGCGAGGGCGTCGGTGACCATCCGGGACGCGCCCCGGGAGGATCCACAGGCGCCGCGGCGCAG
>NZ_NHML01000012.1:0-289252 GCF_002165735.1 Rhodococcus sp. NCIMB 12038
GCATGGGGGCGGTGACGCCGTCACCGCCCCCATGCAGGGCACCGTCGTCAAGGTCGCCGTCGAAGAAGGCCAGCAAGTCGCCGAGGGCGACCTCATCGCCGTCCTCGAGGCCATGAAGATGGAAAACCCCGTCAACGCCCACAAGGCCGGCACCGTCACCGGCCTCGCCGTCGAACCCGGCTCCGCCATCACCCAGGGCACCGTCCTCGCCGAGCTCAAGTAGGCGCCTGCACCACTCGTGAGTCCTTCTCGGCCCCCGGGTCGAGAAGGACTCACAGTAGTCTGTACGTCATGTCTGACGTTCCCGAGATCCGTATCGGCACAGCCGAACGTGAGCAGGCCCTGAACTCGTTGAGCGAACACTTCGCCGCGGGCCGTCTGACGGTCCCCGAGTTCGACGAGCGCAGTCTCGCGGTCACGAATGCCACCACCCGCGGCGAACTCGATCGAGTGTTCACCGACCTCCCCGCGACCACGCCCGCCGCGCCCGCCAAGGCCGTGGCAGCGGCCACCGGCAACGACCAGAACTGGCGTCGCATCGTGATGTCGGTGATCCCGCTCGTCGCCCTCGTGCTGTTCTTCGTCGTCCCCGTCGACAACAGCTGGCTGTTCTTCCTGATGATCCCTGCCGCCGGCGCCATCCTGTTCGGCACCCGCGACGACCGGCACGATCGCCGCGACCGCCGCCACCGGGACCGCTGACATGGAACCGATCGAGGTCAACGCAGGCGGCTGGTACCTGCGCGCGCTGCGCGAGGACGAGCGGGTCAACGACCGTCCTGCGCTCGCGGCCGGTGGAATTACCGAACCCGGCTACATTGCCCGCCGCACGGCGCAGTGGCTGAGCGACGAGCACTATTCGTGGGCGATCTGCCAGCCCAACACCGGCGAACTGCTCGCCGAGGTGGGGCTCACTCCGTCCGGTGAAACCGCGACACTCACCGGCTGGGCGCGGGCCGGTCACGAGGACGCGCTCGCGAGCGGATCGGATGCTGTGCAACGGTTTGCGGAGGGCGCACTGGGGTTCACGGTCCAGCGGTGAGTATGCGTTCCATTCCGGTGGCGGCCCTCACGGTGCTGGCGCTGGTCATGTTGCTGTCCCCCGCGTCCGCGACGCCGTCCGGTCCCGAACATGCCGACAAGGTGGTGCACGCCCTGCTGTTCGCGGCGCTGGCAGCCGCCTCCCGGTATGCCCTTCTGACACCACGGATCACGGTGCTCTGGCTCGCGGCATTCGGGGTGATCACCGAGATACTTCAGGGCGTGCTGCCGATCGGCAGGCACGGTTCGGTCTGGGATCTCTGCGCGGACATGGTGGGTGTGGCGATCGGGTTGTCCGCTCAGTCCGCGATCATGCGCTCCCGCAGCAGAGTCTGAACTCCGGCGTCGAGGCCGAGTCCGTCGGAGAAGTACCGCTCGATCGTTCCGTACTGCTCGCGCAGGGCGGCCAGCGACACCTGCAGATACTGCTCGCGGACCCCGAGCACGGGTTCGAGTAACGCCGGATCTCCACCCGCATCGACGAATTTCTCGAACACGCCCGCGAACGCCGGCAGCAGGAGTTCGTTGGTCAGCAGATAGTCGTGGAACACGTCGTCCTCGCCGACGCCGAGGAGCAGCAGCAGTGCCGCCGTGGCCCATCCCGTCCGGTCCTTCCCGGTGGTGCAGTGCACGAGGGCGGGCGTGTTGCCGTTCGACGCGAGACCGCCGAACAGTTCCCGGTACGAGGACACCGCGCTGGGCATCTCGACGAAATCGCGGTAGCTGCCCTCGAAGTATTCGATGGCACGTCCGCCTCCGAGTTCGCGTTCGGCGATCATCGGGTCGGCGATCACCTGCAGCATCTGCGCGGGGATCGACCGGATCCCCTTGTCGGCGAGCACGTCCAACGCGACCGCGCGGGCCCCGTTCGGGAGTATGTCGGGGGCGGCGGCACGCTCGTCCGCGGTCCGCAGGTCGTACACCGTCCGGATCCCGAGACCGTCGAGCAGCGGCATGTCGGTGTCCGCGACCCGGCTGAGATCGGTCGAACGGTAGAACACACCGGTACGCACCTTCGCGCCGTCCCCGGTCCGGTAGCCGCCGATGTCGCGCAGATTGGGCACGGACGTGAGCGGAATCGGCGTCATGCGTCGACGGTACCGCCCAGCACCCGGGCCAGTGCATCCACGGCGGCGTCGAGTTCCGCGGTCGTCACCGTCAACGGTGGACGGAACCTGATCCCGCGCTTGCCGGTAGGCAGGATCAGCACCCGCTCCCGGTCCCTGAGATCCGCGACCACCCGGTCCCGCCGCTGCGGGGTGGGAAGCGTGATCGCGCACATCAGGCCACGCCCCCGCGGCTCGGTCACGTCGGCGTTCGCCCGCGCGAGTTCCCGCAACCGTTCGAGAAGGTGTGCCCCCGTCATGCGGGCCCGGTCGACGAGCCGGTCCTCCTCGACGATCTCGAGGATCCGGCGGGACCGCACCATGTCGGTGAGGTTGCCGCCCCAGGTCGAGTTGATCCGCGAACTGACGGCGAACACGTTGTCGGGGATGTCGTCCACCCTGCCGCCGGCCATGATTCCGCAGACCTGGGTCTTCTTGCCGAACGCGACGACGTCGGGGTGCACCCCCAGTTGCTGGTACGCCCAGGCGGTGCCGGTGAGACCGCACCCGGTCTGCACCTCGTCGAACACGAAGAGGGCGTCGTTCTCGCGGCAGAGCGCCGCCATCGCCTGGAAGAATTCCGGGCGGAAGTGGTGGTCTCCACCCTCACCCTGGATCGGCTCGGCGATGAAACAGGCCACGTCCGAGGGGTTCTCGGTGAACGCTCGCCGCGCCTGATCCAGTGCGTGCCGTTCGGCTTCCTCGACGTCCCGCCCGTCCGCGAGATACGGGGAGTCGATGCGCGGCCAGTCGAACTTGGGGTACCGCGCCACCTTTCCGGGCTCGGTGTTGGTGAGCGACATGGTGTATCCGCTGCGCCCGTGGAAGGCCTCGGTCAGGTGGAGCACCTTCGTGCCGAGCGCCGGGTCGAGGCCCCGGCTCTCGTTGAGCCTGCTCTTCCAGTCGAACGCCACCTTCAGCGCGTTTTCGACGGCGAGCGCGCCACCGTCGATGAAGAAGAGATGTGGTAGCGCGGGATCGCCCAGCACCCGGGCGAACGTCTCGACGAACCGTGCCATCGGAACGGTGTAGATGTCGGAGTTGCTCGGCTTGTTGATCGCCGCGGCCGCCAGTTCCCGGCGAAACGCGTCGTCGTCCGCCAGTGCGGGGTGATTCATCCCGAGGGCCGACGACGCGAAGAATCCGAACATGTCCAGATAGCTGGTGCCGTCCCGCAGATCGACGAGATGGGTGCCGCGTGAGCGGTCCAGGTCGAGTACCAGGTCGAACCCGTCGACCAGAATGCGCTCGCGCAGCACGTCGTGCACCTGGCTCGCCGGCAGCTCGCCCCCATCTCCGGTAAAACGAATCGCTGTGCTCATACCGAGAGATTACGTCAAAATTCCTGTCTATCGACGACGATTCGGCAACATATCCGGCACAGAGCTTACTTGTCGTAAAATGTTTGCAAGATGATCGTGCTGCGCGTATGGACGTTGGCGGTGGCGCGGATCTCCTGCAGCAGGTGTTCCAGCTCCCGCGGCGAGGCGACGCGCACCAGCAGCACGTAGCTCTCCTCCCCCGCGACCGAGTGGCACGCCTCGATCGCGGGGAGGTTCCGCAACCGGGCGGGCGCGTCGTCGGGCTGCGACGGATCGAGAGGGGTGATCGCGACGAATGCGGACAGACCGTGCCCGAGCGCATCCGGATCGATCTTCGCGGTGTACCCGCGGATCACCTTGCGGGCCTCGAGCCTGCGCACCCTCGACTGCACCGCGGAGATCGACAGCCCGGCCTTCTCGGCGAGAGTCGCCAGAGTCGCCCGGCCGTCGGCCACCAGCTCCCGCATCAGTACCCGATCGATGTCGTCGAGAGGAGTATGGGGTGCGTCGCTACGGAAAGATTCCACCACCAGCGCAGGCTAGCCCAGCGGAGGTGCATCATGGTTGAAACGTGGGAGCTCCGCGCCCGCTTCGCCCGCGCACTGGGCGCGGCGTACGGCCGGACGGTGCCCGCCTACGTCACGCTGGTCGAGGTGGCCGACGAGGTCAACGCGGACTTCGCGGCGAGAAACCCGGCCGAGGCCGAACGCCGGGGTGGCCTCGCCCGGATCACCGTGGAGCGCCACGGCGCGATCCATCTCGGTGGGCCCACGGAGCTTCGTCAGGCCGCCATCCTGTTCTCGGGCTTCGGGATGCACCCCGTCGGCTGCTACGACCGGCGCGACGCGCCCGAACCCGCACCCGTCGTCTCGATGGTGTTCCGCCCCGTCGACCCGATCGAACTGGCCCGCAACCCGTTCGGGATGCTCGCATCGATGCTCACCACCGCCGATCGCCGGTTCTTCGACTCCGATCTGCAGCACCGCCTCGAGAATGTCCTCGCCGCCCGCACCGTATTCCCCACGGAACTGTTGCACCTGGCCGCGCTCGCGACCGAGGAGGGCGGACTGACGGCGCCGACAGCGGAGCGGTTCGTCGCACTCGCGGCCACGGCCTTCGCACCGTCGGACACCGCGGCCGACCGTTCCTGGCTCTCCGCGCTCGAACGCGTCGCACCCGTCGCCGCCGACCTCGGTGGGCGCACGGGCGTGCGGGTCGTGCACCTCGCACCACGGGTCTTCGACCTCGACGAACTGTGCCGTCGGTCGGCGCGGCACGGCCTGAGGACGATCGACGGCACCGACCGTCCTCGTGCGGGTGACCCGGACGTACTCGTGCGGCGGGTGTCGTTCGGCGCCGCCGGCACACCGGGCGGCGTCCTCGTGGCGGAATCACGCGGCATCGCACTGACACCCGAGGGACGGGCGCTGTACGCCACCCACGGGGCGGACGAGTGCCCGCAGACGGAAGCGGAACTGGAGACCGGTGGACTGGCGTACTTCACCCACCGCCGCACCGGCGACGGCCACGTCGCGGAGCCGATCCTCTACGAGGACTTCCCGCCGATGCCGGTCGACTCCGGCCCCGACCACCTACCGTGGCTCTCCGAGACGCTCGGCCGGGCCGTGCACGACCCGTTCACGCTCTACCGACAGCAGCAGGACCATTCCCGAGAGAGGACAGCATCGTGAACCTTCCCGCCCCCGAGGAGTTGTGCCGACGCGCCGAGGAAGCACTGATCAGGTGCGGCGCCGAGATCACCGACGGCGGTGGACCGCTCGTCGCGCGCACACCGATCACCGGGACCGAACTGCGCACGGTGACGGCGAGCAGCGCGGAGGACGTGGACCGGGCGATCACCGCGGCCCACGACGCCTTCCTCGAATGGCGTTCCGTCCCCGCCCCCCAGCGCGGAGCTGTCGTGCGCCGTCTGGGTCAGCTTCTGACGGAACACAAGGCCGATCTGGCGGAACTGGTCACGCTCGAGGCAGGCAAGATTCCATCCGAGGCGCAGGGCGAAGTGCAGGAGATGATCGACATCTGCGAATTCGCGGTCGGTCTGTCCCGCCAGTTGTACGGCCGGACGATGGCGTCGGAACGTCCGGGACATCGACTGATGGAGACGTGGCATCCGCTGGGAGTCGTCGGGGTGATCTCGGCGTTCAACTTCCCGGTGGCCGTGTGGTCGTGGAACACCGCGGTCGCGCTGGTCTGCGGTGACACGGTGGTGTGGAAGCCGTCGGACCGGACGCCGCTGACGGCGATCGCCTGCGATGCCCTGCTCGCGCGCGCCGCCCGCGACGTCGGTACACCCGCCGGCATCCACGCCCTGATTCAGGGTGCGGGGGACGTCGGCGAACGACTCGTCGACGACGCACGGGTCGCGTTGCTCAGCGCCACCGGTTCGGTGCGGATGGGGCGCGCCGTGGGGCCTCGCGTCGCCGCGCGCTTCGGCAAGTGCCTGCTCGAACTGGGCGGCAACAACGCGGCAGTGGTGGCACCGTCCGCCGATCTCGACCTAACCGTGCGGGGCGTCGTGTTCTCCGCCGCGGGCACCGCGGGACAACGCTGCACGTCCCTGCGACGGTTGATCGTGCACTCGTCCGTCGCCGACGAACTCGTGGAGCGCATCGCTTCCGCGTACGGCCAGTTGAAGGTCGGGAATCCCTTCGACGACGGCGTCCTCGTCGGCCCGCTGGTGAACCGATCCGCGTTCGAGGCGATGCAGACCGCGTTGGACAAGGCCCGCGCCGACGGCGGGACCGTCGTCTGCGGCGGCGAACGCAGCGGTCACAGCGACTCCGCCTATTACGTCTCGCCCGCCCTCGTCCGGATGCCCGCGCAGACGTCGGTGGTGCGGGAGGAGACGTTCGCACCGATCCTCTACGTGCTCACCTACGAAGACTTCGACCAGGCGATCGCGTTGCACAACGAAGTGCCCCAGGGCCTTTCGTCGTCGATCTTCACCACCGATCAACGCGAGGCCGAGAGGTTCCTGGCGGCAGACGGTTCCGACTGCGGCATCGCGAACGTCAACATCGGCACGTCGGGGGCCGAGATCGGCGGGGCGTTCGGCGGGGAGAAAGAGACGGGCGGCGGACGCGAGTCCGGATCCGACGCGTGGAAGGCCTACATGCGCCGTGCGACGAACACCGTCAACTACTCCGATCGACTCCCGCTCGCGCAGGGGGTGGAGTTCACCTGATCGGCGGCGCCGACCCGCTAGTCTCGGGGCGTGAGCAACTGGACCGAGATGGCGCGTGAGATCGCCGAGAACGTGCTGTTCCCGGTGGCCGACAGCGTCGATGCCGACGGCGAGATTCCCGACAGTCACTTCGAGACTCTCGCCGCCGACGGCTTCTACGGACTCGCGGCACCCGGCGAAGAGGGAGTGACGCCGTCGGTACTGGTCGACGTGATGGAGACGTTGTGCGGCGGCTGCCTCGCGACGGCGTTCACGTGGATGCAGCACCACGGAGTCGTCGCCGGTCTCGCCGGTTCGCCGAACACCACCCTGCAGGATCGGTACCTCGACGGACTCGTCGACGGCACGGTGCGGGCCGGCGTCGCTCTGGCCGGAGCGATTCCCGTCCCGCCCACCCTGTGGGCACGCAGCGTCGACGACGGCTACGTGCTGGACGGGGTGTCGCCTTTCGTCACCGGCTGGGGCATCGTCGATCTGCTCCAGGTGTCGGCACGCGACGAATTCGACGACTCCATCGTGCACGTCATCATTCCCGCACAACCGCTGCGCGGACTCACCGCCGAGGAACTCCCGCTCATAGCGGCCCGCGGGTCGAACACGGTCCGGCTGAAATTCGACGGGCTCGCCGTGCCGCGGGATCTGGTGAGCGCCGTCGTTTCCCCCGAGGACTTCGCGAAGAGCCAGCTGTTCGGGTCGTGGATCAACGGGTGCATGGCGATGGGAATCACCCGGCGGGCGATCAGCGAACTGGAAGCCCTCGGTGTCGACGCCGACCCGTTCGAGGAGCAGGCCGCCCGGGCACGTCTCGACCTGAACGCGGCACTCGAAGGCCGGGCCGAGATCGCCGAAGCGCGGGCCCGCGCTTCGGAACTCGCCATCCGCACCGCCGCCGCCCTCGTCACCGCGAAGGGCAGTTCCGCACTGCTCGCGGGAAACACGGCGGAACGACTGATGCGTGAAGCCACCTTCGCCCTCGTCGCAGCGGGACGTCCGGCGATCAAGTCCGCGTTGCTGCACCGCCTGGGCCGCGACTAGCTCGCGGCTTCGTGCATCCCGTCAACTCCCACGTTGAAAGTAGGTTTCGTCCATGGCATGCCGCATCAGTGAACTCGTGCTCGGTTGCCGCGACCCCGAGGCGCTGGCCCGGTTCTGGTGCGAGGTCCTGGACTTCGTGGTGCTCGACCGCGAGGGCGACGGAAGCATCGAGATCGGGCCCCGCGAAGGGTTCGGCGGCCCGCAACCGACGATCATCCTCAGCCGCCGAGACGCACCGGAACCCGGGAAACCGCGGCTGCACATCGACGTCAACGCCACCGACCGCGAACAGGACGCCGAACTCGAACGCCTCCTGAAACTCGGCGCACGCCCGGCCGACATCGGCCAGACCGGGGACGAGCCCTGGCACGTCCTCGCCGATCCCGAAGGCAACGAATTCTGCCTGCTCCGGGCCCGGCTCGCTCCGCTCTGACGGTTCTCGGCGGGATCCTGGTGCACGAGCGTCGAGTTCGCGTGCGTACCTGTCGGTGTCGTCGCCTCGTGTCTGACGGCTCCACCCGTGACGCACCGCCCTTCGACCGAAGCGAGACAACGTGTTCAGGATGATCCGCGCAGTTGTGCTGGCGCTACTCGCTGTCGGCGCGTACGTGGTGTTCGCCGAGCACGAGTCGTCGACCGTCGAGGTGCCGTCGCCGTCGTTCGCTCCGGCAGTACCCGCCGCGGATCTCGCGACGGTGTGAACACAGGCCTCGGCTACGGCACTCGGTCCTCGGCGCGCATCCGGTCGCGGAGCCTCCGGCGGGCACGGTCGATCAGCTCACCGGCGTGGCGCCGGTGATTGATTCGCGGTTTTCTGTCCGGGTCGATGTGCGGTATTCGGTGCGTCCCGCGTACACATCACCGGGTGGCGCGTTGGTGGTCGCCCAACCTGCATGACCGTCGTGCACCCGAGCATGGCAGGCATCGCACACGAGCGTCAGCGAGTCGATGTCGGTGCGTCCACCGTTGCGCCACTCCTGCACGTGGTGGACCGCGCAGATACTGGCCGGGGCCGCGCAGCCCGCACGTGTGCACCCACCTTCGGCGGCGATGAGAGCTAGCCGTTGGTCCGCGCTCGCCACGCGTCGGAGCCGTCCGAGATGCAGGGGCCTGCCATCGTGGTCGAACAGGACGAGCACTGGGTGCGCGTTCTCCGCGAGTTTCAACGCGTCGTCGAGGGGAAGGAGACCTCCGGTGGCCGTGGTCGCCACACCGCCCGCCGCTTTCTCGAGTTGGGCGAGCGTCATGGTGATGATCGCGGTGACGGGCAGACCGCGGTGCCGACCCAGGATCTGAGATTCGAGCACGACCCGGAATATCGCACCGAGGGCGTCGTGGTTGCGTTGCGCCGCGGTGCGCGTGTCCCGCGCAGCCGCCGCGACCAACGCGTCACGGTCGATCGACGGATCCTCGGCGTCGCCGCGTGGCGACTCGGGGTCGTCCGGGTTGTTCATGCCGGGGCGGGCCCATTTCGCGAGGATCGGGTCGAGGAGGGCGCGCGCGGTGGGGTCGAGTTCACCGGAGATCTTCGACATCAGTTCGGCGTCCTGACGACCGAGTGAGATGCCGCGTCGGCGAGCCCGATCGCGATCGTCCGTGAGACGACCGTCGGGATCGAGGTAGGCGAGCAGTCGGTGACCCGCACTCTCGACGTCCTCCGGGGTGCCGCCACGCGCGCATTCGGCCAGGATCGCTTCGGCTGCGGCGACGTCCGCATTCGACACGGCGTGCGGGATTTTGCGCATGATCTTCGAGACCACCCGGGCGTGATCGTGGCCGATGGCACCGTCGCGTTGCGCGGCGGCCGTTTCCGGCAGTGCCGCCGGCAGGTCGTCGCCCGACAGTGTGTGCCAGGTGCCGAGGTTGCGGGCAGCCGACACCCGGGCCGACGCGTCCGCCGACGACACGCGCAGCACGTCGATCAGGAGTTTGTTCGGTGAGTTGTAGCCGAGCGTCGCGGGCAGCGAGCGTTCGACACTCTCGACGATCAGCCGCTGCGAGACCGCGCCTGCGCGGCGGAGGGACTTCTCGAGTTGCTGCATCGTCAGCATCACGTCGGAATCCGACACACCCGTGAGATCGGCGTCGAGCAGTCCCGTGACGGCAGCAGCCAACGCAGTCAGGTGTTCCGTCACCTGATGCGCCGCCAACCCCCCGGTCGAACCCATGTTCGAATCATACTGCGCCCCACCGACAAGTTCGCCGATCTATGCGCACACGGCGGATCGCCAAGCTCGACCAGGCACATGCGCGGGGGTCCGCGGTCATCTGCTTGCAAGCGGGTACGGCGACTCCCACGGAGATCGCTGAAGTCGTGGATTCCGAATTCGCATCCGAATTAGTCCATCGATTCCACGGACACTTCGACGAGAGCGGCCGTGTTTCCGCGCGAACAGTTTCTCCGCGTGGTACCTCACCACCGAGCGTCGAGGTGGGAGCTCGACGCTCGTGCCGATCGCCCCCGGACGGGCGAAATCTGGAGACCGCACACCATGTCCCCGCCGCCTGTCGGACCCCCGGTGCACTATGGAACGGTGACTGACGTCCTGGGCAGGTTCTCCGCTGCCACCCGCGAGTGGTTCGACGGTGCGTTTCCCGCGCCGACGGCCGCGCAGCTCGGTGCGTGGGAGTCGATCGCCAGCCGAGCGCACACGCTGGTCGTCGCACCGACCGGTTCGGGCAAGACGCTGTCCGCGTTCCTGTGGTCGCTCGATCAACTCGCCGCCACGGACGGGAAGGACCGCAAGACCAAGGTCCTCTACATCTCCCCGCTCAAGGCGCTCGGTGTCGACGTCGAACGCAACCTGCGCGCCCCGCTCGTCGGGATCACGCAGACGGCCAAGCGGCTCGGGCTCACGCCGCCGGAGATCTCGGTGGGTGTCCGCTCCGGCGACACACCGGCCGGCGATCGGCGCGCGCTGATCAAGAATCCGCCCGACATCCTCATCACAACCCCCGAGTCCCTGTTCCTCATGCTGACGTCCGCTGCGCGCGAGACGCTGACGCAGGTCGACACGGTCATCGTGGACGAGGTGCACGCGGTGGCCGGCACCAAGCGGGGCGCGCACCTGGCGTTGTCGCTCGAGCGCCTCGACCGGCTTCTCGACACCCCGGCGCAGCGCATCGGCCTGTCGGCGACGGTGCGGCCGCACGAGGAGGTGGGCCGGTTCCTGTCCGGTTCGGCGCCGATCCGGATCGTGGCACCGCCGTCGCCGAAGACGTTCGATCTCACCGTGCAGGTTCCGGTGGAGGACATGACCGAACTCGGTCTCGCCGAGCCCGCCGAGGGTTCGGCGTCATCGACCCCGCAGGCGGGGTCGATCTGGCCGCACGTCGAGGAGCAGATCGTCGATCTCGTCCTGGCGCACCGCTCGTCCATCGTGTTCGCGAACTCGCGGCGGTTGGCCGAGCGCCTGACGGCGCGGCTCAACGAGATCTACGCCGAACGCGCCGGGACGGTGGTCGACAAGAACCCGAAACCGGCCTCGCAGATCGGCACCCCGTCGGAGGTCAACTTCGGTGCGGACCCGCTGCTCGCCCGCGCCCACCACGGGTCGGTCAGCAAAGACCAGCGGGCCCTGATCGAGGACGACCTGAAGTCGGGGCGGCTGCGGTGCGTGGTCGCGACGAGCAGCCTCGAACTCGGGATCGACATGGGTGCCGTCGATCTGGTGATCCAGGTGGAGGCGCCCCCGTCCGTGGCGAACGGTCTGCAGCGCGTCGGCCGCGCCGGACACCAGGTCGGCGAGATTTCCCGGGGTGTGGTGTTCCCGAAGCACCGCACCGATCTCGTGCACTGCGCCGTCACCGTCGAGCGGATGGTCACCGGCAAGATCGAGGCACTCGCAGTCCCCGCCAACCCCCTCGACATCCTCGCCCAGCACACGGTGGCGGCCACCGCCCTCGAACCGCTCGACGTAGACGACTGGTTCGAGACGGTTCGGCGCAGTGGTTCCTTCGCGACGCTGCCGCGCTCGGCGTACGAGTCCACCCTCGACCTTCTCGCGGGCCTCTACCCGTCCGACGAGTTCGCCGAACTCCGGCCCCGCCTCGTCTGGGACCGCGAGGCGAACACGCTCACCGGACGCCCCGGCGCGCAGCGGCTGGCGGTCACCTCGGGCGGCGCCATCCCGGACCGCGGTCTGTTCACGGTCTACATGGTCGGTGAGAAGGCGTCCCGCGTCGGCGAACTCGACGAGGAGATGGTGTACGAGTCGCGGGTCGGTGACGTCTTCGCGCTCGGGGCCACCAGCTGGCGGATCGAGGAGATCACCTTCGACCGGGTGCTGGTCAGCCCCGCGTACGGCCAGCCGGGGCGGCTGCCGTTCTGGCACGGCGACGGTCTGGGCAGGCCTGCGGAACTGGGCGAGGCTCTGGGGCAGTTCCTGCGGGAGATCTCGCTCGGGCACGAGACCGAGGTGCAGGAGCGCTGCCGGACCGGTGGGCTCGACGAGAATGCCACGAACAATCTTGTTCAACTCGTCACCGAGCAGAAGGCGGCCACCGGGCAGGTCCCCACCGACCGCACGCTGGTGGTCGAACGGTTCCGGGACGAACTCGGCGACTGGCGCCTCATTCTGCATTCGCCGTACGGCCAACGCGTGCATGCGCCGTGGGCGCTGGCGGTCAGTGCCCGGCTGAGTGAGCGTTACGGCCTCGACTCGAACGCGACGGCATCCGACGACGGCATCATCGTGCGCCTCCCCGACACCGAGGACACGCCGCCCGGCGCCGACCTCTTCGTCTTCGACACCGACGAGATCGAGGACATCGTCACCGAACAGGTCGGCGGATCGGCGCTGTTCGCGTCCAGGTTCCGGGAGTGCGCCGCCCGGGCGCTGCTGCTGCCCCGCCGAACCCCGGGGAAGCGCGCACCGCTGTGGCAGCAGCGGCAGCGGTCCGCCCAGTTGCTCGACGTGGCCCGCCGGTATCCGACGTTCCCGGTTCTGCTCGAGACCGTCCGCGAGTGTCTGCAGGACGTGTACGACCTGCCGGCGCTGAAAGACCTGCTGCGCAGGCTCGCACGACGGCAGATCCGCATCGTCGAGGTGGAGACGCAGTCGCCGTCACCGTTCGCCGGGGCACTGCTGTTCAACTACGTCGGCGAGTTCATGTATGAGGGCGACAGCCCGCTCGCCGAACGCCGGGCCGCGGCCCTGTCCCTGGACTCGACCCTGCTGGCGGAACTGCTCGGGCGAGTGGAACTGCGGGAACTGCTCGACGCCGACGTCATCGCCCGCGCCGAACTCGAACTCCAGCGACTGCTCCCCGACCGCAAGGCGAAGGACCTCGAGGGCGTCGCCGACCTCCTGCGGCTGCTGGGGCCGCTCACCTCCGAGGAGGTCGCCGCACGGTCGACCGACGATCCCGCCCCCTGGCTCGACGAACTCGTGCGCGCGAAGCGGGCGCTCGGCGTGTCGTTCGCCGGTCACGAGTGGTGGACGGCCATCGAGGATGCGGCACGCCTGCGCGACGGGCTCGGCGTGCCGCTGCCCATCGGTGTTCCCGCCGCGTTCATCGAACCCGTCGACGATCCGCTGGCCGATCTGATCAGCCGGTACGCCCGCACCCACGGCCCGTTCACGATCACCGACGCCGCGGCCCGTTTCGGTCTCGGTTCGGCAGTGGCCCGCGACGTCCTGCAGCGGCTCGCGCAGGGCAAGCGGGTGGTCGAAGGCGAGTTCCGCCCCGGGGCGACGGGCAGCGAGTGGTGCGATTCCGAGGTCCTGCGCCGCCTGCGCAGACGCTCGCTGGCCGCGGCGCGTCAGGAGGTCGAACCGGTCAGCACGGCGACGCTCGGCCGCTTCCTCCCGGCGTGGCAGCACGTCGGGGGCACGCTGCGCGGTATCGACGGCGTCGCGACCGTCGTGGAACAGCTTGCCGGTGTTCCCGTTCCCGCGTCGGCACTCGAGTCACTGATCCTGCCGTCCCGGGTCGCCGACTACTCCCCCGCCATGCTCGACGAACTCACGTCCACCGGTGAGGTGCTGTGGTCGGGCGCGGGCAGCATCTCCGGCAAGGACGGGTGGGTGTGCCTTCACCCCGCCGACACCGCACCGCTCACACTGACCGCGCCCACAGAGTCGGACCTGACCGACGTGCAGAGCCGGGTGCTCAACACGCTGTCCGGCGGCGGGGCGTACTTCTTCCGGCAACTCGCGGACACCCTCGAGATGTCCGACGACACCGCGCTGGCCACCGCGTTGTGGGATCTGGTGTGGCTGGGTCACATCGGCAACGACACCCTCGCCCCGGTACGTGCCCTGCTGTCGGACACGTCCAGAACCACCACGAGCCACCGGTCGCCGCGACGTCCCCCGCGCGCCCGGGCGTATCGCAGTCTGACGGTGCCGGTGCGCACGGCGCCGCCCACGGTCGGGGGACGGTGGTCGATTCTGCCCGCCGCCGAATCCGATGCCACGCTGCGGGCCAGCGCCACCGCCGAACTGCTGCTGGAGCGGTACGGGGTGGTGACCCGCGGGTCCGTGATGACCGAGAACGTTCCCGGCGGCTTCGCACTGATGTACAAGGTGCTGGGCACATTCGAGGACAACGGCCGCTGCCGGCGGGGACATTTCGTCGAGTCGCTCGGCGGTGCCCAGTTCTCCACTCCCCCCGTGGTGGACCGGCTCCGGAGCTACGGCGATTCGCTCGAGGGCAGGCACACCACGCTGCCCGCCGTGACGCTCGCCGCCAGCGATCCCGCCAACCCGTACGGTGCGGCCCTGCCCTGGCCGCGACGCGGTGACGACGCGCCCGCGCACCGGCCGGGACGCAAGGCCGGCGGACTGGTGGTGCTGGTGGAGGGCGAACTGATCCTGTTCGTCGAACGCGGCGGCCGCACCGTCCTCACGTTCACCGACGACCCGGGTGTGCTCCGCACCGCGGCCGTCACGCTCGCCGGAGTTGTCAAGCGAGGTGGGATCGACAGGATCGTGGTCGAGAAGGTGGACGGCGACACCATCCACGGCAGCGACTTCGCACCGATCCTGACCGAGGCCGGGTTCTCGCCCACTCCACGCGGATTCCGGTTGCGAGCCTGACATGCCCGAAGGCGACACCGTCTGGCGCACAGCCAACTCGCTGCGCGACGCCCTCGAAGGCAAGGTCCTGACCCGGTGCGACGTGCGGGTGCCCCGGTACGCCACCGTCGACCTGTCCGGTGAGGTGGTCGACGAGGTGGTCAGCCGGGGAAAGCACCTCCTCATCCGGGTCGGCGACCACTCCATCCACACGCACCTGAAGATGGAGGGTGCGTGGCACATCTACGCGCCGGACTCGAGGTGGCGGCGTCCGGCGCACCAGGCGCGCATCGTGCTGGCCACCGAAGACCGGGTGGCGGTCGGATTCTCGCTGGGCATCACCGAGATCCTCCGGCGTGACGACGAGGAGTCCGCGGTCGGCCACCTCGGACCCGATCTGCTGGGCCCGGACTGGGATGCCGGCACAGCGATCGAAAATCTGCGGGCGGCCGGCGAGCAGCCCATCGGTCTCGCCCTCACCGATCAACGCAATCTGGCCGGCCTCGGCAACGTGTACCGCAACGAAGTCTGCTTCCTCCGCGGCGTCCACCCGTACACTCCGGCGTCCGAGGTGACCGACCTGCCCGCCATGGTCACGCTCGCGCATCGCATGATTCACGCCGACAAGAACAACTCGATCCGTCGCCGGCCGTGGGTGTACGGGCGGGCCGGACAACGGTGCCGCCGCTGCGGGACGGTGATCGAAGGCCACGACCTCGGCCGCCAGGAGATCTTCTTCTGCACGTACTGCCAACCGCCAAGAGCGGATTAGCGCAGGACCGTCGTCGGCGGTCCGAGCGGCGGAGGTCGGCGCGTGCGCCTGCGGCCGAGCAACCAGGCGGCACCGTCCGGCACCCACAGCACCGCGGCGGTGCCGATCGTCAGCAGATACGTCGGCGCGATCAGAGGCAGCAGGATGCACCCGAGCAGGGCGACGGGAAAATCTCTGCGCCACAACAGCGACAGTAGGACCGGCAGCACGAGCAGGAGGGCGGCCAGGCCGAAGTGCGAGGTCGCCACGGCCCACGGCACGCCCACCACCCAGCACAGCATCCCGAGCACCTGGTGCGTGATCAGCAGGAACCGGACGGCGTCGGTAAACGTCCAGAACCGGCCGACCTCGACGCCGACCCAGAAGATGCGGCTGCGGAACGGTCCGACGCCCTCGTCGAGCAGGCCGAGCCGGAACAGTTCGTCCGCGTGGCGTCGCAGCGTGTTTCCCTCCGGCCCCAGCGCGCTCGCACGTTTGCAGAGGTCGTCGTGCATGATCGCGGGAAGCAGTTGCCGGCCGTACGGGGTGAGCAGACCCTGCAGCGGCGCCGGGATCGAGGCGAGATCCGTGCGGAGCAGGCACGGCATCGGGGCGCAGCCGGGCACCGTCACCACCGTGTCTCCGTGGACGTAGACGAACTCACCGACGAGTTGGAAGAACTTGCGGTCGAGTACCCGGAGCTCGGGTTGCGGGCGAGTCGGATCGTCCACGGACACCTGGAACGGCATGCGCACCTCACTCGTGGCCGGCCTTGTTTGCCTGCACCACCAGAGTGACGCAATGCGCGACGAATTGCTCGCGCGACGCGGCAACAGTTCCGTCGAGATATCCGATGAACAGCGTCGTGAGGGCGCCGACCACCCCGACGGCGACGAGTTGCTTCTCCACCTCGTCGTCGACGGCGGAGAGCTGGTCGTGCACGAGTCCGACGAAGCCGGGCATGAGGTCGATGCCCCGCCTGCTCAGCGCGGGTTCGGACAGGGGCGCCAGCAGCAGGACGCGGCCCATGGCGGGATCGTCGACCATCAGCTTCACGAATGCGTCCACGGCCGCCTCGGCGCGCTCCCGTGCCGTCTCGGTGGACGCCACCGCCGCCACGAGAGCGGCCCGCGCCTCGTCTCCCACCGCGGTGTAGACGGCGCGCACGAATTCGTCCCGGTCCCGGAACGACTCGTAGAAGTACCGTTCGGTCAGCGATGCCGCGCGGCAGACGGCGCGCACGTTCACGGCGGGCCCGTCCGCCGCACCGAGCAGTGCGACGCCCGCCCGCAGCAGCGACTTCCGCCGTGCTTCCCGCCGGTCCTCCAGCGTCACTCTTCTCGCCCCAATCCTTGACTACGCGTGTTGTCAGATCCTAGTCTGACAACGTGCGTAGTCACTTGAACTCGGACGGTACGCCCGTCCCGGCCTCCGACCCCGTCCCCCTCGGCCCCGATTCGCTGACCTGGAAGTATTTCGGCGACTGGCGCGGAATGCTGCAGGGCGTGTGGGCCGGGTCGATGCAGAACATGCACCCCGGTCTCGGCGCCGGAGTCGAGGAACACTCCCGCTTCTTCGACGAGCGATGGGAGCGGCTCTACCGGTCGCTGTACCCGATCGGCGGCGTCGTCTTCGACGGCGACCGCGCTCAGCGGACCGCCGAACAGGTCCGGGGATACCACGACGACATCAAGGGGATCGACAAACACGGCCGCAGGTACCACGCCCTCGACCCCGACACGTTCTACTGGGCGCACGCCACGTTCTTCATGGGCACCATCCTCACCGGCGACAACTTCATGGGTGGCCTCACCGAAGACCAGAAGCGCCGCCTCTTCACCGAGCACATTCAGTGGTACCGCCTGTACGGGATGAGCATGCGCCCCGTCCCGGAAACCTGGGAAGCGTTCTGTGAGTACTGGGATCACATGTGCCGCAACGTCCTCGAGGACAACAAGGCCACCCGCGACGTCCTCGACCTGTCCGGACTCGGCGCTCCCCCGTTCCTGTCGTGGCTGCCCGCCCCGGTCTGGACGATCCTCCGCATCCCGGTGGCGAGGGGCTTCGTGTGGCTGACGGTCGGCATGTACGACCCACCGGTCCGCGACCTCCTCGGCTACCGCTGGACCACCCGCGACGAGCGCCTGCACACTCTCGTCGGCCGCGCCGTGAACGCTGCCTTCCGCCTCGTCCCCTGGCGGTACCGCTATCACCCGCGCGCCCGCGCCGGCTGGGACCGCGAGACCGGACGCGCCCCCGCGCACGCACCGCTCGTCCACACGCCCCGGCGCAATCTTCCCCCGGTCGACCGGCGCGACGACCCCCAGCACTACAGCCCGAAAGTCTGAGTTCCCAGGAAGCTCACAGGCAACGCCCACATTGCTCACGGGTTCCGGGACGACGCTGAATCACATGGAATTCATCGCTGTTTCAGCCCTCGTCGTCATGGCGCTCTCCGGGGTCGTCGCCGCACACGCACCGAAATCGCTCGTCCACACTCGCTGACCGCGTGCGCGTGGAATGCTCGGGGCCATGGAGTGGGACCTTCCGAAGCTCTTCAACCGCCCCGCGCAGCTGACCGACGCCCCGATCGACACCGAGCGTGTCGCCCGGCGCATCAGCGCCTACATTTACGGCAACATCCTGGTCCTCGCCGCGCTGATCCCCGTCACCAAGGCGCAGGAAACCGTCGCCATCGCGATCGTCGTCGGAGCGGCGCTGTCCACCTTCCTCGCGCACATCTTCGCCGAGTCCGTCGGCCAGACACTACGACTCGACCGCACCCTCACCCGCGCCGAACGCACCGACGAACTCCGCGACAGCCTGCCCATCCTGACGTCGGCCGTCGTCCCCAGCGTCATCCTGTGCACCGCGCTGATCGGCTGGCTCGAGCCGAGGACGGCGCAGTTGATCGCCGAGTTCGCGATGATCACCCGGATCGCGTCGATCAGTTACGTGATCAGCCGTCTCCGCCGCGAGAAGGTCACGTCCGGCACCCACTGGGCGGCGATCGGCCTCGCCGCCGTCGCAGCGGCCATCGTGGTGATCAAGGTATTTCTGACACACTGACCGGCGGTTCGAGCAGTTCGATCCGCGATTCCGGTGCCGCCGCCCGCAGCGCGTCGGCGGACAGGTCGTCCGGTTGCGCCTGCGACTGCACCTCCGCCTCCACCCGCGCCTGGTACGTCTTCACCTCGCGGTCGATGTCGTCGGCGTCCCAGCCGAGGACCGGAGCGACCAGTTGCGCCACCTGCTCGGCGCAGTTCACACCCCGATGCGAGTACTCGATCGCGATGCGGGTGCGCCGGGCGAGGATGTCGTCGAGGTGCAGCGCGCCCTCGGCCGCCGCCGCGTACACGACCTCGACCTGCAGGTAGGCCGGTGCGTCGGTGAGGGGCTGGAGAAGTTCCGGCTTGTCGGCCGCCAGGTCGAGCACCTCGCCGATCAGTGAGCCGTACCGGTCCAGCAGGTGCTTCACCCGGTACGGGTGCAGCCCGTACAGCTGTCCGAGGTGCACAGTCTGGTTGACCAGCGCGAAATAGCCGTCCGCACCCACGAGCGGCACCTTCTCGGTGATGGACGGCGCCATCCGCGCCGGGATGTCCTCGGCCGCGAGATCCACGGCGTCCTCGGCCATCACACGGTACGTGGTGTACTTGCCGCCCGCGATGGCGACGAGGCCCGGCGCCACACGCGCGACGGCGTGCTCGCGCGACAACTTCGACGTCTCGTCGCTCTCCCCGGCGAGCAGGGGACGCAGACCCGCGTAGACGCCGTCGATGTCGTCGTGGGTCAGCGACGTCACCAGCACCTTGTTGACGTGACCGAGGATGTAGTCGATGTCGGCCTTGGTGGCAGCCGGATGCGCGAGGTCGAGGTTCCAGTCCGTGTCGGTGGTGCCGATGATCCAGTGACTGCCCCACGGGATGACGAACAGCACCGACTTCTCGGTGCGGAGGATGATCGCGGCGTCGCTGACGATCCGGTCTCGGGGCACCACGATGTGGACGCCCTTGGACGCGCGGACGCGGAAACGGCCGCGTTGCCGCGACAGCGCCTGGATCTCGTCGGTCCACACACCGGTCGCGTTGATGACGACGTTCGCCTTCACGTCCGCGGTGCGCCCGTCCTCGCAGTCCCGGATCCGTACTCCGGACACCCGGTCCGCCTCCCGCAGGAAACCGACAACCTGCGTCGACGTCCGCACGACCGCCCCGTAGTGGGCGGCGGTGCGCGCGACGGTCATGGTGTGCCGGGCGTCGTCGACGACGGTGTCGTAGTACTGGATGCCGCCGGTCAGCGAGTTGCGCTTGAGGCCCGGCGCCATCCGCAGCGCACCCGCGCGGGTCAGATGCTTCTGCGGCGGAACCGATTTGGCGCCACCCATCCGGTCGTAGAGGAAGATTCCTGCCGCCATGTAGGGCCGCTCCCACAGCCGGTGGGTGATCGGGAACAGGAACTTGAGCGGCTTCACCAGGTGCGGCGCGAGGGTGGTCAACGACAGCTCACGCTCCCGGAGCGCCTCCCGGACCAGTCCGAACTCGAGCTGCTCGAGATAGCGCAGCCCGCCGTGGAACATCTTCGACGAGCGACTCGACGTTCCGGACGCGTAGTCGCGCGCCTCCACCAACGCCACCTTCAGCCCGCGGGTGGCCGCGTCCAGGGCCGCACCGGCACCGACCACACCACCGCCGATCACGACGACGTCGAACTGTTCGGTCTGCAGCTCGTCCCAGGCGGCATCGCGCTGCCGGGGACCGAGGAACTGCACACCAGGCTGACTACTCAACTCGGGCTCCTGTGAGATGACGACGGATTCATGCCCAGGCTAGTAGCTTCATGCGTGTGATTCAGTACATCGCCGCGATAGACCAGGGCACCACCTCCAGCCGCTGCATGATCTTCGATCACGACGGCGCCGTGGTGAGCGTCGCCCAGAAGGAACACGAGCAGTTCTTTCCGCGCGCAGGCTGGGTGGAGCACGACCCGAAGCAGCTGTGGATCAACACCCGCGAGGTGGTGGCGTCCGCGCTCGCGAAGGCCGATCTCACCAAACGCGACATCGCCGCGATCGGGATCACCAATCAGCGCGAGACGGCGGTCGTGTGGGACCGCAACACCGGAGAACCCGTGTACAACGCCATCGTCTGGCAGGACACGCGCACCGACGAACTGTGCACGCAGCTCGGCGGCGACGAGGGCCCGGGCCGCTACCAGAAGCGCACCGGCCTGCCGCTGTCCACGTATTTCTCGGGGCCGAAGGTCCGCTGGATCCTCGACAACGTCGACGGCGCCCGCGCGAAGGCGGAGGCCGGCGAGCTCTGCTTCGGCACGATCGACAGCTGGATTCTGTGGCACATCACCGAGGGCACCCACGTGACGGATGTCACCAACGCCTCCCGGACGCTGTTGATGAATCTCGAGACCCTCGACTGGGATCCGGAGATCTGCGCCGATTTCGGCATCCCGATGTCGATGCTGCCGGAGATCCGCAGCTCGTCGGAGATCTACGGCGTCGGACGCGAACGGGGGACGCTGCCGGGTGTGCCCGTCGCGGGAATCCTCGGCGATCAGCAGGCCGCGACGTTCGGGCAGGCATGCCTGTCCGAAGGCGAAGCAAAGAACACGTACGGGACGGGGAACTTCCTGTTACTGAACACGGGAACCACACCCGTGCACAGCAAACACGGCCTCCTCACCACCGTCTGCTACAAGATCGGCGACAAACCAGCCGTCTACGCGCTCGAGGGGTCCGTGGCCGTCACCGGCTCGCTGGTGCAGTGGCTGCGCGACAACCTGGGAATCATCAGTTCGGCCAAGGACATCGAGGATCTGGCGAAGTCGGTCGACGACAACGGCGGCGCCTACTTCGTGCCCGCGTTCTCCGGGTTGTTCGCCCCACGCTGGCGGCCCGACGCCCGCGGGGCGATC
This sequence comes from Rhodococcus sp. NCIMB 12038, assembly GCF_002165735.1. Classification (NCBI taxonomy): domain Bacteria; kingdom Bacillati; phylum Actinomycetota; class Actinomycetes; order Mycobacteriales; family Nocardiaceae; genus Rhodococcus; species Rhodococcus sp. NCIMB 12038. Next base: position 21,414 of record NZ_NHML01000012.1, read on the forward strand.
GTCGGACTCACCCGGTTCGTGAACAAGGGCCATCTCGCCAGGGCCGCCCTCGAGGCCACCGCGTATCAGACTCGCGAGGTGATCGAGGCGATGCGCGCCGATTCGGGCGTCGAACTCGCCTCCCTCAAGGTGGACGGCGGCATGGTCGTCAACGAGACGCTCATGCAGTTCCAGTCGGACATTCTCGCGGTGCCCGTCATCCGGCCCGTCGTCAACGAGACGACGGCGCTGGGCGCCGCGTACGCCGCGGGCCTGGCCGTCGGCTTCTGGGAGAGCGAGGACGACATCCGCGCGAACTGGGCCGTCGACAAGACCTGGGAGCCCGGGATGGACGAGGCCGAGTCCACCCGGCTGTACGCCGAGTGGAACAAGGCGGTCGAGCGGACCTACGACTGGGCGTGATCGGCGTACGCGTCGCCGAGCCTCGCCGCCGCGCCCGTCAACACGGCTTCCGGACAGGTCGCGAAGCACAGCCGCAGAGCGCTCCGGTGTTCCGCGGCGACGCCGAACGCCGATCCGGGGACGAAGGCCACACCGTGTTCGACCGCGGTCTGCAGCAGCGCGGCCGTGTCCAGACCCGAGTCGGCAAATTCGGTCCAGCAGAACATTCCGCCCACGGCCGAGGACACGTCGGCGCGGTCGCCGAACGTCGAGGCGACACCGTCGGCGAGTGCCCGGGCCCGGGACCCGTAGCGGGCGCGCAGCATCTCCAGGTGCAGGTCCAGCCACGGCTCGTCCGACAGCAGTCCGGCGGCGATCTGGTGGGTCAGTGACGAACCGCACAGGTCCGCACCCTGTTTGAGCAGTTCGACGGCCTCGCACACCCGGCGGTCGCCGTGCAGCCACCCGACCCGCAGCGCGGGTGCCAGGATCTTCGAGGCGCTGGACAGCCGGATCACCCGGTCCGACAGCGCCGCGACAGGCGCGGGCGGTGGTCCGTCGAAGAAGAGTTCGCCGTACGGGTCGTCCTCGATCACCCAGAAGCCGTAGCGGTCGGCCAGTGCGGCGAGGTGTTCCCGGCGGCCGGCCGCCAGGACGACGCCGCGCGGGTTGTGGAAATTGCTCACCGTGTGGACGACGGTGGGCCGCAGTCCGGACTTGAGCAGGCCCTGCAGGGCGGCGGTGTCCATGCCGTCTGCGTCGAGTGGGACGGACCGGACGTCGGCCTCCGCGGCACGGAACACCTGCAGCGCGCCGGTGTAGGCGGGTTCCTCGACGATCACGACGTCGCCGGGGTCGAGCAGCACCTGGGCGAGCAGGCTCAGCGCCTGCTGGGAGCCGTGGGTGACGACGACGTCCGCGGCGTCGAGTGGGCGGCCGATCTTGGCGCCCTCCCGTGCGGCGAGCACGTCACGGAGCCTGCGCAGCCCGGTGGTCTCGCCGTACTGGACGGACGCCGGGTCCGCGAGCGCGAGTTCGGCTTCCTTCCGGATCCGTTCCCGCGGAATGAATTCGGGGTCCGGCAGCCCGCCCGCAAGGCTGACCACGTCGGGCCGGGCGGTGAGGGTGAGCAGGTCACGGATGGCGGAGCTGTGCAGCCCCTCCATGCGGCGGGCAAGTGATTGCGGCATGTCGACTCCCAGGAGGCACGTCAAAGCGGAGATCAGGTGAGAACACCCTGTCCGTCCTGGGTCTGCGGGGCGGGAGAGCGCCGAGGCACGGCCGATGATTTCGGACCGTGCCTCGACTATCTCACCGCAGGAGCCACTATATGAAATGCGATTCCCACATTTCGGGATCAATCCAGGTCGTCGTGCCGCATCAGCTGGCGAGCCGCCTCGGTGATCGACCCCGTCAGCGACGGGTACACCGAGAACGTCGCGGCGAGATCGTTGACGGTGAGGTTGTTCTGCACGGCGATGGCGATGGGCAGGATCAGCTCCGACCCGTTGGGGGCCACCACCACGCCGCCGATCACCACACCGGTGGCCGGACGGCAGAAGATCTTCACGAAACCGCGACGCAGCCCGGACATCTTCGCGCGCGGGTTGGTGTTGAGCGGGAGCATGACGGTGCGGGCAGGCACCTCGCCGTCGTCGATCGCGGCCTGGCTGACGCCCACGGTCGCGATCTCGGGGCGGGTGAACACGGCCGACGCCACCGTCTTCAGCTTGATGGGGCTGACGCCCTCGCCGAGCGCGTGGTACATCGCGATGCGGCCCTGCATGGCGGCGACCGACGCCAGCGGCAGCAAGCCGGTGCAGTCGCCCGCCGCGTAGATCCCCGACACCGGCGTGCGCGACACCCGGTCCACCCGCAGGTAGCCACCCTTGTCGAGTTCGATGCCGACCTTCTCCAGCCCGAGGCCCTGCGTGTTGGGGACCGAACCAACCGTCATCAGGGCGTGGCTGCCCTCGACGGTGCGGCCGTCCGCGAGGACGACGACGATGCCGTCCTCAGTGCGCTTCACGGCGTCGGCCCTGGCATGCTTGACGAGGGTGACGCCGCGTTCGGCGAGGACGTCCTCGAGGACGAGGGCCGCGTCGGCGTCCTCACCGGGCAGGACACGGTCGCGGCTGGACACCAGGGTGACCTTGACACCCATCTCGGTGTAGGCGGACACGAACTCGGCGCCGGTCACACCGGAACCGACGACGACGAGGTGCGAGGGCAGCTCGTCGAGGTCGTAGAGGTCGCGCCACGTCAGGATCCGCTCACCGTCCGGCTCCGCCCCGGGGATCACCCGGGGGCTCGCGCCGGTGGCGATGAGGACGACGTCGGCGTCGAGTGTCTTCTTCTCGCCGTTCTCGAGGGTCGCACACACCTGATGCGACGCCATGCCGAGCCGCTGGTCGGTGAGCTCCGCGGTGCCCGACAGCAGTTCGACACCCACGGTCTGCAGGCGGGTGCGGATGTCGGAGGACTGCGCCTGCGCGAGGCTCTTCACGCGGGCGTGGATCTGCGGCAGAGCGACCGTGGCCTGCTCCGGATCGAGCGCAATCCCCAGGTCGGTGGCGCGACGCATGTCGGTGCGCACGCCGGTGGACGCGATGAAGGTCTTGGACGGCACGCAGTCGAACAGAACGCAGGCGCCGCCCACGCCGTCCGAATCGATCAAGGAGACGGAGGCGCCGTGCTGTGCGGCCACCAACGCTGCCTCGTATCCGGCAGGCCCGCCACCAATGATCACGATTCGGGTCATCTGTCCTCCAATTCACCTGACGACCGGGGTCTCCGGCCGGCTTTTCCTACGATCGCAGCGCGTCGTGTCGTGCACTGCATGCAACAGATTACTAGCCACCGTTTAGGCTTGCCGCCGTGTCGATCTATGCCGCCTACGGGTCCAACATGCATCCCGAGCAGATGTTGCAGCGCTGCCCTCATTCGCCGATGGCGGGGACGGGCTGGCTGCACGGCTGGCGACTGACGTTCAGTGGCGGGGACATCGGCTGGGAGGGCGCACTCGCCACCGTGGTCGAGGACCCCGATTCCAAGGTGTTCGTCGTCCTCTACGACGTCCCCGAGGAGGACGAGGTCAGCCTCGACCGATGGGAGGGCTCCGAACTCGGCATCCACCGCAAGATCCGCGTCCGCGTGGACACCGACGGCGAACCCGAACTCGCGTGGTTGTACGTGCTCGACGCGTACGAGGGCGGTCTGCCGTCGGCCCGCTACCTCGGGGTGATGGCCGACGCCGCAGAGATCGCCGGGGCCCCCGCCGACTACGTACGCGACCTGCGCACCCGCAACAGCCGCAACGTCGGTCCGGGCACCGAATAGCGCCTAACGCTGCGCCTCGGCCAGCACCAGGCTCGACAGCACCCGCACGCCGACGCCGAGCGCCCGCTCGTCCAGATCGAACGTGGGCTGGTGGATGTCGAGTTGCTCGCCGACGCCCGACCAGACGCCGAGCCGGGCCATCGCGCCGGGAACTTCTTCGAGATACCAGGAGAAGTCCTCGCCGCCGCCCGACTGCGGCGTGTCGGCGAGGGCGTCCGGGCCGACGGTCCGGATCGCGTCCTCGAACATGCGCGTCGACACCTCGTCGTTGACGACGGGCGGGACGCCGCGGCGGTAGTTCAGCTGATACCGCACCCCGGTGGGCGCGAGGAGCCCGTGGACGATCTCCCGGACCAGCGGCTCGAGCATCTCCCACGTCTCGTGATCGCCGGTCCGCACGGTGCCGGTCATCATGCCGGTCTGCGGGATGGCGTTGGGGGCCCGGCCTGCGCTCACGGCGCCCCACACCATGACGGTGCCGGTGCGCGGGTCGATCCGCCTGCTGAGCATGCCCGGCAATCCGGTCACGACGGTGCCCAGCGCGAACACGAGGTCGGTGGTCAGGTGCGGACGGGACGTGTGGCCGCCCGGCGAGTCGAGCACGACCTCGACCGTGTCGGCCGCGGACGTGATCGCGCCGAGCCGTACCCCGACCCGACCGGCCGCCAGTCGCGGATCGCAGTGGAGGGCGAAGATCCTCGACACACCTTCGAGCCGTCCGGCCGCGACGACCTCCAGCGCACCCCCGGGCATGACCTCCTCGGCGGGCTGGAAGATCAGCCGGACACCCACCGGCAGGTCGGGGATCTCACTGAGGGCCAGACCGGTTCCCAGCAGGATGGTGGTGTGCGCGTCGTGCCCGCAGGCGTGCGACACGCCCGGCACCGTCGACGAGTACGTGGCGCCGGTGAGTTCCTGGAGCGGGAGCGCGTCCATGTCGGCGCGCAACGCGATGCGGGGACCGTCCGACGGCCCCAGATCGCACGTGAGCCCCGTTCCCCCGGGAAGCAGTTCGGGTGACAGCCCCGCCGCGGCCAGGCGGGTGGCCACGAATTCCGTCGTCGCGTACTCGTGTCGTGCGAGTTCGGGATTGGCGTGGATGTGCCGTCGCCACTGGGACAGTTCGTCGGTGTGAGCGAAAATCCATTTGTCGACTGCCGCGTTCACCGGCGATCAACTCCTTCCAACAGCCGCACCCGCTGTGTGTCGTCCGTTGCAGCGCGAACTGCCGTGCGCGCCAGGGCAATCGCTCCGTCGATCACGGCCAGGTCGGCAGATTCGGTGATGCACGCCGCCGCGAACTGCGGCTGATGCGTCACCGCACCTCCCGAGTCGAGGCCGATGATGGGATGGATTCCGGGCAGGACGTTGGTGACGTTGCCCATGTCGGTGCTGCCCAGCGGACGGACGCCCTCCCATTCGAGCGGCAGCGGGGTCCGCCCCATGTCGACGATCTGCTCCCGGTACGTCGCCACCAGCCAGGGATCCGGCGTCAGTTCCGTATACGTGGGCGACACCGTGCGGATCTCGTGGGTGCACCCGGTGGCGAGTGCCCCGGCCGCGAAGCACGCTTCCGCGCGGGCCGTCAGCTCGGACAGCGCCCATGCCGTCTCGGCGCGCAGGTAGTACAGCATTTCGGAACGGGCGGGAACGATGTTGGGCGCGGTTCCGCCGTCGGAGACGATGCCGTGGATCTGCTGTCCCGGCGAGAGATGTTGGCGCAGTAGGCCGATGCCGACCTGGGCGACGGTCGCGGCGTCGGCGGCGTTGCGCCCGAACTCCGGCGCGGCCGACGCGTGCGCTTCGCGGCCGTTGAACGTGACCGCGATGTCGGCCAGTGCGAGCGACGTCGCACCCGTGATGTCGATCGGACCCGGATGCACCATCAGGGCGGCCGCGACCCCGTCGAAGACCCCCTTCTCGAGCATGGCGATCTTGCCGCCGCCGCTCTCCTCCGCGGGCGTCCCGATGACCCGCACCGTGATCCCGAGCCGTTCGGCCACCGTGGCGAGCGCGACTCCGGCGCCGACCGCGGACGCCGCGATGATGTTGTGCCCGCACGCGTGCCCGATCTCCGGCAGCGCGTCGTATTCGGCGCAGATGCCCAGGACGAGGTCGCCGCTGCCGAACGTGGCGTCGAACGCCGTCGGCAGGTCCGCGATGCCCGTGCGCACGTCGAACCCGCTGCGTTTGAGCAGTTCGGTGATCTTCGCGACGCTCCGGAACTCCTCGAACGCGAGTTCCGGTTCGCTGTGGATCGAATGGGACAGCGCAATCAGATCGGTCTCGATTGACCTGACCGCCGCCTCGACATCCGCATTCACGTGCTCATTCTCTCACCCGAAGCTGAAGTTGCTCTTGTCCGTCGCCGTGGCGAGCGCGGCGAGGGCGTCGTGATGGATTCCGCGCTTGATTCCGGCCAGGTTGGCGCCGCGGGTGGCGGTGAGCGCGGCGGCCCGTTCCACGGCGGCGGAGAGGACGGCGTCTCCCTCCTCGATCTGGTCGACGATGCCCGCGGCGAGCGCGTCGGAACCGCCGAAACGGCGACCCGTCGTCATCGCCTCGACGGCGGTCTGCTTGGGCAGGCGCGTGTTCAGGAGCGCCGACATCCCCACCGTGAACGGCATGTTCAGCGACACCTCGGGGAGGCAGTAGAACCCGCGGTCGGCGCGCATCACCCGGAAGTCGTGGGAGGTGGCGAGCATCGCGCCGGCACCGAAACTGTGGCCCTGGACGGCGGCGACGGTGGCCATCGGGAACGCGAGCAGGCGGCTGTAGATCGTGTGCACGCGGTCGAGGTATTCCGGGAGCTTGTCCGTGTTGGCGAAGATCCACGTGGTGTCCAGACCGTTCGTGAAGAACTTGCCCGTCGCGGTCGTCACCAGCGCTGCGGAACCCTCGTGGGCTTCGACCTCGTCGAGCGCGGTGTGGGTGGCGTCGATCCAATCCGGATGGAAGCGGTTCTCGTTGTCCGTCTCGCCCTCGGTACCGAGGTACAGGATGAATACGTCGCCGTCGCGATCGAGATAGGGCATGAGTGGAAGACTATCGCCTCATGGGAACGCCAGACGCCGCGGCCGCCGCGCTCGCCGCGCACACGAACTGCGCCGAACACTCGATCGCCGTCGTCCTCGGATCGGGGTGGAACGCCGCCGCCGACCGGTTCGGCGAATCACTCTGCACCGTCCCGATGGCCGACCTCCCGGGGTTCACCCCGCCGTCCGCCGCGGGGCACGCCGGAACGATCCGCTCCGTGGAGGTGGGCGGCAAGCGGGTCCTCGTCCTGCTCGGCCGCACCCACGCCTACGAGGGCCATCCGCTGTCGTCCGTCGTCCACCCCGTGCGCACGGCCATCGCCGCCGGGGCGTCGACCGTCATCCTGACGAACGCCGCCGGCGGGATCCGCCAGGACTTCACCGTCGGACAGCCGGTGCTGATCAGCGATCATCTCAACCTCACGGCCCGGTCACCACTGGTCGGCGCCGAGTTCGTGGACCTCGTCGACGCGTACGACCCCGAACTGCGGGCCCTCGCCCGCGACATCGACGGATCACTCAGCGAAGGCGTCTACGCCGGTCTGCCAGGCCCGCACTACGAGACCCCGGCCGAGATCCGCATGCTGCGGACGATCGGCGCCGACCTCGTCGGCATGTCCACCGTCCACGAGACGATCGCGGCGCGAGCACTCGGCGCCCGCGTCCTCGGGATCTCGATGGTGACGAACCTCGCGGCAGGCATCACCGGCGAGCACCTGAACCACCAGGAGGTCCTCGCCGCGGGCCGGGCGTCCGCCGATCGCATGGGCGGGCTCCTACGAGAACTGGTGGAGCGCTTGTGAACGATCCGATCGCGGACTGGATCGACGCCGACCCCGACCCCGGCACCCGCGCGGAACTCGCGAACCTGTCCCCCGGCGAACTCGCCGACCGCTTCGCCGCGCCGCTGAGTTTCGGGACCGCAGGACTGCGCGGCCCGGTGCGGGCGGGCCCGAACGGCATGAACCTCGCCGTCGTGATCCGCACGACCGCCGGGCTGGGCGAGTGGCTGAAGGATCGCTGCCTGGGCGGCTCCACCGTCGTCGTCGGGCGCGACGCGCGGCACGGATCGGAGAAGTTCGCCGTCGCCGCCGCGGAAGTGCTGGCGGGCGCAGGATTCTCGGTCGTCCTCCTCCCCCGTCCCCTGCCCACACCGATCGTCGCGTTCGCGGTCCGCCGCCTCCGGGCCGCGGCAGGCGTGCAGATCACCGCCTCCCACAATCCTGCCGCCGACAACGGGTACAAGGTCTACCTCGACGGCGGCGCCCAGTTGATCTCGCCGTCCGACCGGGAGATCGAGGCGGCGGTCACCAGGATCGGGCGGGCCGACCTCGTTCCCCGGACCCCGGTGACACCGGCGTCCAGGGAACTCCTCGACCGCTACGTCGACCGGGTCGCGTCCCTGCCGAGGGGCGAGTCGCGATCCGTGCGGATCGCGCTCACCGCCATGCACGGCGTCGGCGGCGAGACCGCGCTCGCCGCACTGAAATCCGCCGGGTTCACCGACGTCCACACCGTCGCCGCGCAGTTCGACCCCGACCCGGACTTCCCGACCGTCGAGTTCCCGAATCCGGAGGAACCGGGCGCCTCGGATGCCGTCCTCGCGCTCGCCGCGGACGTCGACGCCGACCTCGCGCTGGCCCTGGACCCCGACGCGGATCGGTGCGCGGTCGGTGTGCGCGGGCCGGACGGCTGGCGGATGCTCCGCGGAGACGAGACGGGGGTGCTGCTCGGCGACCACGTCCTCGCGTCCGCCCCCTCGGATTCACTCGTCGCGACGACGATCGTCTCGTCGGCACTCCTCGGGAAGCTCGCCGCGGCCCGCGGCGCCCGTTTCGCCCGGACCCTCACCGGCTTCAAGTGGCTCGTCCGGGCGGGCGAGGGTCTCGTGTACGCGTACGAAGAGGCGATCGGTCACTGCGTCGACCCGGAGTCGGTGCGCGACAAGGACGGCATCTCCGCGGCGGTGATGGCCGCCGACCTCGCGGCGACCCTGCGGGCGGAGGGGTCGACACTCCTCGACCGGCTGGACGACTACGCGCTCGAATTCGGGTTGCACGCCGGAGACCAGGTGTCGCGTCGCGTCACCGACCTCGCGGACATCACCGAGATGATGCGACGGCTGCGGGCGGAACTGCCGGCCGAACTGGCCGGCGAGCCCGTCGAGGCCACCGATCTGGCCGCACTGCGCGGGCAGTCCCGCACCGACGCCGTGGTCCTCGCCGGGTCGACGGTCCGAGTGGTGGTGCGCCCCTCCGGGACCGAACCCAAGCTCAAGTGCTACCTGGAGGTGGTCGTCCCGGTGCCGGATCGGTCGGCGTTACCCGCGGCACGCGAGGCGGCCGCGGCGCGGTTGAATCTGTTGCGCGAGTTCGCCGAAGTGCTATAGCCGAGTCGTCAGCGCGGTCCGAACTGCCGGTCCCCGGCGTCGCCGAGGCCGGGGACGATGAACGCGTCCCCGTTCAGCCCCTCGTCGACCGCCGCGGTGACGAGTCGCACGGGATGACCGGACGCCGTGAGCGCGGCAACACCTTCTGGCGCCGCGACGACGCACACGGCGGTGACGTCCGTGGCACCGCGGGCGACGAGCAGGTCGATCGTGTGCACCATCGAACCGCCGGTCGCCAGCATCGGGTCGAGGACGTACACCGGGATGCCGGACAGGTCCGCCGGGAGCGACTCGAGATACGGCACCGGCAGATGCGTCTGCTCGTCCCGGGCCATGCCGACGAAACCGACTCGCGCCTGCGGGATCAGGCTGCTTGCCTGCTCGACCATGCCCAGCCCGGCGCGCAGGACCGGGACGAGCAGCGGCGGATGGCTGAGCCGCACTCCGTCGGTCGTCGCGATGGGGGTGACCACGTCGAACGTGTCGACCGGAGCCTCGCGCATCGCCTCGTACACCAGCATGTGGGTCAGCCTTCGCAAGGCGGCACGGAATGTGGCATTGTCGCTGCGCGCATCGCGCATCGTGGTCAGGAGGACCGCTGCGAGCGGGTGGTCGACGACGTGCGTGTTCATGCTCGAAGAATAAGGGGGCGCGGGTCGGGATTTCGCAGGAGCGCGATTCTCGGCGAATTGGGGGGTGGAACCGATCGGGTGTCCCCCGCGTCCAATATGGTGACCGGTATCAAATCCGACTGGGGGGGATGACGATGAACGACTTGAGGGCGGATACCGCGAGTATCGCCGAGTTCGCGGCCACGGCCGCGACCATGTCCGTGGAGATGCAGGCCGCGGGTCTCGGGGCCGCCGCCGCGGGACCGCTGCTGCTCGGACCGGTCTTCGGGGTGATCGGGGGCGATTTCGTCGCCGCATTCGCCACGGCGCACGCCGCGCACCTGACTTCCATCGAGAAGCTGTCCGGCGTGCTCGGCGGAATCAGTGCGACCGCGCTCGCCAATGCCGCCGCGTACGAGGGCACCGAGGTGGCCACGACGGCCGCGCTCGCCGCCGGCGCGGTCGGGCTGGAGGCCTGACCGTGATCCCCATCGATCTCCTCACCCGCCCGATCCTCGATCTGGTCGGCGCGTTCGGCAGCGGAGTCCTCCCTTCAGGCGGTCCCGCCGACGCCTTGCGCGCGTCCTCGGTCGCCATCGACGCGGTGCACGACACCGGACGCACCGGCATCAGCTCGATCTACGGCGACTGGCAGGGCAAGGGCGGCACCGGTGCGATCGTGAAGACCGAGGAGGCGCAGCGGGCGACGGTCGCGGTCTCTGATCGCGGCAACGACATGGCCGCCGTCGTCGCCGAGGCGTCCGAGATCGTCCGGGCCGGAATGCTGCAGTTGCAGGAGATCCTGCAGTCGTTCATCGCCCTCGCGGTCGCGGCCGGACCCGCCCTGGCCACCCCGCCAGGTCAGGCGATGATCGTCGCGGCGGCACTCGACCACCTCGGCCGGGCCACCGCCGTCGTCGCGAAGGTGCGGGCAGAACTCGCCGAGCAGACCGGAAAGATGGTCACCCTCACCCCGGCCGAAGACGTTCCGTCCGCGCCCGCCGCCACCGCGCCCGCGAGCACGACCGCCGCGAGCACGGCGCCCGCCTCCGCCGCCCCTGTCACACCCGCCGGGTCCGACGCGGTGAGCCGCGCCGCGTCCGGGTTCGCGAGTTCCTCGGGGACGTCACCGATGTCCGGCCTGACGAACATCGCCGCCCCGGCCGCGCACTCGTCCGGCGGACGCGCAGCGGGTGGGTCCCGGGCGGATTCCCTCACCGGCAGATCGGGAGGCACCGGTCACGGGCCGTCCACCTCGGACCCCGCGCACGGCGGTGAGGGCGTCGAGGTTGTCCTGCCCGACGGCAGCACCGCCGTCGCCCCCAACAAGGAGGCGGCCGACGCCGTGCGCAACGCGCTGTCGCAGCAAGGCGTCCCGTATGTCTGGGGCGGGACGTCGCCCGGCGAGGGCCTCGACTGCAGCGGGCTGACGCAGTGGGCGTACGGCGAAGCGGGCGTGGGTCTTCCGCGCCTGGCGCAGGAACAGAACGTCGGCACCGCCGTCGATCCGGGCGACCTGATGCCCGGCGACCTCGCCGTGTGGGACGGCCACGTGGCGATGGTGATCGGCAACGGCCAGCTCGTCGAGGCCGGTGATCCCGTGCAGGTCGGACCGATCCGAACCAGCAACAGCGGCATGGGCTTCTACGGCTTCTACCGACCCACGGAATGACAGGAATCATGTTTCCCCCCACCCCGCCCCCGGCCGGCACCACGGCCGCTGTCAGCAATCGCTCCGGCACCGTCTCGGTCCGGACCACCGAGCAGGGTCTGCCGCTCGAACTCCGCATCGATCCGCGCGAACTCCGGTACGGCGGCCAGCGGCTCGCGGACGAGATCCTGACCCTGTGCCGGCGCTCGGCGATGGAGGCCGGCGCGCGCCGCCGCGACGAACTCGCCCGTGACGGCATGCCCGCCGACATCCTCGACAAGCTCGGCCTGCCCACCCGCGCCGACGTCGCCGCCGCGCAAGCGATCGAGGACGAGGAAGAACCCACCCCGACGAGCTGGATGCGACCACTGTGAGCGAACACGACATGGATGCGATCGTCGGCCGGGCCACCGAGCAGGTGAATCTCCTGGAAGAGGCCCTCGCCGGGCTGCAGTCGATCACGGCGCGGGCGTCGAGCGAGTCCGATCAGGTGACGGCCGAGGTCGACGGGAACGGCACGTTGACCGGTCTGTGGATGGACGACTCCATCTCGAGCCTCGACGCCCGCACTCTCGCGGCGATGATCACGAGCACCACGCAGGAGGCGGCCCGGCTCGCCACCGAACAGCGCACCCGGGTCATGACGGCGCTGCAGGACGGGTTCGGGAAGGTGTGACGGTCACTCGCCGAGGGCGTCGCGGCCGCCGCGGCAGGGCCGCGACGGGCATCGGAAACGGTCCGCACACAGCCCGGGTATAACTTTGGCCGCGGGGTCGATAGGCTTCGCGCCATGGCTGGAGACATCGTCCCGATCGAACTCGGTCTCACCGACGGCGACCTCGTGACACTGTGGGCACCACGGTGGCGTGAGGGCGACGACGAGTGGGAAGCATTCCTTGGTCACGAGGAAGACCTGTACGGGTTCGAATCAGTGGCAGAACTCGCTGCCTTCATCCGCACCAATACCGACAACGACCTCGTCGAGCACCCCGCGTGGGGTGTGGTGTCAGGGCTCTCCGCTGCCGAGCTCGAGCCCGACGAGAACTTCTGCTTCGACCTGATCGGTGTGCCCGAGCTGGCGGCGAGCGACCCCGACGCCGTCGTCGTGAGCGAACTCGAAGACACGCTCAACATGGTGCGCAACATCGGTGAAGTCTGCGAACTGGACGTGATCACCAAATTCTTCAGCGCGAACCCCATTCTCGGCGCGCTCCCCGCAGGCGCCAGCGCATTCGAGGGACGCGAGGGCGAGGAACTGTGGGCGCAGATCGGCACCGCGATCGCGAAGGGCTGGGATGACGTTCTCGACGCCGTCGACAACATCGTCGCCACCCCCGAGGTGGACGCCGAGGCGGTAGCCGTGGCCGAGGCCGAACTGGTGGCCGCCGACGAGAACACTGTCGACGTGGACGACGTCGCCGAGGAGGCCGAGGAAGACGAGGAGTTCGTCGCGCTCGACCTGAACACCGTGGACGACGAGGAAGAAGAAGACGACTCGTTCTGGGGTGCGGTGGGTGTCGACCCCGTCAAGATCATCACGTCCGGGGAGACGTACTTCACACTCCGGTGCTACCTCGACGACGAGGCGATCTTCCTCGGGCGCGACGGCGCGATCTTCGTGTTCACGTCCGAGCGGGCACTTGCCCGGTACCTCGCCGACAACCACGAGCACGCCCTCGCGCAGGTCAGCACGTACGAGGAGATCCAGGTGGCGGCCGTCGACGGGTCGCTCGAGGTCGAGGTCACCGACGAGAACGTGTACGTTCTGCCCGGTCTCGCCGACGACCTGGCCGCAGGCCCGGAGTCGGTCGACGCGGACCAACTGGACCTCGCCGTCGAATTGTTCACCGATGCAGCCGATTTCGCCGACGACGATTCGGTGGAGACCGCGCTCGTGTCGTCCGACCCGCTGGGCTGGTACGTCTCGTTCGTCCTCAACCCGGACCCGACGCGGATGGCGCCGAGCGCGCCCTTCGACGCGGAGGCCGAGGCGTGGCGGAAGCTCGAGCGGGAGTTCGAGGCCCGCCTGCGGAAGGTCTGACAGGCGGTCAGCCCACCAGCACGGCGAATCCCGGCTTGATCACCTCGTCGATCAGCTGCAGCCGCTGATCGAACGGGATGAAGGCCGACTTCATCGCATTGATGGTGTAGCGCTCGAGATCCGTCCAGCCGTAGCCGAACGTCTCGACCAGGCGGAGCATCTCCTGACTCATGCTGGTGTCGCTCATCAGCCGGTTGTCGGTGTTGACGGTGACGCGGAACCGCAACCGGGCGAGCAGATCGAACGGATGGTTCTCGAGCGCGTCCACGGCCCCGGTCTGAACGTTGGAGCTCGGACACAGTTCGAGGGGAATCCTCTTGTCCCGCACATAGTTCGCCAGCTTGCCGAGCACCGGGACGCCGTCGTCGCCGATCGTGATGTCATCGGTGATCCGGACTCCGTGACCGAGGCGGTCCGTGCCGCAGAACGCGATGGCCTCGTGAATGGACGGCAGGCCGAACGCCTCACCCGCGTGAATGGTGAAGTGGGCATTGCTGCCCCGCATGTACTCGAAGGCGTCGAGGTGGCGGCTGGGCGGATTGCCGGCCTCGGCGCCTGCGATGTCGAATCCGACGACGCCGCGGTCCCGGAATCGGATCGCCAGTTCCGCGATCTCCCGGGACCGTGCCGCGTGCCGCATCGCGGTGAGCAGGACGCCGATCCGGATGTTCTGGCCGCGCACCTCCGCCGCGGACTCCCCGGCCTCGAATCCGAGCAGGACCTGTTCCACCACCTCGTCCAGGGTCAACCCCTCTTCGAGGTGCTGTTCCGGGGCGAACCGGACCTCGGCGTAGACCACGCCGTCGTCGGCGAGGTCCTCGGCGCATTCCCGGGCGACGCGTTCGAGCCCGGCCCGTGTCTGCATGACGGCGACGGTGTGGGCGAACGTCTCGAGATACCGCTCGAGCGAACCGCTGTCCGCTGCCTCCCGGAACCACGTGGCGAGTGCGGGCGCGGTGTCGGCGGGCAGCGCGTCGTAGCCGCAGTCGCGGGCGAGTTCGAGAACCGTCTCGGGCCGGAGACCTCCGTCGAGATGGTCGTGCAGCAACACCTTCGGCGCTCGGCGCAGGGCCGACAGATCCAGTGCGGTCATGGGACGACGTTAGCGTGAGGGATCCTCAATCCGCTCGATGACGAGCGGTGTGATCACCGGCGGCGCGTCGGCCACGACGGTCCAGGCTTCGGAAAGTGCGGCTTTCGCCGCGGCGAACCGTTCGGGCGTGTCGGTGTGCAGCGTGACGAGCGGGGTGCCGACCGACACCGTCTCCCCCGGCTTCGCGTGCAGTTCGATGCCGGCCCCCGCCTGCACCGGTTCACCCTGCCGGGTGCGGCCCGCGCCGAGCCGCCAGGCGGCGAGCCCGACTGCCATGGCGTCGAGGCCGCACACCACACCGTCCGACTCGGAGAGCAGCACCTCGGTGTGCCGGGCCGTCGGCAGCGCGGCGTAGGGGTCGCCGCCCTGGGCGGCGATCATTCTCCGCCAGCGGTCCATGGCGGAGCCGTCCCGCAGCTTGTCGGCCGGGTCGACGCCGTCGATTCCGGCTGCCTTCAACATTTCTCGCGCGAGTTCGAGGGTCAGTTCCACGACGTCGGACGGGCCGCCCCCGGCGAGCACCTCCAGCGATTCGCGCACCTCCAGCGCATTGCCGGCGGTGTGGCCGAGGGGCGCGTCCATCGCCGTGAGCAGTGCCATCGTCCGCACCCCGGCGTCGTTCCCGAGGTCGACCATCGTCTGGGCCAGTTCGCGTGCGTCGTCGAGCTTTTTCATGAACGCGCCCGAACCGACCTTCACGTCGAGGACCAGTGCGCCGGTGCCCTCCGCGATCTTCTTGCTCATGATCGAACTGGCGATCAGGGGAATCGACTCGACGGTCCCGGTGACGTCCCGCAGTGCGTACAACCGCCGGTCCGCCGGGGCCAGGTCGGAGCTTGCGGCGCACACGACGGCGCCGACCTCGGGGTCGGACAGGATCTCGGCCATCTCCGACGTGTCGAGGTCGGCGCGCCAGCCCGGGATCGACTCGAGCTTGTCGAGGGTTCCGCCGGTGTGGCCCAGTCCGCGTCCCGACAGCTGCGGGACCGCGGCGCCGCACGCGGCGACCAGTGGTGCGAGCGGGAGCGTGATCTTGTCGCCCACACCACCCGTCGAGTGCTTGTCCACGGTGGGGCGGCCGAGGTGGGTGAAGTCGAGGCGGTGACCGGACGAGATCATCGCCGTGGTCCAGCGGCTCACCTCGTCGCGCGTCATCCCGCGAAAGAAGATCGCCATCGCCAGAGCCGACATCTGCTCGTCGGCCACGACACCCCGGGTGAATGCCTCCACCACCCAGTCGATCTCTGCACCGGACAATTCTCGGCCGTCGCGCTTGGCGGCGATGATCGACGAGGCGTCATGCATGGCTGATTCTCCCCTTCTCCTCCGGACCGAAAGCGTCCGGCAGCAGCTGTTCCAATGGGCGCACGCCGGCCCGGTGGTCGACGAGCAGTCCGGGGCCGCCGTGCTCGAAGAGAATCTGCCGGCAGCGTCCGCACGGCATGAGTATGTCGCCACTCGCGTCACAGCAGGTGAAGGCGATTAATCGCCCGCCGCCGCCCGCAAACAAGTTACCGACCAGTACGCACTCGGCGCAGAGCCCCAAACCGTATGAGACATTTTCCACATTGCATCCGACGACGATTCGTCCATCGTCCACCAGCGCCGCCGACCCCACCGCGAACCCGGAGTAGGGCGCGTAGGCCCTCTCCATCACCTCATGCGCGTTGGCGCGCAACAGTTTCCAATCGATCTCGACCATGGTTACCCATCCAATCACGTGGGCTGAATGGATGCAGAGAATCGCCCGGGACGACCCGATCCGTATTGGAGAGGCAAACCTAAGTTCATTTGCAGGGGCGGTACGAACCCCGACTCGAATTAGTTCCCGCGTTTCTGTTGGGTTTAGAGTTCAGAGAAGTCGGTTCAGGAACACGTCGGGTCCCCAGTTGTGGTATGTCCGCAACGCTGCGCAGACTCGACACGTCCACCAATGACGTTGGAGGCACAGCACTCGATGAGTACTACGACTGAAGCCGCTCCGGCCAAGGAGCGCACACGGTCGCTTTACCGGGGCGACCCCGGAATGTGGTCCTGGGTTTTGCACCGGATCACAGGCGTAATGACGTTCTTCTTCCTATTCGTGCACGTGCTGGACACCGCGCTCGTGCGGGTGAATCCCGACACGTACGACAGTGTCATCGAGACCTACAAGAACCCGATCGTCGGGCTCATGGAGCTCGCTCTCGTCGCCGCGGTGCTGTACCACGCACTGAACGGTGTCCGGGTGATGCTGGTGGATTTCTGGTCCAAGGGACCGCAGTACCAGCGCCTGATGCTCTGGGTAATCCTCGCGATCTGGTTCCTGGTGATGATCCCGGGCGCAGGCCGCATCTTCTACAACATGTTTGCGGGGCACTGACATGACGACAGAAGCCAAGAGTCTCGGCAAGACCTACGACCGTCCCGCCAGCCTGGACAACCCGCGCTCTCCGCGCCGGACCTCGAAGAACAACTTCGAGCTGTACGCCTGGCTGTTCATGCGGTTCTCCGGTCTCGCACTGAT
Organism: Rhodococcus sp. NCIMB 12038; assembly: GCF_002165735.1. Lineage (NCBI taxonomy): Bacteria > Bacillati > Actinomycetota > Actinomycetes > Mycobacteriales > Nocardiaceae > Rhodococcus > Rhodococcus sp. NCIMB 12038. The sequence goes on from NZ_NHML01000012.1 coordinate 38,460, forward strand.
CTTCCTCGTGCTCGGCCACCTCTTCATCATGCTGATGCTCGACGACGGTGTGCACCGCATCAACTTCGCGTTCGTCGCAGGCCGCTGGTCCAGCCCGTTCTGGCAGTTCTGGGACCTCACCATGCTGTGGCTTGCCCAGCTGCACGGCGGAAACGGACTCCGCACGGTCATCGCGGACTACTCCCGCAAGGACTCCACGCGCTTCTGGCTGACCACGATCCTCGTTCTCTCGATGATCCTGATCATGGGCCTCGGCACGTACGTCATCTTCACCTTCGACCCCAATATCTCGGCGAGCTAGGGGAGCACAGACTTCATGCAGGAACACCGTTATGACGTGGTCATCGTCGGTGCCGGCGGCGCCGGCATGCGCGCAGCGATCGAGGCCGGTCCCCGCGCCCGCACCGCGGTACTGACCAAGCTCTACCCCACCCGCAGCCACACCGGCGCGGCCCAGGGCGGCATGTGCGCCGCGCTGGCGAACGTGGAGGAAGACAACTGGGAGTGGCACACCTTCGACACGGTCAAGGGCGGCGACTACCTCGCCGACCAGGACGCCGTCGAGATCATGGCCAAGGAGGCCATCGACGCGGTGCTCGACCTCGAGAAGATGGGTCTGCCGTTCAACCGCACGCCCGAGGGCAAGATCGACCAGCGTCGTTTCGGTGGTCACACCCGCGATCACGGTAAGGCCCCCGTGCGCCGCGCATGTTATGCCGCGGACCGCACCGGTCACATGATCCTGCAGACGCTCTACCAGAACTGCGTCAAGCACGACGTGGAGTTCTTCAACGAGTTCTACGCCCTCGACATCGCGATCACCGAGACGGAGAACGGTCCCGTCGCCACCGGTGTCATCGCCTACGAGCTGGCCACCGGCGAGATCCACGTCTTCCACGCGAAGTCCATCGTGTTCGCCACCGGCGGCTCGGGACGCATGTACAAGACGACGTCCAACGCGCACACCCTCACCGGCGACGGCATGGGCATCATCTTCCGCAAGGGCCTCCCGCTGGAGGACATGGAGTTCCACCAGTTCCATCCGACAGGCCTGGCCGGGCTCGGCATCCTCATCTCCGAGGCCGTGCGCGGTGAGGGCGGAATCCTCCGCAACGCCGACGGCGAGCGGTTCATGGAGCGCTACGCCCCCACCATCAAGGACCTCGCACCCCGTGACATCGTGGCGCGGTCGATGGTTCTCGAGGTGCTCGAGGGACGCGGCGCGGGACCGAACAAGGATTACGTCTACATCGACGTGACCCACATCCCCGAGGAAGTCCTCGACGAGAAGCTCCCCGACATCATGGAGTTCTCCCGCACCTACCTCGGTGTGGACCCGGTCAAGGAACCCGTGCCGGTGTACCCCACCTGCCACTACGTCATGGGCGGCATCCCCACCAGGATCAACGGTGAGGTCCTCCGCAACAACGACGAGATCGTCCAGGGCCTGTACGCCGCCGGCGAGTGCGCCTGCGTCTCCGTCCACGGCGCGAACCGTCTCGGCACCAACTCGCTGCTCGACATCAACGTCTTCGGACGCCGCGCCGGCATCGCCGCCGCCGAGCACGCCAACAACAGCGAGTTCATCGCCCTGCCGGAGACGCCCGAGAAGATGGTCGACGAGTGGATGGAAACCATCCTGTCGGACCACGGTCACGAGCGGGTCGCGGACATCCGCAGCGAGCTGCAGCAGTCGATGGACAACAACGCCTCGGTGTTCCGCACGGAAGAGCGCCTCACCCAGGCACTCAAGGACGTGCGCGCACTGAAGGAGCGCTACAACCACATCACGGTGCAGGACAAGGGCAAGCGCTACAACAGCGACCTGCTCGAGGCCGTCGAGCTCGGCTTCCTCCTCGAAATGGCGGAGGTCACCGTCGTCGGCGCGCTCAACCGCAAGGAATCGCGCGGCGGCCACGCCCGCGAGGACTTCCCGGACCGCAACGACGCCGAGTACATGAAGCACACGATGGCATACAAGGAGGGCGACGGCCTGCTCTCCGACATCCGTCTCGACTACAAGCCGGTAGTCCAGACCCGCTACGAGCCGATGGAGCGTAAGTACTGATGAGCGCACCTGCAGTCGACAAGAGCGAGAACAAGTCGGATCTCCCTCCCGTTCCCGAGGGCGCCGTCATGGTCACCCTCAAGATCGCGCGGATGAACCCGGAGTCCGGCGAGGGCCAGCACTGGGACAGCTTCCAGGTTCCGGCGCTGCCGACGGACCGCATGCTGAACCTGCTCCTGTACGTGAAGGGCTACCTCGACGGCACCCTGACGTTCCGCCGCAGCTGCGCCCACGGCGTGTGCGGTTCGGACGCGATGCGGATCAACGGAGTCAACCGTCTGGCCTGCAAGCTCCTCATGAAGGACATGCTGCCCAAGGACGGCAAGCCGGTCACGATCACCGTCGAGCCCATCAAGGGCCTGCCGGTGGAGAAGGACCTCGTCGTCGACATGGAGCCCTTCTTCGACGCGTTCCGCGCCGTGAAGCCGTTCCTCATCACCACCGGCAACGAGCCCACCCGTGAGCGCATCCAGTCGCAGCACGACCGGGCCCGTTTCGACGACACCACGAAGTGCATCCTGTGTGCCTGCTGCACCACGTCGTGCCCGGTGTACTGGAGCGACGGCAGCTACTTCGGTCCCGCTGCCATCGTCAACGCGCACCGCTTCATCTTCGACAGCCGTGACGAGGGTGCGTCGGAGCGTCTCGACATCCTCAACGACAAGGACGGCGTCTGGCGTTGCCGGACCACGTTCAACTGCACCGACGCGTGCCCCCGCGGCATCCAGGTGACGAAGGCGATCCAGGAAGTCAAGCGCGCGCTGCTCTTCGCACGCTGACCCCAGGTCGTCCGAGCACGTTCCAGGGCGCCCCCGGCCACTTCGGCCGGGGGCGCCCTGCGTCGTGTCCAAGCTCACCGTCCGATCCGTTCCACGGTGAGATCTCCGCGCTAGTGTCGAGAACGGATGCTCCCGACGAAGAGCGAGGTTCACACATGACGCAGTCGCCCACTCCCGCGGTGGTCACGGTCACCGGAGCGGCAGGCAGTATCGGTTACGCGGCGCTGTTCCGGATCGCCGCGGGCGCGATGCTCGGCCCCGACACCCCGATTCGACTGCGGCTCTTGGAAATTCCGTCCGCCGTGTCCGCGGCCGAAGGCACCGCGATGGAACTCGACGACAGCGCCTTCCCTCTCCTTCGCGACGTCGAGGTCCACGACGACCCGAAGCGGGGTTTCGACGGCACCGACGTGGCCCTGCTCATCGGATCACGTCCCCGGTCCAAGGGGATGGAGCGCGGCGACCTGCTGGCCGCGAACGGGCAGATCTTCACCGTGCAGGGTCGCGCGATCAATCAGGTTGCCGCGGAGGGCGTCCGGGTGCTGGTCGTGGGCAACCCGGCCAACACCAATGCGCTGGTCGCCGCGAACAACGCCCCCGACGTGCCCGCGGAGCGGTTCACGGCACTGACCCGGCTCGACCACAACCGCGCGATCGCCCAGCTGGCACGGCACTCCGGCGCCGCGGTGAAGGACATCAGCCGGGTCACGATCTGGGGCAACCACTCGAGCACCCAGTACCCGGACATCTTCCACGCGCGGGTCGGGGACCGGTCCGGCGCCGAGTTCGCCGCGGACCGCGAATGGCTCACCGGCGATTTCATTCCCACCGTCGCGAACCGGGGCAGCGCGATCATCGAGGCCCGCGGCGCATCGTCCGCGGCCTCCGCAGCCAACGCCGCGATCGACCACGTGCACGACTGGGTGCTCGGCACCCCCGACGACGACTGGACGTCCGTGGCGCTGCCCTCCACCGGCGCCTACGGAGTGCCGGAGGGGCTCGTGAGCTCGTTCCCGGTCCGCTCGGTCGACGGGGTCTGGCAGGTCGTGGAGGGGCTGGAGATCGACGACTTCTCGCGGAAGCGGATCGACGCGTCGGTGGCCGAACTCGAATCCGAACGCGACGCCGTCCGGGGCATGGGTTTCATCTGACCCGGCCGTCCGCGCCTCGGCACGGGGCACGGACGTCACGAATGCGTGTCGACGCGCGTCCGTTTTCGGAACCGGCCCGGTCATCGCATACGCTGCCTCTTCGATGATGTGGCGTCGAGTGTGTACCGCGGTAGTGTCCGGAACCCTGCTGGCCGGACTCTCGGTGAGCGCTGCCGGGGCGATCCCGCCCCCGGTCCCCCCCTCCCCCACCTCGGCGCCGTTCACCACCCCCAACACCGACGACTGCCCGCACCGCTCGGCGCCGGCCCCCGCGATCGACCTGTCCGAGGTGCCGCAGCCCGGTGATCCGGCACCGACCGCCGTGTCCGTGCCCGACGAGCCGGTGGGCGGGCCGAAACTCGCCGAATGCGGGGTGACGCTTCCCGACGGCGCCCCCGCGCTGCCCGCCGACATCGCGGCGTCCGGCTGGGTGCTGGCCGACATCGACACCGGCGACGTGCTCGCGGCGAAGGACCCGCACGGCCGGTACCGGCCGGCCAGCACCATCAAGATGCTGCTCGCGCTCGTGGCGCTGGACGAACTGGATCTCGACAAGACCGTGACCGCCACCGCCGAGGACGCCGCCGTGGAGGGCAGCGCGGTCGGGATCGGCAAGAACGGTCAGTACACGAACCGGCAGCTGATGCAGGGCCTCGTGATGGCGTCGGGGAACGACGCCGCCCACCTCCTCGCCCGGCAACTCGGCGGCGACGCCGCGACGGTCGAGAAGATGAACCGTCTCGCCGACAACCTCGGCGCTCACGACACGAGGACCGCGACCCCGTCCGGACTCGACGGGCCCGGCATGAGCAGTTCGCCGTTCGACCTCGCGCTGATCTTCCACAACGCGATGAAGAACCCGACGTTCGCGGAGCTGATCTCCACGGAAACCGTTCAGTTCCCGGGCTTCCCGAAGGATCCCGCGATCCCGGAAGACCAGGACCGGCCGCCGTTCGCACTCGCCAACGACAACCAACTGCTCTACAACTACCCGGGTGCGCTGGGCGGCAAGACCGGATTCACCGACGACGCCCGCCACACGTACGTCGGCGGCGCCGACCACGACGGCCGCCGCCTGATGGTGACACTGATGGGAGCCGAGGCGCAGCCGATCCGAACCTGGGAACAGGCGGCGCGACTGCTGGACTACGGGTTCGCCCTCGACCGCGACGCCCGGGTGGGGTCGCTCGAGGACCTGTACCCGGCCGAGGACGGGTCGGACGCGGTCCTTGCCGCACCGCCGCAACAGGATTCGGCCGCCGCCACGAGTTCCGTCGTCGCCTCCGGTTCCGACCACCCCGACCACACGCTGGCCCTGCGGGCGGGCGTGGGGATCGTCGGGGCGGCCATCGTCGTCGTGCTGGTGCTCTGCGCACGCCGGCTGTCCCGCAGGCGCTGACGCTCCCCGATCAGCGCTTGCTGCGGGTGAACAGTCCGGACAAGCCGAGCGCGGCGAGGGCACCCACACCGACCAGGGCGAGTCCCCCACGCACCCCCGGACCCTCGTGGACCTCGATCCGCGGCGTGATGACGGCGGGATCCGGTGGCGGCACGAACGCGAGCGCCATGCTGGCCCTGGTGGTCGCGGCCCACGCCGTCGAGAAGAGCAGCATCCGGCAGGTCAGGTAGATGAACACGAGCAGACCGATGATCGGGCCGAACGCCACTCCTGCCGGACCGGCGGTGACCGCCGTGAGATAGATGGCGCCGACCTGCTTGAAGATCTCGAACACCACGGCCGCGAGCAGGGCCGCCTTGATCGCACTGCGGAACGTCACGGGCTCCCGGGGCAGCCGGGCGATCACCCAGGCGAACACCGCCCACGTCGCGACCAGCGAGAGCACGGTCGACAGTGCGCGCAGTCCGGCGTCGACGCCGGTCACCTCGTCGAGGTTGAGCACCTCGACCACCGTGCGGGCCACCGGACCGCTGCTCAGCGCGGACGATCCGATCGAGACGATCATCGCCAGGCCCAGCCCGAGCAGAGCACCCGCGTCGCCCAGCTTGGTGCGCACGAATCCCTTCGACTCGCGCTGGCTCTCCCACATCGCCGTGAGCGCGTCACGCAGGTTCGCCATCCACCCCAGACCGGCGTAGGCGGCGCCGAGCAGACCGAGGATACCGACGCTGGCGCGGGACGCGATCGCCGAATCGATGATGGTGTTGAGCGTGTCACCGAGACTTCCGGGCACGTTCTTCGTGATGCCGTCCTGCAGTTCCTGCAGCAACTGCGGCTGCCCGGCAAGCACGAAACCGGCGACGGCGAACGCGACCATCAGGATCGGAATCAGTGCGAGCACACTGAAATACGTGATACCCGCCGCGTAGTAGTCACCCTTCTGATTCTGGTACCGCTGAGCGGCCCGCATCAGATGGTCGAACCAGGGGCGCGCTGCCCGCTGCTTGTCGAGAAAACTCGGTTCGTCAGCCACAGTGCTATCCCTTCGGTGTCAAAAACCCTACCTTCTCGTACACGGCCGCCAACGTCTGCGACGACACTTCACGGGCACGGTGGGCACCGGCCGCGATGACCCGATCGAGTTCCGCCTCGTCCGAGAGGTACCCCTCCACTTTCGCTTTCAACGGTGTCACGAATTCGGCGAGAACGTCGGCCGTATCGGTTTTCAGGTCGCCGTAGCCCTTGCCCTCGTACCCGGCGACCAACGTCTCGACGGGGGTGCCGGACAACGCCGACTGGATGGTGAGCAGGTTGCTCACACCGGGCTTGGCCTGCGGGTCGTACCGGATCTCCCGCTCGTTGTCGGTGACCGCGGACTTGATCTTCTTCGCCGACACCTTGGGGTCGTCGAGCAGGTTGATCAGGCCGGCCGGGCTCGGACCGGACTTGCTCATCTTCGACGTCGGATCCTGCAGGTCGTAGATCTTGGCGGTGCCCTTGATGATCTGGGCCTCGGGAATGACGAACGCCTTCCCGAACCGGGTGTTGAACCGCTGGGCGAGGTCGCGGGCCAGTTCGAGGTGCTGACGCTGGTCCTCACCGACGGGAACCCGCTGCGGGCGGTACAGCAGGATGTCGGCGGCCATCAGCACCGGATACGTGAACAAGCCGACACTGGCGTTCTCACTGCCCTGCTTCGACGACTTGTCCTTGAACTGCGTCATTCGGCTGGCCTCACCGAAACCGGTGATGCAGTTGAGAACCCACGCCAGCTGCGCGTGCTCGGGGACCTGACTCTGGACGAACAGCGTGGCGCGGTCGGGATCGATTCCCAGCGCCAGCAACTGTGCCGCCGCGATCTTCGTGCGGCGGCGCAGTTCCTTCGGGTCCTGCGCCACCGTGATCGCGTGCAGGTCGGGGATGAAGTAGAACGCGTCGAAGTCGTCCTGCAGAGGCACCCACTGCTGCAGAGCACCCAGGAAGTTGCCGAGGTGGAACGAGTCGGCGGTGGGCTGGATGCCGGAGAGCACCCGCGGTTTCGCGGTGGGTTTCTGAGCTGCAGGGGTCGACATGAGTATTGATCTTTTCACGTGTGCCGTGACGACACGAATCAGATACCGCCCGTCACCGGTACTGGACGGTGACCGGCGCGTGATCGGACCACCGCTGGTCGTAGGTTTCGGCGCGCTCGACGACGGCCTGCTTGGCGCGCTCCGCCAGTTCGCGGGTGGCGATCTGGTAGTCGATGCGCCAGCCGGAGTCGTTGTCGAACGCCTTCCCGCGGTACGACCACCACGAATACGGTCCCGCGACGTCCGGTTCGAGCAGGCGCACGACGTCGGACCAGTGCGCGTCCTCCGCGAAGAGCGCGGACATCCACTCCCGCTCGTGGGGCAGGAATCCGGAGTTCTTCTTGTTCGTCTTCCAGTTCTTCAGGTCGAGTTCGGTGTGGGCGATGTTCCAGTCACCGCAGACCACGACGTGCCTGCCTGCCGCGACGGCGGCCGCGGCGGTGGCTGTGAGGTAGCGGGCGAAGGAGTCCATGAACCGCTCCTTCTCCTCCTGCCGGGGTGTCTGGGCCTCACCCGACGGCAGGTACAGACTCGCCACGGTCAGGTCGTCGAAGTCCGCCTCGATGTAGCGGCCCGCGGCCGCGAACTCCTCGTCGCCGTGGCCGACGCGAACGGCGTCGGCCGGCTTCCGGGACAGGATCGCGACGCCGTTGCGCCCCTTCGACGACGGTTCCGCCGACGCCAGGTTCCATCCGCCCTCCAGGGCGGGCGCGAGGGTCTCGGCGAGCTGCTCGTCGGACGCCCGCGTCTCCTGCAGGCAGACGACGTCGGCCTCCGTGCGCTCCATCCACTCGGTGAGTCCCTTGCGGGCGGCCGCGCGGACTCCGTTGACATTGACGGTGGTGATGATGTGTGGCACGGCAAGCACCGTAGCGGACGCGTACGACAGCGCGGCTACCGAGACGAACGGGCGCTGCGGCGTTCCAGCGCGACGGCCACGGTGAGGACGACGAGGCCCGCGACGGCGAGCAGCGCCCCGACCGCGGCGGGCGCCGTGTAGCCGTAACCGGCGGCGATGACGACGCCACCGATCCACGCCCCGAACGCGTTCGCGATATTGAGGGCCGCGTGGTTGAGCGACGCGGCGAGGGTCTGGGCGTCGGCGGCGACGTCCATCAGCCGGGTCTGCAGTCCGGGAACCATCGACGCGCCCGCGGCGCCGACGAAGAACACCAGCAGCAGCGCCGTGTACGGGTTGTGCGAGGCGATCACGAAGATGCCGAGCACCACCCCGAGCGCCGTCATCGCGGCGAACAGACCGGGAACCAGGGCCCTGTCGGCGAGCCTGCCACCGATCAGATTGCCCGCGACCATGCCCAGCCCGTAGATCATCAGGGCCAGCGGCACCAGCGACCGCGACAGCCCGGCGACGTCGGTGAGGGTCGTGCTGATGTAGGTGTAGACCGCGAACATGCCACCGAATCCGACCATGCCGATGATCAGCGTCATCCACACCTGCGCGCGCCGCAGGGCACCGAGTTCGGTGAGGGGATTCGTCATCCGCATGGCGGCGAGCGCGGGCACCCACGACCAGATCGCGCCCAGCGTCACGACACCGATCAGCGCGACGAGTGCGAACGCGCTGCGCCAGCCGAGGGTCTGACCCAGCCACGAGGCGACGGGCACGCCGACGACGTTCGCCACCGACAGACCCATCATGACGAGCGCGACCGCCCGGGCCCGCTGTCCTCGCTCGGCGAGATGCGCCGCCACCAGGGCCGCGACGCCGAAGTACGCGCCGTGCGGGAGGCCCGCGACGAACCGCGCGGCCATCAGAACCCCGTAGTTCGGTGCGAACACGGTGGCGGCGTTGCCGATCGTGAACGCCGCCATCAACGCGATCAGCAGCGTCTTGCGGGGCACCCGCGCGGTGAGTGCGGCGATGAGCGGCGCCCCCACCACCACACCCAGGGCGTACGCCGAGATGACGTGCCCGGCCGTCGGCTCGGTGATCCCGAGGCTCGACGCCATCTCGGGAAGCAGTCCCATCGCCACGAACTCGGTGGTGCCGATCCCGAAGCCGCCGAGCGCGAGCGCGATCATGGCGAGCTTGCGGACGGACGGATGTTGCGCGATGACACCGAGGTGCTCGGGACGGACCGGGGTGGAAGTGCTCACAGCAGAACTTTCGACTAGGCAGAAATACGACTACGCGGCGCACGGCGCCTCGTTGCGCAACGACCCACACCGGAATTCTCTTCCCCGGATTCCGGTTTTCGCGCCGCGAGCGGCCGTGAGATGACTCACCCGGTCCCGGAGACGCGAAACGGGACACCCCGGCGAGGGGGCGTCCCGTTTCGTACTGCTGTGGCGCGAGTGCCTACTGCTCGGCGATGGCCTTCTGGAGGTTGATGTCCAGCGCACCGAGGAATTCCTCGGTGGTCAGGTAACCCTGGTCGCCGCCGACCAGCATCGCGAGGTCCTTCGTCATCTGGCCACCCTCGACGGTCTTGATGACCACGTCTTCGAGCTTCTGAGCGAAGCCGATGACGTCGGGGGTGTTGTCCAGCTTGCCGCGGTGCTCGAGTCCACGGGTCCACGCGAAGATCGACGCGATGGGGTTGGTGGACGTCGGCTTGCCCTGCTGGTGCTGACGGAAGTGACGCGTCACGGTGCCGTGCGCGGCCTCGGCCTCACACGTCTTTCCGTCCGGGGTCAGCAGCACGGAGGTCATGAGGCCGAGCGATCCGAAGCCCTGCGCCACGGTATCGGACTGGACGTCGCCGTCGTAGTTCTTGCAGGCCCAGACGTAGCCGCCCTCCCACTTGAGCGCCGACGCGACCATGTCATCGATGAGGCGGTGCTCGTAGGTGAGTCCGGCCGCGTCGAACTCCGGCTTGAACTCGGTCTCGTAGACGTGCTGGAAGATGTCCTTGAACGCGCCGTCGTACGCCTTGAGGATGGTGTTCTTGGTCGACAGGTACACCGGGTAGTTCTGCTGCAGGCCGTAGTTGAGCGAGGCGCGCGCGAAGTCCTCGATGGACTTGGTGAAGTTGTACTGACCCTGGACGACGCCGCCGCCTTCGGGGAAGTTCACCAATTCGTGCTCGATCGGCTCGCTGCCGTCCTCGGGCGTGTAGGTGATCATCACCTTGCCGGGGCCGGGGACCTTGAAGTCGGTGGCGCGGTACTGGTCGCCGAAGGCGTGACGGCCGATGATGATCGGCTTCGTCCAGCCCGGAACCAGTCGCGGAACGTTGGAGATGATGATCGGCGCGCGGAAGATCGTGCCACCGAGGATGTTGCGGATGGTGCCGTTGGGCGACCGCCACATCTTCTTGAGGCCGAATTCCTCGACGCGTGCCTCGTCCGGGGTGATCGTCGCGCACTTGACGCCGACGCCGTGCTTCTTGATGGCGTTGGCCGCGTCGACGGTGACCTGGTCGTCGGTCTCGTCCCGGTACTCGATACCGAGGTCGTAGTACTCCAGGTTCACATCCAGGTAGGGATGGATCAGCTTGTCTTTGATGAACTGCCAGATGATGCGTGTCATCTCGTCGCCGTCGAGTTCGACGACGGTGCCCTCAACCTTGATTTTGGACATGGGTGCTTCGCGTCCTCCTAGGAAAATTCCCTGGTTACACGGTTGCGGGCGCACTTCGTGAGTGGGTCCGCGAACGGTTCGCTTATCAAACGTAGACGGTCGATGCGGCCGCCGGGGAGACCGCAGTTAAACAAGACAAGCGTACTGCTATAGCCGGGACGCGCAAGATCTGGGTGCAAAATTCCACGCCTACTGGCGGGTAACTTTCGCCTGCTAGCAGGCCTGATCGGTGCCGTTTCCGGTCGTTCCACCCCAGCCGCTAAGATTCGACAGAGGTCATGAGTGCCAGCAACGAGCCCCGGCTAGCTGGCCGGCAACCCTCCGCCGCGGTGGGGTGCCCCGGGTGATGACCTGGTTTCCTGATTCATACAACAGTCGGGTGACAAGCGCGGGTCCGACATCGGAGGTTCATGATGCGTTGTTGTTGTCGTAGATAGAGCCCAGACAAGCCCTGTGCGCGAACGAACCAGATTGTCGTCCGCGCCTCGTCAGACCACTGGAGTAGACAGCACATGACCGAGAACTGGTCGTTCGAGACCAAGCAGATCCACGCCGGGCAGACGTCCGACGCGACCACCAAGGCGCGGGCGCTGCCGATCTACCAGACCACCTCGTACACGTTCGACAGCACCGACCATGCTGCCGCGCTGTTCGGTCTGGCCGAACCGGGCAACATCTACACCCGCATCATGAACCCCACCCAGGACGCCGTCGAGCAGCGCATCGCCGCCCTCGAAGGCGGCGTCGCCGCCCTGCTGCTGGCGTCCGGGCAGGCCGCCGAGACGTTCGCGATCCTGAACCTCGCCGAGGCAGGCGACCACATCGTCTCCAGTCCCCGCCTGTACGGCGGCACGTACAACCTCTTCCACTACACGCTGCCCAAGCTCGGCATCGAGGTCTCGTTCGTCGAAGACCCCGACGACCTCGAGCAGTGGAAGAACGCGATCCGGGACAACACGAGGGCGTTCTACGGCGAAACCATCTCCAATCCCCGCAACGACGTGCTCGATCTGCCCGGCATCTCCGGCATCGCACACCAGCACGGGATCCCGCTGATCGTCGACAACACCGTGGCCACCCCCTACCTGATCCGCCCGCTCGAGCACGGCGCGGACATCGTGGTGCACTCGGCCACCAAGTACCTCGGCGGTCACGGCACGGCCATCGCCGGCGTCATCGTCGACGGCGGCACGTTCGACTGGACCCAGGGCAGGCACCGCAGCTTCACCACCCCGGACCCGAGCTACCACGGCGTCGTCTACTCCGAACTCGGACCGCCCGCGTACGCCCTCAAGGCGCGCGTGCAGTTGCTCCGCGACCTCGGTTCCGCGATCTCCCCGTTCAACGCGTTCCTCATCGCGCAGGGCCTCGAGACGCTGAGCCTGCGGATGGAGCGACATGTGTCCAATGCGACCGCCGTCGCCCAGTACCTGGAGGCGCGGCCGGAGATCGTGTCCGTCGGATACGCCGGGCTCCCGTCGTCACCGTGGTACGACCGGGCGAAGCAGATCGCGCCGCGCGGCGCGGGTGCCATCGTGACGTTCGAACTCGCCGGCGGCATCGACGCGGGCAAGAAGTTCGTCAACGCACTCACCCTGCACAGCCACGTCGCGAACATCGGCGACGTCCGCTCGCTGGTGATCCACCCGGCGTCCACCACACACTCCCAGCTGACCCCGGAGGAACAGGCCGCCAGCGGCGTCACCCCCGGACTGGTCCGCCTGGCAGTAGGCATCGAAGGGATCGACGACATCATCGCCGATATCGAGACCGGAATTACGGCGGCGGCATCTTGACCGTGAGCGCAGTGCAGAACCTCCCCGTGGCCGACGGACGTCTCGGCACCGTCGACATCGGATCGCTCGAGCTCGAGAACGGCGCGGTGATCCCGTCCGTGACCCTCGCCGTGCAGCGGTGGGGCGAACTGTCCCCGAACCGCGACAACGTGGTGCTCGTCGAGCACGCCCTGACCGGCGACTCCCACGTCACCGGCCCCGTCACCGACGAGCACCCCTCCCCCGGATGGTGGAGCGGAATGGTCGGTCCGGGTGCGCCGATCGACACCGACGAGTGGTGCGTCGTCGCGACCAACGTCCTGGGTGGCTGCCGCGGCACCACCGGTCCCGGTTCGGTCGCGGCGGACGGGCGCCCGTGGGGCAGCCGCTTCCCGGAGATCACCATCCGCGACCAGGTCGCGGCCGAGAAGAAGTTCACCGATCTGCTGGGGATCGAGAAGCTGGCGTCCGTGGTCGGTGGTTCGATGGGCGGCATGCGAGCGCTCGAGTGGGCCGTCACGTACCCGGACCAGGTGGCGTCGGCGCTCGTCCTCGCCGTCGGCGCCCGCGCGACCGCGGACCAGATCGGCACGCAGACCACCCAGATCGAGGCCATCACCAGCGATCCCGACTGGCTGGGCGGCGACTACCACGGCACCGGCCGGATCCCCCGGGCCGGACTGCGCATCGCCCGCAGGATCGCGCACCTCACGTACCGCACCGAGAGCGAACTCGACTCCCGGTTCGCGAACTCGCCGCAGGACGGCGAGGACCCGTGGCGCGGCGGGCGGTACTCCGTCGAGAGCTACCTCCAGCACCAGGCCGACAAGCTGGTCGGCAGGTTCGACCCGGGCACGTACGTGCTGCTGTCCGAGGCCATGAACCGGCACGACGTGGGTCGCGGCCGCGGAGGCATCTCGGCTGCGCTGGGGACGATCACCGCACCCGTCATCGTGGGCGGCGTCGACTCCGACCGCCTGTACCCGATCCGCCTGCAGGAGGATCTGGCCGAGGACATCCCCACCTGCGACGGCCTGCGGGTGCTGAACTCGCGGGACGGCCACGACGGGTTCCTCACCGAGGCGGCCGCCGTCGCGAAACTGCTGTCCGAAACGATGCAACTGGCCCGCGCCGGACGCTGATCCCGCGCCTTGTGACGCCCGCTCGGACCGTCAGTCGGTTCCGAGCGGGTCGATCGACACGGCCAGCCACACGATCGCGCCGCCGACGGCCACGAGTGCGCCCACGTCGAAGGCCCTGCTGCGCACCGCGAGCAGTCCGACGCGCTCCGATGGCATCGTCAACCGGAACGCCGCCGCGAGCAGGGTGGCGACACCGAACACGAACGCTCCTCGCCGCCACCGGTCCGCAAGCACGAACACCACGGCCACGACGATGACGACGAGGACTGCCAGCATCGGCAGGTTCTTCTTCGCGAACTGCCCCCAGTCGGCCATCTCAGCCGAGAGACGCTGCGACACGCTCAGCCCGCTCCACGACGTTGGTCAGCAGGAACGCACGGGTCAGGGGTCCGACCCCACCGGGGTTCGGGGACAGGAAACCGGCGACCTCGGCGACGTCCGCCGCCACGTCGCCGCGCAGTCCGTCCTCGGTGCGGCTCACACCCACGTCGAGTACCGCGGCACCGGGCTTGATCATGTCGGCCGTCACCAGCCCGGGGACACCCGCCGCCGCGATGACGATGTCGGCGCGCCGGACCTCCGCTCCGAGGTCCCGCGTGCGGGTGTGGCAGAGGGTGACGGTGGCGTTCTCGCTGCGCCGGGTGAACAGCAGACCGATCGGACGGCCCACGGTGACACCGCGACCGACGACGACGACGTGCGCCCCCTCGATCGGGACCTCGTAGCGGCGCAGCAGGTGCAGGATGCCGCGCGGCGTGCACGGCAGCGGCGCTTCCTTGCCGAGCACCAGCCTGCCCAGGTTGACCGGGTGCAGGCCATCGGCGTCCTTGTCGGGGTCGATGCGCTCGAGGGCGGCGTTCTCGTCGAGCTGCTTCGGCAGCGGAAGCTGCACGATGTATCCCGTGCAGTCCGGGTTGGCGTTGAGCTCGTCGATGGTGGCGTCGAGCTTCTCCTGCGTGATGTCGCCGGGCAGGTCGCGGCGGATCGAGGTGATCCCGACCTTCGCGCAGTCGTTGTGCTTGCCGCGCACGTAGGCGGCCGACCCCGGGTCGTCCCCCACCAGGACGGTGCCGAGACCGGGCGTGATGCCCTTGTCCTTCAGGGCGCTCACCCGCACCTTCAGGTCTTCGAAAATCTCGTCGCGGGTCGCCTTGCCATCGAGGATCGTTGCAGTCACATGCCCCATTCTCTCAGGTTCGGATAACCCGCGTCAGGTCGGTTCCACCACGAGCCCGTTGGCCGTCGCGTACGCGATGGCCTGGGTGAGTTCGATCTGCGCCTTGTCCAGTGTGGCGGCCGTCCACAGGTTCGCGTCGACGTGCGCCCCGCGCAGGTCGGCGCCGTCGAGTTTCGCGCCGCCGGCGCGGGCTCCGAACAGGTCCGCCGAACGGAGCACGGCCCGGCGGAGGTCCGTGCGGACGAGGTTGGCTTCCCGGAACCGGCAGTCCGTGAAATCGAGTCCACGCAGGTCCGCACCGCCCAGCGACACGAGCGTGAAGTCGCACTCGTCGAAGACCATCGGGCGTAGCCGGCAGTTGTCGAACTCCGACCCGAGGAAGCTGCAGTTGCGGAACTCGCTGTGCCACAACGTGGTTCTGGTGAACGAGCACGAGCGGAACGCCGTGCCCACGTGGTGCGACTCGGCGAGGTCGGCGCCCGTGAAATCGCAGTCGGTGAAGATCACCGACTCAGTGCGGAGTTCACTCAGGTCGGCGTCACGGAAGTTGCATTTCGTGTAGTGCCGCCGCTGCCAGTTCTGCGCGGGGAGGCGCGCGTCGCCGTAGTCCTCACCCACCACCTCTTCGACCGGATCCATGCGTCCATCATGCCGCCTCACGGTGTGGCCCTAAGCTGTGCGGGTGTTCCGAGTGATGTTCCACGAACCCCGAATCCCACCCAACACCGGCAACGCCATCCGCATGGTGGCGGGCACCGGTTGCGAACTGCACCTCGTGGGACCGCTCGGGTTCGACCTGTCCGAGCCGAAACTGAAACGGGCCGGGCTCGACTACCACGACCTGGCGTCGGTGACCGTGCACGAGAACCTGGAGGCGGCCTGGGCGGCGGTGGAACCGGCGCGGGTGTTCGCATTCACCGCGCACGCCACCGTGTCGTACGCCGACATCGCCTACCAGCCCGGCGACGTCCTGCTGTTCGGTCCGGAACCCACCGGGCTGTCGGCGGAGGTGCTGGCCGATCCGCACGTGACGGAGCGAGTCCGCATCCCGATGCTGCCCGGCCGGCGGTCGCTGAACCTGTCCAACGCCGCGGCCCTCGTGACGTACGAGGCGTGGCGCCAGCACGGATTCAGCGGGGCTGCGCTGTAGCTCCGGCAGTCACGGCCCCGACCCCCGCGGCCGCGCCGGCACCGAGTGCGATGTCGAGGAAGTCCCGGGCCGCACCCTGCACCCCGCGCACCGGGTCCCAGACGGCGGACAGCCGCCGCGGCAGCGTCAGCCCCTCCACCTGAACGGAGGCGAGCCTGCCGTCCGTCAGGTCGGCGGCGACCGCCAGCGAGGACAGCACCGCCGGAGCGTTGCCCGCCACGACCGCCGCCTTCACCGCCGTGCACGACGTCAGCTCCAGCAGCGGCGGCACGCACTGCGGGACCGCGTTCTCGAGGGTGGTGCGCGTTCCGGACCCGGATTCGCGCTGGATCATCGGGGTCGCCGCGAGTTCGGACACCGGAATCGGTGACCGGCGCACCCATTCGTGCTCCGGCGGCACCACGACCACCAGGTGGTCGCGGCCGATCTCCCGCACCTGCAGTCCCGCCGGAATGTCCGGGCCCTCGACGAACCCGAGGTCGGCCTCGCCGGACAGCACCCGGGCGGTCACCTCGGACGAGTTGAGCAGCCGCACGTTCGTGACCACGTTCGGGTACTTGCGCCGCATCGCGACGGTCCACCCGGGAACCAGGTACTCGGCGATCGTCATGCTGGCCGCGACCGTGAGGCCGGCCTGCCGTTCCCCTCGCAGCGCCGCGACTCCCGACGCCAACTCCTCCGCGGTGGCGAGGATGTGACTCGCCCATTCGAGGATGAGCGCGCCCTCCGACGTGGGCCGCACCCCGCTGGCGCCGCGGCTGAACACCTTGATGCCGAACTGACGCTCGGCCGACCGCACCCGGGCGCTGACGGCCTGCTGACTGAGACCGTGCTCGCGCCCCGCCGCACCCATGCTCCCGAGCCGCTCGACGGACAGCAGGACGTCGAGGGCACTGAGTTCGGGTACTCGGGGAGACAGCGGCACAACCCAAGGCTAGTCCCACAAACGTGATTTGTGGGCATTCAACGACAAGCCTTCTACCGGCCACGACGATGCGACGGCAAGCTCTGGGTATGACCCCGAATTGGTTCGCAGCAGTGATGGGCACCGGCATCCTCGCAGTCGTCGCCGCCGCATTTCCGGCCGGCGTTCCGGTGGTCCGGACGGCCTCCGAGGTCTTCTGGCTGATCGCCGTGACGCTACTCGTGCTGCTGACGACCGCACTGGTGCGGCACTGGATCCACCGCCGCGACGACGCCCTCGCCGACGCCCGCAGCCACACGATGTTCCCGTTCTACGGCGCCGTGTCGATGGCGGTGCTGACCGTCGGCGCCGGCACCGGATCAGCGGGTCGCGCGCTTCTCGGCGACGTCGCCGTCCCCGCCTCGGCCACGCTGTGGACGATCGGGACCGGCATCGGTCTCGTCACCTACGCCGTCATGGCCCGCAGGCTGACCCGGCCCCACCAGGTGACCCCGGTGCCGTCCTGGCTCATGCCCGTCGTGCCGCCCATGGTGTCGGCCGCCTCCGGAGCCGCACTGGTCAAGCACCTCCCCGAGGGCGCACCGCAGATCGCGATGCTGGTGGTCTGTTACTCGCTGTTCGCGCTGGCGCTGAGCGCCGCACTGACCGTCGCCGTCGTCGTCGGACGCCATCTGCTGAGCAACGGACTCCCCGCCACCCCGCTCGTGCCCACGCTCTGGATTCCGCTCGGCGTGATCGGGCAGTCGGTGGCGGCGATCAATCTGCTCGGCGCGGCGTCCGGCCACGCCTGGCTCCACAGTGTGGGCGTCGTCTACGGGACCACCGTCGGCGCGCTCGGCGTCCTCGCCCTCGCGACCGTGGTCACCGTGACCGCCAGGGCCTTTCGCCGCGGGCTGACGTTCACACCCGCCTGGTGGAGCTTCACGTTCCCCGTCGGCACCTGCGCACTGGGCGCGAACTCGCTCGGCCTGGCGACGGACTCCGTCGTGATCGTCGGCGCAGGCGTGGCCCTGTGGTGCGCGCTGGTCATCGTCTGGGGCACCGTCGCGGTCCACACGCTGCGGCACGCCGCCGGGCAACTGGGCGAACGCGGCACCCGGGACGGCGTCCTCGCCTACAGCGTCAGCCGCTGACCGGAATTACGCGCCGGACACAATAGCCACGAGTCACGCGCCGGACTCGATGGGGCGGCCGGACTGCATCCACGCGGACGTCCCGCCCGCCACCGACACGGCGTTGATCCCCCGCGCATTCAGGTACTCCGCCGCCTGCAGGCTCCGGCCGCCGACCGCGCAGATCACGTAGACGACGTCGGCATCCGGGATCTCGTCGACGCGCGCGACGAACTCGCTGAGCGGAATCAGCGTCACCCCGGGAACCCGGGCCTGGGCGTACTCGTCAGCCTCGCGCACGTCGATGACGGGGGCGCCCGACGCCAATGCGCCGTCCAGGGCATTCAGGTCGACTTCGATCATGGGGTCTTCGCCTCTTCTCGTTCCGGCGCCGGGCCCGACGGGGGGCTGGGCGGCCTGTTGTACATCCGGCGCAGACGGTACGCGCCGTACACGACCAGTGCGATGACGGCCACGAAACCGAACCAGGGAATCAGCGCCCCCACGACCACTGCGCCGGCCGCGATCGCCGACAGCAGGGCGTTCCAGCCCGCGACGACGCCTTCCCAGAAGTTGTCCGGACCGGTGCTCGGCCGTTCGGCATCGGTGGTGGTGACGTCGATCATGATCGTGGCCAGCGCCACCTGGTCGCTCAGCGATCGCTTCTGAGCGGTGAGGCTGTCCAGTTCGCCCTGCCGCTCGGACAACGCCTTCTCGGCCTCGATCAGATCCGCGGTGTTCGCGGCCGACGTGATGAGCCCCTGCAGGCGGGTGACGGACGCCGTCAACGCGCCGATCCGGGCGTCGAGATCCTGCGACTGCATCGTCACGTCGCTCTTCGTGACACTGACGCTGGTGACCTTGCCCAGCTCGCGCAGATCGTCCAGCGTCCGGGTGAGCGAGTCGGCGGGTACCCGGATGGTGAGGGAACTGCTCGCGTCCTGGCCGTCGGAGCCCGGCTGTTCGGTGAGTTGGTCGATGCGCCCGCCCAGATCGTCGACCTTGTCCACAATCTGCCTGCCGACGGCCACCGGGTCGCCCGCGGTGAGCGCGACCTGACCGGTGATGATCTCCTGGCGCTCGGTGGGCGCCTGGTCTTTCGCGGGTTGCTGTACCGCGCCACCGATTTCCATCCGGCTCGAGTCCCCCGGCGAGGGGGCGGGCGACGACTGGGAGGAGCCGCTGTTCGAACCCCCGCACCCCGCGAGCGCCAGCGTGGCCACGACGATCGCCGACAACACGTATCTCCTCATGACCAGATGCTAGCGGTGCGCGCGCTCATCGGAAGTCCCTCGATTTGGCGGACACCCGCAAATCCATCAGCTGCAACCGATCCGCCACCACCGTCACCGCGCCCTCCGCGTTCTGCACCTTGCCCCGGACCAGCAGTGCGGGTGCCGTGTTGGCGAGCTTGCGGTACTTCGCCCACAACCCGACCGAACAGACGACGTTGACCATCCCGGTCTCGTCCTCGAGGTTGATGAACGTGACCCCCGCCGCCGTCGCCGGGCGCTGCCGGTGCGTCACCGCCCCACCCACCAGAACCCGGTCGCCGTCGGGAACGTCGAGCAGGTGCGCCGCCGGAATCACCCCGAGCGCATCGAGTTGCGGGCGCAGGAACTCGGTGGGATACGTGTCCGGTGACACCCCGGTGGCCCACACGTCCGCCGCGGCCAGTTCGAGATCGCTCATCCCCGGCAGGGTCGGCGCGCGGGTGGACGCCCCGATTCCCGGCAACCGGTCGCGGCGCTCCCCCGCCGCGGCGCCCGCCGCCCACAACGCCTCCCGCCGGGACAACCCGAAACTGTCGAGAGCACCTGCGGTGGCCAGCGATTCGGCTTGCACCGTGCTCAGTTCCACCCGGCCGGTGAGGTCGAGGAACGACGTATACGGCCCGCCGTCGCCGCGGGATTCGACGATCCGCTCGGCCAGCGCGGTCCCGATGTGCCGCACCTCCCCGAGCCCGAGCCGCACCTCCGTCCCGCCCGCCTCGACTGTCGCGTGCGCGAGGCTCGCATTGACGTCCGCGCCGTGCACCCGCACCCCGTGCCTGCGGGCGTCCGCCACCAGCGACTGCGGCGAGTAGAACCCCATCGGCTGCGCCCGCAGCAGACCGGCGCAGAACGCCGCCGGGTGATGCAGCTTGAACCACGACGAATAGAACACCAGGGCCGCGAAACTCTGCGAATGACTTTCGGGGAAACCGAAATTCGCGAACGCGTACAGCTTCTCGTAGATCCGGTCGGCGACGTCCTCGCCGATCCCGTGCAGGTCCCGCATGCCCTGGTAGAGCCGCCCCCTCAGCCGTTCCATCTTCTCGGGCGACCGCTTGGACCCCATCGCCCGGCGCAGCTGGTCGGCCTCGGCCGGGCTGAAACCCGCCACGTCGACCGCCATCTGCATCAGCTGTTCCTGGAACAGCGGCACACCCAGCGTCCGCTTCAGCGCCTTCTCCAGGGACGGGTGGTCATAGGTCACCGGTTCGAGCTTGTTGCGGCGGCGGATGTACGGGTGCACCGATCCGCCCTGGATCGGGCCGGGGCGGATGAGCGCCACCTCCACCACCAGGTCGTAGAAGTTCCGCGGTTTCAGCCTCGGCAGGGTGGCCATCTGCGCCCGCGACTCCACCTGGAACACCCCCACCGAGTCCGCCCGCTGCAACATCTCGTAGACGGCCTCCTCGGACAGGTCCAGCTGCGCCAGATCCACCTCGATCCCCTTGTGCTCGGCCACGAGGTCGATCATGTAGTGCAGCGCGGAGAGCATGCCGAGGCCCAGCATGTCGAATTTCACCAGACCCACCGCGGCGCAATCGTCCTTGTCCCACTGCAGAACACTGCGGTTCGCCATGCGCGCCCACTCAACCGGGCACACGTCGGCGATCGGCCGGTCGCAGATCACCATGCCACCCGAGTGGATGCCGAGGTGCCGCGGAAACCCCTCGATCTGAGCGGCCAGTTCGAGGACGGCGGGCGGAATGTCGGTGCCGGCCTCCTTCCCGATCCCACCCCAGCGGCTGACCTGCTTGCTCCACGCGTCCTGCTGCCCCTGCGAGAAACCCAGTGCCCGGGCCATGTCCCGCACCGAGGACTTTCCGCGGTACGTGATGACGTTCGCCACCTGCGCCGCGTACTGGCGTCCGTACTTGGTGTAGACGTGCTGGATGGCCTCCTCCCGGCGGTCGGATTCGATGTCGACGTCGATGTCCGGGGGGCCGTCGCGTTCGGGCGAGAGGAAACGTTCGAACAGCAGCTTGTTGCGGACGGGATCCACGTTGGTGATGCCGATGGCGTAGCAGACGGCGGAGTTGGCCGCCGAACCCCTTCCCTGACAGAGGATGTCGTTGTTCTTGCAGAACGACACGATGTCGTGGACCACCAGGAAGTAGCCCGGGAAGTTCAGTTCGGTGATGATGTCCAGTTCGTGCTCGATCTGCCGGTAGGCCTCCGGCCGGTCCGCAGGCGCGCCGTAGCGGCGGCGGGCCCCGTCCATCGTGAGACTGCGCAGCCAGCTGGCCTCGGTGTGCCCGTCGGGAACGTCGAACGGGGGCAGTTGCGGCGCGATGAGCCGCAGGTCGAACGCACACTCCAGGCCGAGTTCCGCGGCACCGCGGACGGCGTCCGGGTACGCGGCGAACAGGTGCGCCATCTCCTCGCCGGACCGCAGGTGCGCTCCCCCGGCGGGCGCCAGGTGCCCGGCCGCGTCGTCGAGACTCTGCCGAGCCCGGACCGCGGCCATCGCCATGGCCAGCCTCCTTCGCGGCGGCCCCGCGAAGTGCGCCGCCGTGGACGCGATCACCCGAAGTCCGTGCCGCTGTGCGAGTTCGGCGAGGCAGGCGTTGCGCTCGGCGTCCTCCGCGACGCCGTGATGGGTGAGTTCCACCGTGACCCGGTCGGCCCCGAATCGGTCGATCAGTTCCCGGAGCCGGACGGCCGCGGCGTCCGGGCCGCCGCCGGCCAGCGCCTGACGCACATGCCCCTTCCGGCAGCCGGTCAGGATCTGCCAGTGCCCGCCGGCCGCATCGGCGAGGCCGTCGAGGTCGTAGCGCAGCCTGCCCTTCTCCCCTCCCGCGAGATGCGCCGCCGCGATCTCCCGGGAGAGCCGCCGGTACCCCTCCTGGCCTCGCGCCAGCACCAGCAGGTGCGCGTCGTCCAACGTCAGTTCGGACCCGAACACGGTGCGCATGTTCAGTTCCTTCGCCGCCTCGGCGAACCGGACCACACCGTAGAACCCGTCGTGGTCGGTGAGCGCGATGGCCTCCAGACCGAGCCGGACGGCCTCCTCCACCAATTCTTCCGGCGGGGAGGCGCCGTCGAGGAAGCTGAACGCCGAGTGCGCGTGCAGTTCGGCGTACGGCACAGTGGAACCGGGACGCTCCTGACGGCCCGCCCGGTACTCCCCCCGTTTGCGCGACCACGCGGGACTGTCGCCGCCGTCGCCCGGATACATCGACTCCGGGTCGACCCGCCCCGGCCTGCCCGACAGGACGCGTTCCATCTCGGACCACGTCGGCGGACCGTTTCCCCAACCCATCGGGCACACCTCTTCATGTCGTGCACGTGCCGTGCCTGAGCACGCCGTGCCTGAACACAGGGAAGATGCCGCCGGGGAAGACGCATCATTCGAACTGGAGTTCGACTACTTCAGTCTGCCATCCCACTCACGGGCCGGTCAACGCGGCTCACGTCACGAGCGCGGCCAGACCTCTCAGACGGTCCTCGGCAGGCCTGCGCGGGCAGCTCACGCACTTGCCCGAGCCGGGGGTCTCGTAGATCAGGCAGCACGACGCCCGCTGCGTGAACCGGCACGACAGCGTCCCGGCCCGGACGTCGACGAACCGCGGGTCCGGCAGCACGACACCGGCGTGGCGCAGTGCGTCCACCAGACCGCGGGCGAAGATGCTGCCGCGGACGCGGTCGCCGCACGCCGTTCCCGCGTCGAGGGCCCGGTTGGCGATCGAATCCGTCGCGATCGCCCACATCGCGGCGTGCCGCACCCCGGATGCGGCGGCAAGCGCATCGACGATCGGCGTCAGCGCCGCGGCCATCTCCGCCGCGAGTTCGGACAGCCCCTCGGTGACCGGCAGCCCCGACGACGCGGTGATGCCGCCGAGGTACCCATCGTCCCGCAGGAATGCCACGGCGTCGCCGAGCCCCGGGTGAGCGGCGACACCCGTGACGAGCGCGGTCGCGATCGGGATCCCGGTCAGCGTCGAACTGGCCGAGTACCACCACAGGGTGCCGTTGACCCGGGGGTCGTCGCTGCCCCACCGCGCCGCCGTGTCCGCCACCCGGTCCGCGAGCCAGCCGGGATCGGTCAGCAACGCGGCCGGGAACGACGCGGCGCCGGGGTGTGCGATCTGGTCGGCGATCATCGGGACGCGGCGGGCGGTCAGCTCGTACGCGCGCCGCAGTTGCTCATCCATCGGCCAGCCCCAGGATCTCCATCGACAGCCGCGGACTCGACCGCACGACGGCACGAATGCCGAACACCCCGCCGAGCACGGTGTCGTCCAGGACGTCGGCGGGCGGACCGGTGCTGATCACCCGTCCATCGTGCAGCACGGCCAGGGTGTCGCAGTACTCCACCGCCAGCCGGAGGTCGTGCATGGTCACGACGATCGCGAGACCGTCGCACGCGAGGTCGCGCAGCAGGGTCATCACCGTCAGCTGATGCCGCAGGTCGAGGTGGTTGGTGGGTTCGTCGAGCAGCAGGACCCGCGGCTGCTGCGCGAGAGCCCGGGCGATCGACACCCGCTGACGTTCCCCGCCGGACAGCGCCTGCACGTCGCGGCCGGCGAGTTCGGCCAGCCCCACCTGCCGGATGCACGTCTCCACGATCTCGCTGTCGACCCCGTTCGCCCGTTCGAACCAGCCCCGGTGCGGGACGCGTCCGAGCAACACGGATTCGCGCACGGTCAGTCCCGCGGACACCCGCGGTTCCTGGGTACTCGCGCCGATCGTGCGGGCGAGTTCTCGTCTGCCCAGATCGGCGCTGTCCGTTCCGTCGACGACGACGGCGCCCGCGGTCGGGGTGAGCGCGCGGTAGCAGCAGCGCAGCGCCGTGGTCTTCCCGGAACCGTTGGGCCCGACCAGCGCCAGCACCTCACCGGGGCGGACGGCGAGGTCGACGCCGCGCAGCACTTCCCGCGATCCGAGTTCGGCGCGCACCCGGTGCAGGCTCAGCGCGGTCACCGCTCGGCCCTCCCGTACTGCCGGTACAGCATCCACACGAAGATCGGTGCTCCCACCAGGGCGGTGACGACGCCCACGGGGACCTCGACGCTCCGCGCGACCGACCGCGCGGCCGTGTCCGCCGCGACCATCGCGATCGCGCCGAGGAACGCGGCGATCGGCAGCAACCGGACCGCGCGGGCCCCCACGACGTACCCGGCCAGGTGCGGCACGAGCAGGCCGATGAAGCCGATGCCGCCCGCGACGGACACGGCCGCCCCGGCCAGCATCGACACCCCGAGCAACTGCACGACGCGGAAGCGCCGCACGTTCATGCCGAGGGCGGCGGCGCCGTCGTCTCCCGCCTGCAGCAGGTCGATACGGCTCGCGCTCAGCATCATCGCCGCCCCCACCGTCGCGAGTGCGACAGCCGGGAAGATCGCCGTCGCCCAGCGCGAGTCGCCGAAACCGCCCGCCAGCCAGTGCATCACCGAACTCAGTTGGTGCTCGTCCGCGACGACCAGGATCGAGAACGTGATGAGAGCGGAGAACACCTGCGCCGACGCGACACCCACGAGGATGACGGCGGTCGGCTGCGGATACCGGCCGCCGATCGCCAGGGACAGGAACAGCGGCACCATCGCGCCCAGGAACGCCGCGGCGGGAATCGTGAACACGCCGAGCGCTCCCACCCCGAGCCCGAGCACCGTCACCACCACCACGCCGAAACCCGCACCCGAGGACACCCCGAGCAGATACGGGTCGGCCAGTGGATTCCGGGTCACCGCCTGCGCGACGGCGCCGGCCAGGGCGAGCGCCGCCCCGACGACCGCGGCGGTCAGCGCCCGCGGCAGCCGGGAGTCGAGGACGATCGATTCCCGCGCCTGCGACCACCAGGAGTCGAACGCGCCGGGCGCCACCCGGTGCGCGACGATCGCCCAGACGTCGCCGACCGGGATGCGCACCGAACCGAACGACACCGCGAGGCCGAGGACGAACAGCGTCGCCAGCACGAGCAGCATCATCACGCCCGCGAACCCGAGGCGGGCGCGGACCGGGTGCGGCGCCGCTACCGGGGGCGCCGCACGTTCAGCGGTCGTCGTCATCGGGCACCGACGGCGTCCGGATGCAGCGCCCGCGCGATCGTCTCGACCGACCGCACCAGCCGCGGGCTCTCGAAGAAGTCGTCGAGCGGCACCACCACGAAACGACCGGCCTTCACGGCGGGCGTCGTCGACATGATCGGATGCGACGTCAGGAAATCGATCTTCGCCTGCGCGCTCGTCGTGCCGTAGTCGAGGACGACGATCGCCTCCGGGGCGCGCTCACCGATGACCTCCCACGTGGACTGCGAATACGGTTTCTCCCCCTCGGCGAAGAGGTTGGCCGCACCCGCGTGGTCCGCGATGATTTGGCCGACACCCACACCGCCGATCGTCAGCGGAACGTCCTCGCCGGAATCGTAGAAGAACGTCGGAACCGGAGTGGTGCCTGCGATCTGGTCCCGCACGGCCTGCAGTCCGGATGTCACCCGGTCGGTGACGGCGCGGGCCTCGTCCGGGACGCCGAGGATCTCACCGAGCTGCGTGTAGTCGCTGCGCAACAGCCCGATGTCGGGGAAACCCTGCCCGCAGTACTCGGAGAACAGGAACGTCGGAATGCCCTGTTCGCCGAGGGATTCGCGCGAGCGCCCTTCCTTCTCGTCGAATGCGCTGCGCATGCCGCCGACCACCAGGTCGGGGTCGAGGTCGAGGAGCTGTTCCCGGGTCGGGTATTCCTTCCCGAGTTTCGGGATCTTCGCGAAGGCGTCCGCGAACTCCGGCAGCGGAGTCGCGTCGCCGTAACCCGTGCCGACGATGCGATCACCCGCCCCCATCTCGATCAGCACCTCGGTGACGTGATCGTTCATGCTGACGATGCGCTGGGGCGGCGCGTCGAACGTCTCCGTTCGCGCGCAGTTGGTGACGGACACCGGTTGGGCGAAGGATTCGGTGGAAGCGGTCTGCCCCACGGACTCCCCGCGTGAACATCCGGTGACCACCAGCGCGGCCGCGGCGAGCGTGACCAGCGCGGAACTTCGGAACAACTGACTATGCATGTAGACCTCATTGCGGCTCAGAGCCACGAATGAGAAGTCGGCAGACGCCCACGTGGAGGCGCGCCTGCGGGACTCCGCTTCGTAGACCACGACGAAAAGGATGTCGCACACCACACGCCGGGTAATCGGGCTCGCCACCGAAAAGCTCTGGTGGCCTACCGTTGCGGGTCAGCGCCGGATTCGGACCGGCTTCCCCCGTGCGTGTGACTGCAAGTGCACTGCCGAGTATGCACGATTCGCCGGGACCCGCGTCACACCCCCACCGGCATTCCCTCGATCCGCACTACAGTCGGCAGTCGCAGCCGACCGCCCCCGACCACCCGGAGTTGACGCATGACACGTTGGGCCTCGACCGTTGTTTCACGCAAATGGTGGGTCCTGACCCTCGCCGTGCTCGCCGTCCTGGTGAGCGGCGTGTGGGGCACCGGTGTGTTCGCGAAGCTCAGCTCGGGCGGATTCATCGACCCCGGTAGCGAATCCGCCGAGGTGGCGCGAATCGTCGAGGACAATCTGGGTCCGCAGACGCCGGACATCATCGCCATCTACACCGCACCCGACGGGAAGCCCCTCGACGACATCGGCCCCGAGGTCACCGCGAGCCTCGACCGGTTCGCCGCCGAGGTGCCGACGTATTCGGTGACGTCGTACTGGACGGCGGACGCGACGCGGAAGCAACTGATGGTGTCGGAGGACGGCACCAAGGCGTCGGCCGCGATCACCGTCGACCCGGATGCCGGGATCACCGCCGCCACGTTCAACGACCTGCTGCCGAAGCTCGAGGTGGAGGGCGTCGACACCGAGTTCGCGGGCAACTCGGTGGTGGGTGTGGCGTTCAACAACCGGCTGCAGCAGGACCTGGTGCGGGCCGAGGCGATCGCGCTGCCGATCACTCTCGTGTTGCTGGTCTTCATCTTCGGCGGACTGGTCGCCGCCGCCGTGCCGGTGTTCGTCGGGCTGCTCTCGATCTTCAGCGCCCTGGCGACCCTGCGCCTGCTGACCCTGTTCACCGACGTCAGTTCGTTCGCGATCAACGTGGCGTCCCTGCTCGGCCTGGGGCTCGCGATCGACTACGGACTGTTCATCGTCGGCCGTTTCCGCGAGGAACTCGAGTCCGGCGCCGACGTCGCCGAGGCGACCCGGCGGACCGTCCTGACCGCGGGCCGCACCGTACTGTTCTCCGGACTGCTTCTCGTGTGCGCGTTCTCGGGGATGCTGGTGTTTCCGCAGGACGTGATCAAGTCGCTCGGGTTCGGTGCGATGGCCGCCGTCGCGAGTGCGGCGCTGCTGTCCCTCACCGCGGTACCTGCGCTGCTCGCGATCCTCGGTCACCGCATCAACGCGCTGAGCTGGCGCAAGGACGCGGCGCAGCGCGGTGAGGTGCGCGCCCGCAAGTTCTGGGGCTCCGTCGTCACCGCGGTGATGCGGCGGCCGGTCGCCATCGCGGTCGGGATCGTCGCGGGCCTGATGGTCCTGGCCGCGCCTCTGCTCAGCGCCTCGCTCGGCGAGGTCACGTACACGGCGCTGCCCGAGAACGATCCCGCCCGTATCGCCACCGACACCCTCACCACCGAATTTCCCACCACCGGAAACGGCGCCACCCTCATCCTCCGGGGCACCGACGGCACCGCGCCCACCGCCGCCGACGGAGCCGCAGTAGCCCAGGCCGCAGGCCAGGTTCCGGGCATCGGCGCCGCCACCGTCGTCGCGGCGGGCGGCGAACTGGTGGCCGTGCAGGCCGTCTACTCCGAGGGAGTGACCACCGACGACCAGAGCGCGGCGGTGGAGGGTCTCCGCGCCATCTCCACCCCCGAGGGAACCGAACTCCTCGTCGGCGGCGGCCAGGCGACCGTCGACGACGGCAACACCGCGATCGTGCACTGGATGCCGGTCATGATCGCGATCATGGTGGGTTCGACGCTGGTGCTGCTGTTCCTGGCGTTCGGTTCGGTGGTGCTGCCGATCAAGGCGGTCGCGATGGCGGGACTGAGTCTCGCCGCCACGTTCGGGGTGCTGACCTGGATCTTCGAGCTGGGACACGGAGCGGGTCTGCTCGGGGTCAGTCCGGCACCGCTCGAGGCGACGTTCGTGGTCCTCATCCTCGCCGTCGTCTTCGGCCTGTCCACCGACTACGAGGTGTTCCTGATGTCGCGCATGGTCGAGGCGCACGAGGCGGGCGCGACGACGGAGGAGGCGGTGCGTTTCGGCACCGAGCGCACGGGCCGGATCGTGACGGCCGCCGCGCTGCTGCTCGTGGTGGTGACCGGGGCGTTCACCATCTCCGGTCTGTCGATCATGCGATTCCTCGGCGTGGGCATGATCGTCGCACTGCTGGTCGACGCGACAGTGGTCCGGATGCTCCTCGTTCCGTCCCTGGTGAAGCTGATGGGCGAGGCCAACTGGTGGGCTCCGGCCTGGATGAAGAAGGTGCACGCCAAGGTGGGTCTCGGCCACTAGTGCATTATCTTACTTTGGAGTAAGTTCGGGGCATGGCCACCTACCTCGTCACCGGCGGTACCGGATTCCTGGGCCGGCACGTGCTGCCCCTGATCCTCGACCGCGATGCATCAGCCGAGATCCACGTCCTCGTTCGGCGCGCGTCCGTCGCACGACTGGAGGCGCTCGTCGACGGCATGCCCGGCGGCGAACGGGTGCATCCGCTGATCGGTGACCTGACCGAGCCCGGCCTCGGACTCGAGTCCGCCCCCGCGGCCGACCACGTCCTGCACCTCGGCGCGATCTACGACCTCACGGCCGGCGACGAGCAGGCCGCCACGAACGTCGACGGCACCCGTTCCGCCATCGCGCTGGCCCGGGAACTGGATGCGACTCTCCACCACGTCTCCTCGATCGCCGTGGCGGGAGATCACGAAGGCCCGTTCAGGGAAACCGATTTCGATCTCGGCCAGGGCTTCCCCACCCCGTATCATCGCACCAAGTTCGAGGCGGAGAAACTGGTCCGCGACGCCGAGGGCCTGCGCACACGCATCTACCGCCCCGCCGCGGTGGTCGGCAGTTCCGTCACCGGCGAGATGGACAAGATCGACGGCCCGTACTACCTCTTCCCCGCCATCGCGGCACTCGCGAAACTCCCCGCCGCCCTGCCCGTGGCGGTCCCGCGGATCGGGGCGACCAACGTCGTGCCCGTCGACTACGTGGCGGCGGCCGTCGTGGAACTGATGACGGCACCGGGACGGGACGGCCAGACGTTCCACCTCGTCAATCCGCGCCCCCAGCCGGTCCGCGAGATCTACGCCGCGCTCGCCGAGGCGGCAGGCGCACCGCACCCCGCGATCGGCCTGCCTGGCGAACTCGTCCGCCCGTTCCTCACCCCCACCCCCGACTCCGCCCTCGACGCGGGACGCAAGGCCGTGCTCGACGCACTCGGCATCCCGTCGGTGCTCGTCGAGAACCTGACCCTGCCCACGGTGTTCGACGACCGCGACACCCGGGAGGCGCTGCGCGGCACCGGCATCGAGGTGCCCCCCTTCGCCTCGTACGCCGGCAGGCTGTGGACGTATTGGCGCGAGAACCTCGACCCCGACCGGGCTCGCAGGCCCCACCCCGCCGGACCGCTCGTGGGCAGGCACGTCGTGATCACCGGGGCGTCGTCCGGGATCGGCCGGAGTTCCGCGATCGCGACGGCCCGCAAGGGCGCGAAGGTCATCCTCCTCGCCCGGCGCACCGCGGAACTCGACGCCGTGGTCACCGAGATCCGCGCGGCGGGCGGCGAAGCGTACGGCTACCCCTGCGACATCACCGACGACGAGTCGGTCGAACACACCGTCAAAGCCGTTCTCGCCGAACACGATCACGTCGACATGCTCGTCAACAACGCGGGCCGCTCGATTCGCCGGGGCCTGTACCACTCGACGGACCGGTTCCACGACTTCGAACGGACCATGGCCGTCAACTACTTCGGCGCGGTCCGGCTGATTCTCGCCTTCCTCCCGCAGATGCGCGAGCGGCGGTTCGGCCACATCGTCAACATCAGCAGCGCCGGGGTCCAGGGCGCGACCCCGCGGTTCGCCGCCTACGTCGCCAGCAAATCGGCCCTCGACGGATTCACCGACGTCGCGGCATCCGAAACCCTCTCGGACGGAATCACGTTCACCACCATCCACATGCCGCTGGTCGAGACGCCGATGATCGCCCCCACCGGCCGGTACAACATCGGGCCGATCACGTCCCCGGAGAAGGCGGCCGCCATGGTCGTCCGGGCGCTGATCGAACGCCCCAAACGCATCGACGTCCCGACCGGCACGCTCGGTGAACTCGGCCACGTCTTCGCACCGGCGGTCAAGGATCGGGTGATGCACCAGATGTACCGCATGTTCCCCGATTCACCGGCCGCGGAGGGAACCAGCACGGACGACGCGGCACCGGCCCCTCGTCGCACGCCGGAACCCCGGCCCCACACGTCGTCGGTGCTCGGCCGCGCCGCCCGGAAGGTCGGAAGGCTGGTGCCCGGCACCCACTGGTGACCGCCTCAGGGGGCGAGGGCGCGGACTCCGGTGGCGACGACGGGTCGCACCGGCTTCGGCGCCGCCCCGCAACTCGCGGGCCGTGGCGGCAGTTCCCGCTCCTCGAGGTCGACGACCCAGCGACGCCCGTCGCGATGGGTGACAACCGAATTCGCGTCAACCGTCAGCTCGTCGGCGGCGGCGTCGACCAGATCGCGGACGGCGAGTTCCGCCACCTGCTGCGGGGTGTCCCAGCAACTGCGGCCGCGCAGCCCGCTCCGGTACACCTCGCCCCGGGCGGCGGCGCGGACCGCCTCGACGCTCTGCTGCGCCGACAGCCGGCCGTACGTGTAGCCCGTGGGCAGCAGGATCAGCGACGGCGCGAACCGATGCCCGCCCGTGTGCGAGCACTCCCACACCGCGTCGCCGAACTCCGCGGCCAGTCCGGCCGCGACCGGCCGGCCGAGCACGGCGCAGCACTGGTCCCTCTTCCCGTGCGCGCACACCAGGGCGACGGGGTCCGTCACCGGCGTGCCGAGACCGGGTGCCGGTCCCGCGACGAGACCGAAGTCCAGGTCGAGGAGGTCTTCCGGGTAGCCGATCTCCAGGCGCTCGCACCACGACCGCGCGGGATGCGACTGCGCCAGCAGCACCGTTCGCCGATCCGGCGACGCGGTGCCGCGGCCGGGCCGGCGGATGAACATGATCCGCACCCCGGCGGTGTCGGCGCGGACGTCGAGTTCGCGGGCCAGGTCCAGACCGAGCGCGGTGCCGTCAAGCACGTCCCGGCCCCACGCACCGGGGAATTCCAGGCACACCCAGCCCCTGACGTGCGCAGCGGTGCCCGCGAGGGGTTCGTCGGTCGCGGACAGCGCGGAACAGGTGGCGGTGATCGTGTCGGGCACGCTGCCATTGTGTCAGTAGCCGAAATCGGTCAGTCGTGGAACTTCCTGCGCTCGGCCAGCTGCTGGACGAACTTCTCGATGCGGCGGGCACGCGTCTCCGGGCGTTTGGCGTCCTGCAGGCGGTAGTAGACGGCGTACCGGTTGTGGCTGTCGAGTGTCGCGTAGAAGGCCTCGGCCTCGGGATTCCGCGCGAGGGCGTCCAGGAAGTCCTGCGGCATCTCCGCCGCCTTCTGTCCCGCGTACGCGCGGTCCCAGCGGCCGTCGGCCCGGGCCCGCTCGACTTCGGCCATGCCCGCGGGCTCGAGGAGACCGGCCTCGGCGAGTTTCTCCGCGAACTCGCGGTTCCGCTTCGACCACGGACTCCGCGACGAGCGTGGGGTGAACCGCTGCACGAAGAAGTCGTCGTCGACGCGGCGCACCTGGCTGTCTATCCAGCCGTAGCACAGCGCGACCTCCAGCGCCCGGTCGTAGTCGATCGACGAATGCGCCGACCCCTTCTTCGCCATCTTCAGCCAGATACCAGGCGAGGAGGCGTGATGAGCGGCGAGCCACTCCCGGAACTCGGCCTGGCCGGTGAAGTACTCGACGCTCAGCTCGGCAGCACCCATGCGCCTGAATCTAGCGGGAGAACAGCTTTCCCGCCCAGACCCTCACGAATCCCCGGGAAAGGTACCCGAGCGCACCGAGCGCGAGCACCCATTTGGTGACGCTGACCGCGCTGGTGGTCCGTACGGTCGCGTCGGTGATGTGCTCACGGTGGGACAGCAGATGCAGCCCGACGACGTTCTCGGCATAGTCGCCCGCCGCCGAGATCACCGGCGCCACCGCCAGCACCCTCTGCGTTCTCGGCGACAGCGGGGTCAGTTCCGCCAACCGCCGGGCACCCGTGCGCAACGCGACGGCGTAGATCAGCGGGTGGACGAAGTCCGGGTAGTAGTGGCTGCGGTAGCGCGCCGTGTCGGAGGCGGTCATCCCGTCGAGGATCGCCGTGTAGTCCCGCGCGGAGCGGGCAGTCTGGATCTCGGCGAGCCGGGGTGCCACGGGACCGAGCAGGCGGATGATGTTCGCCTGCGAGATCACGAATGCTGCGGACCAGCCGAGGAGTCTGCGGTCGAGTGCGGTGAGCGCCATGAGCAGATCCTGCCATTGCCACCGCGGAGTGTGTCTCAGCCGGCAGCCTCGGACATCGCCTCGGCGTCCTCCTCGCCGAACTTCTCCTCGAGCGCCTCGGGCGAGTAGTCCAGGTCGATCTCCTCGACCGGGCGTCCGCGCGCGGACTCGATCGCGCCCAGCCTGCGCTGCGCCCGGTCCGCGGCGTACGCGATGAACTCCTGTTCGTCGAGCCCGTACGGCTGAACCTCGAATTGCTTGTTGACCCAGTCGATCATGCCCAGTGCCAACGGCATCAACTCCGCCATCCGCTCCTGGACCACGCCCCAGTTGCCGTCGTCGGCGGCGACGTGCCGGCGACACGTGAACGTCCCCCACGCCATGTGGCGTCGTTCGTCGTCGCCGATCCTGCGGACGAGTTCCTGCATTCCCGGCAGGATTCCGCGCGTCGTGCACACCTTCTGCCACGCGTAGTACCCGGTGAGCGCGAGGCTGCCCTCGATGACGTGGTTGTAGGTGACGCTGGCCCGCACCTGATTGGCCGGGCTGGGATCGGTCTCGAGGACCTTCAGCGATCCCGGCAATTCCTCGTAGAACAACTGCCGGTAGAACGGGTTGTCGGCGACGAACGGGTGCAGGTCCCGGGTCAGGCCGACCGCGTCCATCCACAACCGGAACACCTGGGTGTGCTTGGCCTCCTCGAAACAGAACTGCGTCAGGTACATCTCGTCGCCGAAGCGGCCCTCGGCGGCCATCGCCTTCATGAACGGCTGGATGTCTTCGGTGACCGCTTCCTCACCGGCGATGAATTGTGCGACCAGATACGTGGAGTTCCGCTGCTGCTCCGAGTTCAGCCCCTCCCAGTCCTCCGCGTCCCGGCTGAAGTCGAGGTCCGTGGGGTTCCAGAATTTGGCGTTGCCCTTCGTGAACAGCCGCAACGGGAACGCGTCCCAGTTGAGTCCCCCGTCGCGGAGCGAGCTGAACCCTTGCCTGCCGGGCGCGTAGGGACGTCCTGGCGTGAGTGTCGACATCGTGGGTCCTTCTTCCTCGTTCCGAGCCCCCTCTTTCCGCTTCCACGCTAGTCCTGTCGAGGCCGCCGCGGTTTACATTTCCGGACTTTTTGTCAGCTTGCCCGAGGCTGCATCAGAAACGGCAGGACCTCCGCCGCGAACTCGTCGTACCGGTCGCGGTGAATGCTGTGCCCGCCGGGAAACACCACCACCCGGCACCTCGGTATCGCCGCGACCGCGGATTCGAGCTTGCGCGGGTCGACCATCCCGCCCGGTCCGCCGCGCAGGATGAGCGTATCGGCCTCGATGTCCGGCAATCGGTCCCACCACAACGGATCCGGGCGGCGGAACTGCTCGAGCGCGGAGCCCGTCATCGACCGGTCGAAGGCGAACACGGCCCGCGGATGCCGGACGACGCTCGTCGTCGCGTGCCACAGTTCCGGCAGCGACGGCAACCGGTTCGCGAACACCTGTTCCGGGTCACCGGGACGCAACGGGAGCGGGGCCTCCTCGATCACCAGCCGGCGGACCAGCCCCGGTCGGGCCTGCGCCGCGAGCGACGCGGCATGACCACCGAGCGAATGCCCGACGAGATCCACCCTCGTCAGCCCCAGGTTGTCGCACACCTCCACCACGTCGGCGCCGAACTCCTCGAACCGATACGACCCGGCCCGGGCACTGCGACCGTGTCCCCGCAGATCCGGGACGAGCACGCGTCTCCCCTGTGCGACGAGTGCGCGGGCCAACCGGTCCCAGGTGCCGCCGTCACCGCCCATCCCGTGCACCAGCACCACCGGCACGGGACAGACGTCCGCCGACACCGACGGCTCACCGCTGTCCCGATAGGCGATCTCGATGCCGGTACGCGTCGGGGTAGTCCGGGTCGTGTCCACGACAATCCAGACTAGCGAGCACCGGCACCCCGGCCGCGGACTACCGGCCCGACCCGTACGGGCGGGTGATGATCTCCAGGTAGTGGCCGGACGGGTCGAGGAAGTAGACGCCCCGGCCGCCGTCGTTGGTGTTGATGGTGCCCGGCAGCGTCTGCCGCGGATCCGCCCAGTGGTCGAGACCCCACTCGACGATCAGGCCGTAGATCCGGTCGAAGTCGTCTTCCCCGACGAGGAACGCGTAATGCTGCGGCTGGAATTCGATCGGCGGTTCCGCGAAGTCGAGGGACACCCCGTTGTCGAGGGCGACCGCCAGGAAATGTCCGGCGGGCACGGCGTCCGGCAGCCCGAACAGCGTGGTGAAGAACGTCGCCGACTCCTGCTTGTCCTTGGCGGCGACTATCGTGTGGTTGAAGGAAATGGTCACAGTCGACCCTTTCGAGGTATGCCACGAGCCGACGACGCGGCCGTGGCTGGCCTCCATGCCTGACGCTGTCCGCCACCGGCACGCGACCCTCTGCACAGCAAAGCATTTCGGACGGCCGGTCCGCAAGGCGGGGTCCGTCACTCATAGATTCCCTCCACCGACCAGCGGCCTGCCGTGCAGATCACCAGCAGCGCCCGCGACTCCTCCAGCAGCACCTGCGCCCTGGCCGCCGTCCGCGCTGCCGGAGGGTCCCACCACCGCTCGTCCACCGGCCACGGTCCGGCCCATCCGCACACCGCCCACTCTCGACTCCCCCACCGCAGCCGCGCGGGAGGCGCGCTGAACACACCACGTTCCGTGACCGTCACAGCCGTACCCCGCTCGTCCGACATCCACACCTCCGGATACGCGGTCAGCACCGCGGCGGGCGCCGGTTCCGGCAACGTGCCCGGCCACGGCTCCGAGGGATCGTTGCGAGGAATCAACTCGTCGCCCAACGGCAGCAACGTGATGCGCTCCGCCGGTCCCCGACCGCCGCTGAGGACCCCCACCTGCACGGCTTCCCCGCCGAGCAGGCCCTGCACCCGCACCAGGGCCCGCCGGGCCCGTTCGTCCTGATCGCCGACCCCACCCCACAGCCCCAGCTGCAGGGCGCCTGCCGCCACCACTTCCACCGGCTCGAGCCGCAGGACGGCGATACCGGCGGTGGGCCGCTTCTCGCTGCGACCGGTCAGCCACCCGTCCAGCTGCCACCGCACCCGGTCCGCCGTCGCCTCCGGGGTCAGCGGTTCCGCGCACCTCCAGATCCGGGACAGTTGTTCACCGTTGCCGGTGCTCGCCGAGATCGACAGCCGGGTGCAGGCCACCGCGGCATCCGACAGTGTGCGATGAAGCTTCTCCGCCAACGCCCGTCCCGCGAAGGCGGCGGCGTCGACCCGTTCGATGACGGGATCGCACCGTTCCTCGACCTCCAGGTCCGGAGGCAGCGACCGCCCCGACGGCGGACGCTCCGGCTCACCCCGTGCGGCCCGGTGCGCCAGCACCGCATCGGTTCCGAACCGCGACGCCACATCACCCGCCGACAGTGCGGCGAAACTGCCGATCGTGCGCAGCCCGAGCCGGCGCAGCAGGTCGACCAGCTCCCCGCGATGCGGCGCCGCGAGGCTCGGCTCCGCGGCCAATTCCCGCATCGGAAGCGGCGCCAGGAAGGCCGCCCCCTCACCGGGTGGCACGAGAGTTGCTCTGCGCGCGGCGATCACGGCCGTGGACAGCTGATCGGCGATACCGACCTGACATTCCACCCCCACCGCCGACACCTGGTCCACCAGCCGTTCCGCGGCGGCTTCCTCCGAACCGAAATACCGGGCGACGCCGCGAGCGGACAGCACCACGAGACCGGGCCGCAACACCTCGACGCCGGGCGCCACCGCGTCGACGGCGGAGGCGACCGGCTCGAACAGCCGCGCGTCGCGGTCGGGATCGGCTGCCACCACGTGCAACCGGGGACACCGGGCCTGGGACTCGCGGCGGCGCAGACCCCGCCGCACCCCGTCCGCGCGGGCCGGTGCCGAGCAGGCGATCACCCGGTTGCCCGACGTCACCGCCACCGGATGGGTGGGCGGAAGATCCGCGGCGGCGGCCGCCGCGACCGCGGGCCAGTCGGGGCACCACAGTGCCAGCACCCGGCTCACAGGCCCACCACCTCCACCGGTTCCGGGAAGGGGACGTTCCCGAGAGGCACCACCGGTTCCGGAGCGCCCACCCATTCCACCCGGCCCTCCGCCGACCGCACGTCCAGCCGGGTGGTGCGCGGCTGGAACGACCGCCCCCGGGCGCACACCGCCAGGCTGAGGGACCGCAACCGCCCGCAGCCCCGGTCCTGAGATCCGTTGCCCAGCCCGGCATAACCGTGCACCCGCGCCTCCAGCCGCATCTCCGCGCCGTCCCAGTGCCCGTCCGTGACGACCAGGGTCGCCCCCTTGCTCCGGGCGCGGGCCACCACCGCACGCGCACGGGACGGCGCCACCGACGCCCCTCCCAGCCCGAGCACCACCAGATCCATTCCGTCCAGCAGCACCGCGGCGATCTCCACCGGATCGGCGCCCGGGTCCGGGATCAGGGCCAGCCGTTCCAGCTGCGCGCCCATCTCGACCGCGGCCAGCACCCCGAGCCGGGGATGCCCGATCACCGCGACGTGACCGCCGCCCGCGGTCACGGACGCGACCAACCCCAGCAGGAGTGAGGTGGCCCCCGACACCGACACCACCGAACCGCGCACCAGCCCGCCCCGGGGAAGAAGGCCGGCCAGCGCGGCCGGAACCGGAAGCACCCCGGCGGCATGGGAATCGGGAGCCGTGGACGTGCCCGTCGCAGGAAACCCGCCGTCCACCGGGGCCCGGACCGCCACCGATTCACCGCGCGCGGGAACAGCGGCCATCCGCCGCCGGAGATAGTCCAGACGCTCCTGCCGGGACAGCCCGGACAACTCGGGAGACCCCGGCACCGGAAACCCCGGCTCGCCGGCCACTTCAGCCAACTCGACACCCCTGACACTCGACACCAACAGCGGTCGGCAACCACGGGGAAGACGCGGCTCGAACAGACGCTTTGTTCGAACGTATTTTCGAACCCGTTTCCAGTAAAGCCGGTCTGCGAATGCCCGTCAAGTGGACCCAGAACGACCAGGTCAGGACGGCCGCGCATCCCGTGTCCGCACAATCCTCTAACCTGAACGCGTGATGGAGCAGGAGCAGAGCGAAAGGGGCATCGGACCCGAATACCTGGTGGCCGGAAGGTACCGCCTGCGGTCCAAACTGGGCGGCGGCGGAATGGGCGCGGTCTGGCTCGCACGGGACACCCTGCTGCACCGCGACGTCGCCATCAAACAGGTCACCACGACGGCCGGACTCGACCCCGACGAGGCCCGCCGGGTCCGCGACCGCACCATGAGGGAAGGCCGCAACGCCGCCAAACTCGCGCACCGTCATTCCATCGCGATGTACGACGTGGCGCTCGAGGCCGGGGAACCCTGGCTGGTCATGGAGTACCTGCCGTCCCGCAGTCTCGCCCAGGCGATGAACATCGCCGACACCCTGCCTCCGCTCGAGGTCGCCCAGATCGGCGCGCAGGTGGCCGACGCACTCACCGCCGCCCACGCCGCGGGGATCGTGCACCGGGACATCAAGCCGGGCAACATCCTCGTCGCCGACCGCGGCCGGGAACTCGGCACCGTCAAGATCAGCGACTTCGGTATCGCCCGGGCCAAGGGCGATTCCGCGGACACCGCGAACGGGGTCATCACCGGCACGCCGGCGTACTTCTCCCCCGAGGTCGCCCGCGGTCAGGACCCCACCGAGGCCAGCGACGTCTTCTCGCTCGGGTCCACGCTGTACACCGTCGTCGAAGGACAGCCGCCGTTCGGGATCGACTCCGATTCCATCGCACTCCTGCACCGCGTCGCGAAGGCCGAGATCTACCGTCCGAGCAAGGCCGGACCGCTCACCGACACGCTGCTGCACCTCCTCGAACCCGACCCGGCGCGTCGCCCGACGATGGCCGAGGCCCGCGACGCCCTGGCCCGGGTGGCCATGGCCGGGGACGGCAACGTCGCGCACCTCGTCGGTTCGCCCGTCTATTCCGCTGACGGCACCATCCCCGCGTGGGCTCACCGTTCGACACCGTTGCCCGACTCACGGCGCCGCAGCAAACTGGTCGGTTCCACGCAGGCCGGGCTGCCCGCCGTCCATCAGAGCACGCCGTTGAAGAACGTGCCGCGTCCGCTCGGCCGGTTGCAGTGGCCTCCGCGCCCGGCGAAACCCGCTCCGGGTTCGCCGGCTCCCACGGTCCGCGACCAGGTGGTCGCGTGGGCGCCGATCGCCATGGGTGTCATGGTCGCGATCCTGATCCTGGCCGTGCTCGTGGCCGTGATCGTCCTGCTCGCGCAGCCCTGACCCCCGGGGACGTCAGTCGATGCGCCTGCGGTGCGCCCACCGCGTGAGCGCATTCCGGTTGGACTGCTGCGTCTTCCGCAGCACGTTCGACGCATGCGTTTCGACCGTCTTCACCGAGATCACCAGTTCCTCGGCGATCTCGCGGTACGTGTAACCGCGGGCGAGGAGGCGCAGCACTTCCAGTTCCCGCGGTGTCAGCGAATCCAGCTCCGGATCCAGCTGCGGCTCAGGAGCATTGGAACGTCCGGTGAAGGAGTCCAGCACGAAACCCGCGAGCCGCGGACTGAACACGGCGTCACCGCCGGCGACCCGGCGGACGCCGTCGGCCAGCTCGGCGCCCGAGATCGTCTTGGTGACATACCCGCGGGCGCCCGCGCGAATCACGGCGATCACGTCCTCGGCGGCGTCGGACACACTCAGCGCCAGGCACACCGGACCCGACTCGATGCCCCGCAGCACGGCGACACCGCCGCCGTCGGGCATGTGGACGTCGAGCAGCACGACGTGCGGCGAGGTGGCGTTGATCCCGGACACCGCCTCCGCGACACCGCCCGCCTCGCCGACCACCTCCATGTCCGCTTCCCTGCCCAGCTCGGCGCGGACACCGGAGCGGAACACGGCATGATCGTCGACGAGAAAGACACGGTACGGGGGTGTTTCAGGCAAAGTCACTGCGGCTGTTCCTCGGCGTGGGCGGTAGTGTCACCCCACTGTAGAGCGTGTCGCACGATTCACCAGGTCGCCGCACCACCGCAGGCATCCCGTCTTCGCCGTCCGTGGCGATGTCCGATTCGACGATGGCATAGACACTTCGGAACCAGGCCTTGACCAGATATCCGAAGCTCGGCCACGTTCCGTCCTCCGGCCGCACGACACACAGACCCGTCATCCATTTGCCGAACGTCGCATGGAATCGCGCCTGGAGTGCGGTCCGGTGGACGAACGAGGCGACGATCCACGCCGGTATCGTGGCGAGTCCCGCCGTCCCTTCGGCCACAATCGACTGCACCGAGCCTCCATCCGTCTGCAGCACGTACACGACGACGCCGACCAGCGCGGCGATCAGTACATGCAGCGCGAGGTCCAGCGCCAGCGCGAGACCTCGCCGCAGGAAACCGGCGGGCTGGGGCCGCCGGTCCGCACCGGTTCTGGTCACGGCAGCCGCCCGTCGATCTCTTCGCGGGCGCGCCGGACCTCGTCGTCGAGTCCGGTCCGGTCCAGGACCTCGTCGACGACGGCGTCGGAGAACCTCGGTGTGCCGACGGTCTCCTCCTGCACGTAGGAGCCGAGCATGCCCCCGACTCGAGAACGCGGGTCCGCGAATTTCAGCCCGAATGCACCGTTGACCGCTCCCTTCACCACGCCCTGGACCGCGCCCTTGCCGCCTGCCTCCGCGACGTTGCCCCAGTCCACGGTGTCGCGCCGGCCCACGTGTATCTCATACCTCTGAAACGCAGCCTCGAGTCCGGCCTGCGTTGCGGCGCCACCTGCCGCCCCCTTGGCCGCGCCGACGGCGGCGCGTCGGAGGAGCGAGGTGATCAGCTGCCGCATGATCATCCGCACGGTGACCTGGGTGGCCGCCTCCGCCGCGAACGCGGCCGGACTCGCCGCACCGAACGTCATCGCGCTCGCCACCGCCACCGCGACCAGTTCGGCCGCCAACGCCACCAGCGCCGCGATGATCGACAGCTTCGCGACCCGGATGTCGTCGGCCGACCAGTCCAGGGTGTCACCGAGTTCGTGGAACAACTCCGACAGCTCATGCAACGCACCGTCCGTACCGATCCGCGCCCACTCCTGCGCCATCGCGGTCTCGACGTCACCACCGACCCCGGACAACGCCGACCGGATCGCGGCATCGGCCTCGTCGATGATGTCGTCGAGCGAGGCGCCGGCGTCCTTCCACCCCTGCCCGAGCCGTTCCATCGCCGTCTCGTCCGCATCGGGCCAGTCCGCCCCGACCACCTTCTCCGCCAACCAGCGGACCCCGCCCGGAACCTCGATGCCCATCAGAACAGCCCGGCGAGGCTGGACGCGGTGCCGCGGTCGGTGTCGTCGAACGAGTCGGCGGTACTCCGCAGCTTCGACCCGACCGCGGCCAGCGCGGCGACGGCGAAGCCCAGCGAGTGTTCGGCCGCGGCCGCGGACGGCAGATACCCGCTCGCGAACGTCGTCCCGGTCTCGTCGGCGCCCCAGCACTCGCCCTCACCGTCGAGGGTCGCGGTCAAGGTGGCGGCGACCTCCGCCATCCGCTGCGACAGGGCATCGAAACGGGGT
This sequence comes from Rhodococcus sp. NCIMB 12038, assembly GCF_002165735.1. NCBI lineage: Bacteria > Bacillati > Actinomycetota > Actinomycetes > Mycobacteriales > Nocardiaceae > Rhodococcus > Rhodococcus sp. NCIMB 12038. Next base: position 80,054 of record NZ_NHML01000012.1, read on the forward strand.
GCGACGCCGCGCAGATGCGCCGGGTCCACCCACAGCTGCGCGCTCACTGCCACCCGTCCCGCAGCAGCGGCCGATTCCACGACCCGTCGCCGTGATCGTCCGGGGCCGGTTCCGGATCGGCCGGGGTGTCGCCGCCCTCGGGGGTCAGCGGCGGGAGGAAGTCCCGCAGGCTCGGCGCGCCGGGAACGAGGTCCGGTAGATCCGGCAGGGTCTCGGTCGCGGACACGATCGATCCCATGATGCGCATCGACTCGGCGTGCGCGGCCTCGCCGGCGCGGCGGGCGGCGTCGGTCATCGCGCGTCCCAGCGAGTCGGGGGTCGACCGCCGGAACGCGTCCGGTGCCAGGTGCACCTCGACCACCCCGCCGACCGAGTTCACCACCACCTGCACCAGCCCGTCGGCGGACTCACCCGTCACCCGTAGCCGTGCCACCTGTTGCTGAGCGGCATGCAGATCGTGCGTCTGCCGGTCGAGTGTGGCCAGCATCGAATCGATCTGACCCTGCAGTTCCTGCTCACGGACCCGCAGGCTGTCGCGGTCGAACATGAATCCCCCCTTGATGTCTCGCGTCGCACCCCGCCTCGGCACGGTGTGACCGCACGACCCCCACAGTCGCGTCGCGGGCGAACATTACCCCCTCACGGGGACAGGATGCGAGCAGGCGCTGCGCATCAGATGAACCGACACGACGAAAGTGGTGTTCATGCGCCCTGACTGAACGGCACGTCCTCCACGCCGGTGTCCGCGCTCTCGGCGGCCCCCGCGCGCGCCCGGCCGTTCCGCGGCATGTGGATTCGCACCTCGGTGCCCTTGCCGGGCGTGGACCGCACGTCGACGTGCCCGCCTCTGCGTTCGATCCGCCCGCGGATCGACTTCGTCAGCCCCTGCCGGTCCGGGGACACCTCGTCGGCGTCGAATCCGACGCCGCGGTCGCGGACGAACACACTGACTTGCTCGCGCTCGGCCTCGGCGAACAGGTTGATGTCGGTCTCCCCGGAATGCTTGGCGGCGTTGACCAGAGCCTCCCGCGTCGCGCCGAGCACCGCCGTGAAACTCTCCTTCGACAGTCCCTCGCCGGTGCCGTCGACGTCGAGCGCCACGTCGCCGACCGTCACCGGCCGCACAGTGACGCCGTGGTGGTCCTCGACCTCGCCCGCGATGATGCGCAACGCCTCCGCCAGGCTGGAATGGTCGGTGTCTCCCCCACCGAACAACCACTTGCGCAGTTCCCGTTCCTGCCCCCGCGCGAGCCGCGCGACCTCCTGTGGATGGTCGGCCTGTTTCTGGATCAGCGCCAGGGTCTGCAGGACGGAGTCGTGCAGGTGCGACGCGATCTCCTCACGCTCGTCGTTGCGGATCCGGGCGGCACGCTCCGCCCCCAGCGCCCGCCACAGCCGCAGCCACAGGGGCACGGTCAGCAGACCGGCGCCGACCAGGGTGACCACGACGGCCAGCAACGACGAACGCAGCGCGGCGAAGTCGACCTGCGCGAGGATCACCACCCCGAGACCGGACACGATGAGCGTCACGCCGCCGAGAACCCGAGCCCAGGTGAGGACGGTGGGGCGCTGCGGCAACCCGATGACGGTGCGCGGTCCCTCCGAATCGAATTCGCGCCACACGAGGGCCGCGCCGACCGCCACCACGATGATCGGTGCGATCACCGAGCCGACCCGGCCGCTGAACAACCACGACAACGCGGATGCGCCGGCCAGGCCGATCGCGATCAGCCCGTACGCTCTGCGCCGCTCGGACGCACTGGGTTTCTCGGTGTCCGAACCCGCGGCCGTGAAGATCCACAACAGCCCGTAGCCGACGATGCCCGCGCCGGCGAGCGCGGCGAGACAGGCGAACGCGACCCGCACCTTCATCACGTCGATATCCAGCTGGTCGGCGATACCACCTGCGACGCCGCCGACGATGCGGCCACCGGTCCGGCGTTCGAGCCGCGGCATGGGAAGACCGCCGGGCGGTACCGGCGCGGTCACGGCGCCCGCGTACTGGGCGCCGCCCGCGGACGTGTTCACAGGTTGCACACCTTCGATACTGGCACGATCCCGGGGCCGCGGCATCAGGGTCCGACCCTGACTTCGGGCCGCGTTCCGGCCCACCCCGACCGGAAAGATCAGGGTACTTCCCGATGTACGCGAAACGCGGCGACCGGAACGATGGTCGTATGAGCAATGGGAGCTTCCAAGAGCAGATACAGGATCCGTGGCGGACCCGACCGGTGCGGTTGCCCGGCCGTGGCCACGTCGCCGGTGTCTGTGCGGGAATCGGCTACCGCTACGGCGTCGATCCCGTACTGATACGAGTCGCGTTCGTCGTGTCCACCATTTTCGGCGGCGCCGGTGTGCTCCTCTACCTGGCGTGCTGGCTCGCCCTCACGAAGTCGGGCGACCCGGCCTCCCCCGCGGAGTCGCTGATGGGACGCGGTCACAGTTCCGACTCGGGCACCAAGACCGTCGTCCTTCTCGTCGCACTGGCGATCGCGGTGAGCACCGTCGGACCGTTCGGCGTCGGCCTCGGCGGCTCAGGGCTGATCAGCATGGCGCTGATGCTCGGCGGCCTGTGGCTGCTGTACCAGCGGCAGCCGATCCCCCCGCCGTCACCCGTCGGAGCCGTCGCCCCCGGTGTCGGCACCGGTTATCCCGGGACGAGTTTCTCGCCGGGACAGTTCGGCGCCAACCCGTTCGGCCCGGGCACGTACGGTTCGGGTGCGTACGGTCCGTACACAAAGCTTCCCGACTCCTACACGCCGAGTGCACCTCCCACGACTGGGCAGTCGGCGGACGCGACCGGCGAGGCCCCGACCGAGGCACTGAAACCCGAAACCCCTGCCCCCCAGGCCGATCCGGTGTCGTTCGAGAAGTCCCCGACCGCCGGTCCACGGGTCGACGCACCGTCGGCACCGTTCGCGCCGCTCGAGCCGCGACCACCGGCATGGGATCCGCTCGGAGTCGCGCCGTTCGCGTGGGATCTGCCCGAACCGGCCAGGACCACCACTCCCGCAGTACAACCGGAGCGCACGCATTCCCGCCTGACCACCATGGTGATCGGACTGGCCATCCTCGCGGCCGCGGCAGCGACGGCGCTGGCGGTCGCCACCGGATCCGACTGGCTGAACCCCGGTCGGATCGGCGCGGTCGCGCTCGCCGTCATCGGAGTGGGGCTGCTGATCGGCGGCTTCCTGCGCAAGGGCTACGGGCTTCTCGTCGTCGCAGGCCCCCTCGCCGGTTTCGTGATCCTCGCCTCGCTCGTCGGGTCACTCGACCTGAACAGCGAAAACATGGGCGACCGGACCTGGGTGCCCCTGACGGCGGCCGACATCGACCCCGCCTACTCCGGTGGGTTCGGCAATTTCACGCTCGACCTCCGGAACGTCACGCTCACCGAGGACAAGACTGTCGACGTCAGCGGTCAGTTCGGTGAGGTCGTGGTGCTTCTGCCGCCCGGCATGAACGTCGAGAACCACTGCACCGCACAGTTCGGCGACGCGCAGTGTCTCCCCGACGGTCTCGACGGCGGCACCGACGGCACGGACGGTCACGTCCTCACCCTCAATGCAGATATCCGGTTCGGAAGTATGGAGGTGCGCCGTGGATGACGTCGACGACACTCAGGACGGCCAGCAGACCCGGACGCGCAAGCGCACGTCACCGCTCCTGCTCCTCGCGGGGGTGGCAGCACTGCTGGTGAGTGGATGGGCGCTCGCGGGACCGTTCTCGCTGCAACCGCTCGCGAACGTCGAATTCCGCTGGCTGTTCGTGGTGGTCGCGGTGCTGGTCGGCGTGGTACTCGTGTTCGCGCCCAACCGGCGACGATAGGCGCTCACCGCGCACTGTGCGCGGTGAGCGAGTCGGACGACTCGCTCACCGCGCACAGTGCGTCACTCCCACTCGATGGTGCCCGGCGGCTTGCTCGTGATGTCCAGCACGACTCGGTTGACGTCGTGAACCTCGTTGGTGATCCGGGTGGAGATCCGCTCGAGAACGTCGTAGGGCAGTCGCGTCCAGTCCGCGGTCATCGCGTCCTCGCTGGACACGGGGCGGAGCACGATCGGGTGCCCGTAGGTGCGTCCGTCGCCCTGCACGCCGACGCTGCGGACGTCGGCGAGCAGCACCACCGGGCACTGCCAGATCTGGCCGTCGAGCCCGGCGGCCGTCAACTCTTCGCGTGCAATGGAATCCGCGTGACGCAGCAGGTCGAGCCGCTCCTGGGTGACCTCGCCGATGATGCGGATGCCGAGCCCGGGGCCGGGGAACGGCTGGCGTCCCACGATCTCCTCGGGCAGACCCAGCTCGCGTCCCACCGCGCGGACCTCGTCCTTGAACAGCAGGCGCAGCGGTTCCACGAGCGTGAACTGCAGGTCTTCGGGCAGGCCGCCGACGTTGTGGTGGCTCTTGATGTTGGCCGTGCCGGTGCCACCGCCCGATTCCACGACGTCCGGGTACAGCGTGCCCTGCACGAGGAATTCGACCGTGTCGCCGTGCGCGGCGTTCTCGCCGAGGACGTCGCTGACGGCACCCTCGAAGCTGCGGATGAACTCGCGGCCGATGATCTTGCGCTTGGTCTCCGGGTCGGACACCCCGGCCAGCTCACCGATGAAGGTGTCGGCGGCGTCGACCGTGATGAGCCGGGCGCCGGTGGCGGCGACGAAATCCTGCTCGACCTGCGCACGCTCCCCGGCCCGCATCAGACCGTGGTCGACGAACACACACGTCAGGTTGTCGCCGATCGCGCGCTGCACGAGCGCCGCCGCGACAGCGGAGTCCACACCGCCCGACAGTCCGCAGATGGCTTTGCCGTCGCCGACCTGCTCGCGGACCTGCTCGACGAGGGCGTCGGCGATGTTCGCGGCCGTCCACGCGGGGGGAATGCCGGCGATCTCGTGCAGGAACCGGCTGAGCACCTGCTGGCCGTGCGGCGAGTGCAGAACCTCCGGGTGGTACTGCACACCCGCGAGCCTGCGGGCCCGGTCCTCGAATGCGGCGACGGGTGCGCCCTCGCTCGTGGCCGTCACCGTGAAACCTTCGGGGGCCTCGGTGACCGCGTCGCCGTGGCTCATCCACACGGGCTGACTCGACGGCAGCCCCTCGTGCAGCAAACCGCCCTGCACCTTCAGGTCGGTACGACCGTACTCACGGGTGCCGGTGTGGGCGACCGTCCCACCCAGCGCACCGGCCATGGCCTGGAATCCGTAGCAGATGCCGAACACCGGAACGTCCAGATCGAACAGGGCCGGATCGAGCTGGGGCGCCCCGTCGGCGTATACGCTCGACGGCCCGCCGGACAGCACCACTGCGAGCGGGTTCTTGGCCGCGATCTCCTCGACGGTCGCGGTGTGCGGGACCACCTCGGAATAGACCTTGGCCTCACGCACCCGCCGGGCGATCAGCTGCGCGTACTGCGCGCCGAAGTCGACGACGAGGACCGGTCTCTGTTGCTCGATATCTGCCACCGGGTCAGTCTAATCGGCGCAGCTCTGTGGTCTGCGCGACCCCACGACCCGGCCCTTGCCGGTGCTATGCAACGCCGTGCTTCCGCGTGTCCGGCAGCACCGAGCCGTTTCGGATCTCGACGATCGGCAGCACCAGCGCGGCGGGCGCGCCTTCCGGGACGACCGGCTTGATCGGCGCGATCGGGTTCAGCCGCCGGTATCCCTCCCCCTGCGCAGGACGCAGGTCCGCTTCACCCTTGTTGGGCCACAGCGACGCCGCACGCTCGGCCTGCGCCGAGATCGTCAGCGACGGGTTGACGCCCAGGTTCGCGGACACGGCCGAGCCGTCGACCACGCTCAGCGTCGGGTAACCCCACACCCGGTGGTACGGGTCGATGACGCCGTGCGACGGGTCCGAGGCGATCGTGCAGCCGCCGAGGAAGTGCGCGGTGAGCGGGATGTTGAACACATCGCCCCAGGTGCCGCCTGCGCGACCGTCGATCTTCTCCGCGATCCGCCGGGTCGCCTCGTTGCCCGCCGGGATCCAGCTGGGGTTCGGCTGACCGTGGCCCTGCTTGCTGGTGACCTTGCGCCGGCCGAACAGGCCCTTCTTCGTGTACGTGGTGATGGAGTTGTCGAGGTTCTGCATCACCAGCGCGATGATGGTGCGCTCGCTCCACTTGTACGGGGTGAGGACCTTCAGTGCCGTCGGATCCTTCACGAGTTCCCGGAGGAATGTCATCCACCGCCTGCCGCCGCCGTCGGTCAGCAGCGTCTGCAGCATGGCCATCGAGTTCGACCCCTTGCCGTAGCGCACCGGCTCCACGTGGGTGTCGGACGTCGGGTGGAACGACGACGTGATCGCGACGCCCTTCGTGAGCTCGAGCGCGGGGTCCACCTTGTTCTTGGCGGCGCCGAGGATCGACTCCGAGTTGGTGCGGGTCAGCACACCCAGCCGGTCGGAGATCTTGGGCAGCGCGCCCGACTCCTTCTGGTCGAACAGCAGATGCTGAGTGCCCCACGTGCCGGCGGCCAGGACCACGTTCGCCGCGGTGTACGTCTTGCGATTCCGGTTCTTCCGCGGCCCGCTGCGCCGGGTGAAGACGTCCCAGGTGCCGTCGGACGCCTCACGCAGCCCGCTGACCGTCGTCATCGGGATGATCTCCGCGCCGAACTTCTCCGCAAGTCCGAGGTAGTTCTTGAGCAGGGTGTTCTTGGCGCCGTGCCGGCATCCGGTCATGCATTCGCCGCATTCGATGCATCCGGTGCGGTCGGGGCCGACGCCGCCGAAGTACGGGTCGGGCACGGTCTTGCCCGCCTCGCCGAAGAAGACGCCGACCGGGGTCTGGATGAACGTGTCGCCCACGCCCATGTCCTCGGCGACCGACTTGATGATCTCGTCCGCGGGGGTCATGTGCGGATTCTGGACGACGCCGAGCATCTTGCGGGCCTGCTCGTAGTACGGCGTGAGCTCGTCGTGCCAGTCGGTGATGTGCGACCACTGCTTGTCCTGGAAAAAGGAGGCAGGCGGCTTGTAGAGGGTGTTCGCGTAGTTGAGCGAACCGCCACCGACGCCGGCGCCGGCGAGGATGAGGCAGTCGCGGAGCAGGTGCACGCGCTGGATGCCGAAGAAACCGAGGGCGGGCGCCCAGAGGAACTTCGCGAGATCCCAGCTGGTCTTCGCGAAGTCCGCGTCGGCGTAGCGGCGGCCCGCCTCGAGGATGCCGACCTTGTACCCCTTCTCGACCAACCGGAGCGCGGTGACACTGCCACCGAATCCGGAACCGACGATGAGGACGTCGTAATCCGTTGTGCGCTGCTTGCTCATCACTCGACCTCCAACGAACCTGAGTTTATTACTCGCCAGTATGCACCCGGCAGTTGTGACAACTGCCACAAGGGTCACCTTAACTGTAACGAGAGGTATCAGGAACGGTCGCGATACCCGCAAACGCACGTCGCCCGATGCCGCACCGGCGCAGTTGAACTGCACCGATGCGGCATCGGGCGACGAGAGAAGCAGTGGCGGCGTTCGCCTCAGGCGCGAACCGTCAGGCCCACCTTCTGGAATTCCTTCAGATCGGAGTACCCCGCCTTCGCCATCGAGCGGCGCAGTCCGCCGACCAGGTTCAGGGAGCCGAACGGGTCGTCCGACGGGCCGGTCAGGACCCGGTCCAGCGACGGGCGGTCACCGAACGAGACCGGCAGCATCGTGCCGCGCGGCACCGACGGGTGCGCGGCAGCCGACGGCCAGTACCAGCCGCCGCCGGGAGCCTCCGCGGCAACGGCCAGAGGCGCGCCCAGAACTGCGGCGTCCGCGCCACAGGCGATCGCCTTCGCGAGGTCGCCCGACGACGTGATGTCGCCGTCCGCGATGACGTGGACGTAGCGGCCGCCCGTCTCGTCGAGGTAGTCGCGGCGGGCGGCGGCGGCGTCCGCGATGGCCGTCGCCATCGGGAGACCGATGCCCAGCACCTCACCGGTGGTCGTGGCGCCCTCGGTGGAGCCGTACCCGACGATCACCCCGGCCGCGCCCGTGCGCATCAGGTGCAGTGCGGTGCGGTGGTCGCTCACCCCACCGGCCACGACCGGAACGTCGAGTTCGGAGATGAACGTCTTCAGGTTCAGCGGCTCGCTGTCGCCGTGGACGACGTGCTCGGCGGAAATGATCGTGCCGTGCACCACCAGCAGGTCGATGCCCGCCTCCAGCAGTTGCGGGGTCAGCGCCCGCGCGTTCTGCGGACTGACCCGCACCGCGGTCGTGACACCCGCGTCGCGGACCTGCGCCACCGCGGCGGCCAGGAGACCCGGCTGCAACGGCGCCGCATGCAGTTCCTGCAGCTTCTTGATCGGCGCCTCGACGTCGACGTCCGACTCCGCCAGCGCGACGAGTTCGGCGAGCTTGGCCTCGACGTCCGCGTGCCGGCCCCACAGACCCTCACCGTTGATGACCCCGAGGCCACCGCGCTTGCCGAGTTCGATCGCGAACGACGGCGACACGAGCGCGTCCGTCGGATGCGCCAGCACCGGAATGTCGAACCGGTACGCGTCGAGCTGCCAGGACGTCGACACCTCCTTGGAGGAGCGGGTCCGGCGGGAGGGGACGATGTCGATGTCGTCCAGCTCATAGGTTCGTCGGGCTGTTCGGCCCATGCCGATCTCAACGAGGTCGCGCACGCGCGCCCCTTTCTCGTGAATCGTGACTGGTTGCTAGCGAGCGGTGTAGTTGGGAGCTTCGACCGTCATCGTGATGTCGTGCGGGTGGCTCTCCTTCAGACCCGCAGCGGTGATCTGCACGAACTGCGCGTTCTGCAGTTCCTCGATCGACGACGCTCCCGTGTAGCCCATGGCGGCCCGCAGACCACCGGTGAGCTGATGCGTGACCTGGGACAGCGGACCGCGGAACGCGACCCGGCCCTCGATGCCCTCCGGGACCAGCTTGTCCTCGGACAGCACGTCGTCCTGGAAGTAGCGGTCCTTGGAATACGACTTCGCGGCCCCGCGGCTCTGCATCGCACCGAGCGAACCCATGCCGCGGTAGCTCTTGTATTGCTTGCCGTTGACCAGGATCAGCTCACCCGGCGACTCCGCGGTACCTGCGAGCAGCGAACCGAGCATCGCCGTCGACGCGCCTGCCGCGAGGGCCTTGGCGATGTCGCCGGAGAACTGCAGTCCACCGTCGGCGATGACCGGCACACCGTGCGGCTTGGCCGCGGCGACCGCTTCGAGGATCGCGGTGATCTGGGGGGCGCCGACACCGGCGATGACACGGGTGGTGCAGATGGAACCCGGACCGACACCGACCTTGACCGCGTCCACACCGGCCTCGATGAGGGCGGCCGCACCACTGCGGGTGGCGACGTTGCCGCCGATGATCTGCACGCGCTCGTCGACCTCGGCCTTGAGCTTCGAGATCATGTCCAGCACACCGGCCGAGTGACCGTGCGCACTGTCGACGACGAGAACGTCGACCCCGGCGTCGGTGAGAGCCATTGCGCGGCTCCACGCCTCGTCGCCCACACCCACGGCGGCACCGACCAGGAGCCGGCCGTCGCGGTCCTTGGTGGCGTCCGGGTGCTGCTCGGTCTTCACGAAGTCCTTGACCGTGATGAGACCGGTGAGCTTGCCCTGCCCGTCCACGATCGGCAGCTTCTCGATCTTGTGACGGCGCAGCAGTCCCAGCGCCACCTCGGCGGTGACACCCTCCTGGGCGGTGATCAGCGGCGCCTTCGTCATGACCTCGGACACGGCCCGATTCTGGTCGACCTCGAAACGCATGTCGCGGTTGGTGATGATGCCGACGAGCTGCCCGGCCGCGTCGGTGACCGGAAGTCCGGAGATCCGGAACCGGGCGCACTTGGCGTCGACCTCGGCGAGGGTGTCGGACGGCTTGCAGGTGACCGGGTCGGTGACCATTCCGGCCTCGGACCGCTTGACCGTCTCCACCTGACCGGCCTGCGCCTCGACGGACAGGTTGCGGTGCAGCACGCCCATGCCGCCCGCGCGGGCCATGGCGATGGCCATCCGCGCCTCGGTGACGGTGTCCATCGCGGAACTGACGAGCGGCACCCGCAGCCGGATGTCCCTGGTCAGCTGACTGGACGTGTCGACCTGGCCGGGGATGACATTCGACGCCGCCGGCAAGAGCAGGACGTCGTCGTACGTGAGACCCAGCATCGCGACCTTGTTCGGGTCGTCACCGCCGGTGTGTACATGCCCTGCTGAACTTGTCATGCGGTTCGGGCCCTCCATGGAACATAGGTGCAGCGCCGGTGGCGCCGTCTGCGGACATCAGATCTGAAACTGCGGGAACACGGATACAGGGAAAAGTCCGGAGCGACGATCGATATTCCCAGCTCCGCAAACCATGATATCGGCTCGACGCGATCGCCACGGAGCCCACCCACGCTGGGCGTACGCCGAACGGCTGGCGCAGACCGGGCTGACCTGCGTACCGTGGTGCTGTGCGCGATCAACTGCCTCCAGGTCTGCCCCCGGACCCCTTCGCCGGCGACCCCGCCGACCCGTCCGCAGCTCTCGATGCGATCGAACCGGGCCAGCCACTCGACCCCCACGAGCGTCTCGCCGTGGAGGAAGACCTGGCCGACCTCGCCGTGTACGAGGCGCTGCTGGCGCATCGTGGGATCCGCGGTCTCGTCGTCTGCTGCGAAGACTGCCAGCAAGATCACTACCACGATTGGGACATGCTCCGTGCCAACCTCCTCCAGCTTCTGGTCGACGGCACCGTGCGCCCCCACGAGCCCGCCTACGACCCGACACCCGAGGCCTACGTCACCTGGGATTACTGCCGCGGCTACGCGGACGCCTCGATGAACGACGCTCTGCACGGAGACGGTTTCGACGCCTGATCCGGCACAACCCGGTACAAACCCTGTTTTCACAGACAACTGAATTCACAGACAACTGTGGCCCGACACGCGAAGTGTCGGGCCACAGTGGTCTGTGCGGGTGGGCCGCCGAGCCGCTAGCTGGTGGGCGGCAGCACCGGGACGGGGGTCGTGGTGGTCGGTAGCGGCACCGTCGAGGGCTGCTGAGACGGCTGCTGCTGAGTGGGCGGCTGCGTGGTCGGATTGTCCGGCGGCAGTATCGGCAACTGCATGATCGTCGGGTCCGGGCTCGTGGACGGCATCGTCTCGGGAGGAAGCGGCGGCTGCGGCGGGATGGTGGGGAGCTGCGGCAGCGGAATCGGCGGCAACCCCGGAATCTGCAGATCCGTGGGCAGCTGAGCTCCCGGCAGCAGTTCGGCTCCCGGCACCGTCGTCGAGCCGGGTGTTCCCGGAACGGTGGCCGGCAACGAGGTGGCCTGCGACGGCGCGTCGGTGGTGGTGGTACCCGGCGTCATGGTCGCGGCCGGCGGTGTGGTCGGGGCGATCTTCTCTACCTCCGCGGCCAGCTTCGCCCGCCACACGTCGAGTTCGTTGCGCATGTCGTCGTCGCGTACCCCGCCCGCGCGGTCGGCGGCACCGTCGAGCAGATCCTTCGCCGACTCCGCGTCGCCCGCGGCGATCAGCCGTTCGGCCTCCTGCAGCTGCGACGTGGTGTCGATCTGCGCGACGGTCGAATCGGCCTGCTGGCTGAACACGACCGACTTGACGCTCCACAGCGGATCGCCGGGTTCGGCGTTGTACGAGAAGATGGTGGCACCGCCCATGACAACCGCGATCGCGGCGGCAGCGCCTGCGATGGGCCGCAACAGGCGGAGCTTGCCGCGGGCGGCGCTGCGTGCGGAACGGACGTTGTCCGAGGCGTCGATCGCCGCGATCACGTCGTCGAGCAGCGGCCCGGTCGGCATCGGCGTCGACACGATGTCGGCACGCCAATTGGTCAGCAGAAGCGCGAGCTCGTATTGCTCCGGCGAATCCGTTGCGACGGGACCGCCACCGGCGATCGCGTCGATCAGCGCGTCGTCGCGGCGCACAGCCGAAACGTCCACCGGTGCGTCGTCTCCTGGGAGATCGGCATTGGGATTGCCGTTGCGCTTGATGCCCCTAGCCAAACCTCTCACCTGCCCTCGTCACTTCTTTCTTCAGTTTCGCGATGGCTCGGTGTTGAGCCACGCGGACAGCTCCCGCGGTACTTCCCACGGCCGCGGCCGTCTCCTCCGCTGACATACCGACCACGAGCCGGAGGATCAAGATCTCCCGGTGCTTCTCCGGCAGCGTGCTCAGCAGTTCGTTCATCTGCCTGCTCGCTTCCGAGTCCAGCGCCCGTTGTTCGGGTCCGTCATCGTTGGCTACGACATCCGGTACTTCGGCGACGGGCTCCGACTTGTTACGTGCGGAGTTCCGATGCGCGTCGGCAACCTTGTGCGCGGCGATCCCGTAGACGAATGCCATGAACGGCCGGCCCTGATCCTCGTAACGAGGCAAGGCCGTCATCACGGCGAGGCACACTTCTTGTGCCACGTCGTCCGCGGAGAGTTGTCCCCTCTCCGCAGCACCGACCCTGGCTCTGCAGTAACGCACAACCAGGGGCCGAATATTTTCCAGGACCAGAGCTAAAGCGGCCCGGTCACCCTGCGTTGCAGCGGCGACTGCGGAGTCCAACTCCTCGCTCGTGTTAATCATCGTTGCTGAATATCCTGGCGTTACAGTGGCACCTCCCCCGATGGGTGTGCTCCCGCTCTCAGCGGAACACTCCAAGAGTAACGGTGCGGACCGAACGGTATTCGCCCGGATTCGCACCGATTCGTGAACAACCCGGCCCCACGGCGCCCCACCAGCGGAGTCAGATTCGGAAGCGCCCACCTCGTGCCCTGATGAGGGCTTCGCACTCCTTGCACACCGCCTCCGCACGTGAGTCGGACGTCACACCACCGAGCAACATCGCAGCCGCCCACTTCAGAGGTATCAGGCCGTACCGATCGCAACGGTCGAGCACATCCGCGGCGAGCCGTGCCGCCGGCCCGGAATCGGAGTCCCCCGTCATCGACGCGCTCCGCAGCAGATCCGATTTGACGTGGTGCCGCACCGATCCGGCGGCCTCCGAAATTTCTGCCGCGGTCTCGGCGTGGCGGCGCGCCGAGGCGAAGTCCCCGGCCGCGAGAAGCAACTCCGCGCTCACCCAGTGCCTCCGGACGTGCTGCCGCCACAGTTCGCCGGGGGCGTGGGCGTCCAGGTGCTCGGCGCACCGATCGAGCAGCCGCCTGCCCAGTGCGAGCCGGCCGCACCCCAGTGCGTCGGCGGCCAGTCCCGTCAGTGCGTCGCACCGCGCCTGCACGGTGAGAACACCGTCTGCGCCTCCGGGACCCGTCACGGCGACGGCCAGGGCCCGGCCGTCGAATCTCGACGCCACGGCGTGCCAGCCGAGTTGCCGCAGTAGCGACGCCTGCGTGCTCCAGGCGAGCGAGACGACCGCGGGTTCTGCAAACCCTCCGCGCGTCAGGGCGTCCAGTTCGGCGCGGGATCGGCTGTAGTGCCCCCGGGCGCCCCACGCCACCGCCCGCATCCAGCGTTCGACGGGAACGTCCGACTCCGGCAGGGGGCCGGTACCCGGATCGGCGCCGAACGCCGCGCGGATCAGTGAATTGGTGACGTCGGATCGGAGCGAGGAGTCGGGCACGCCGAGATCATCGCATCGCCTGGCCGTGCGGCGGTCAGGTGACCGCAGCGACGGCGTCCACGGCCGCATCCAGGGCGCCCAGGGCCGCGATCGTCCGCGGTAGTGACTGTGTCCGGCCACCGGGACCGCCCGCGAGCATCGTCAGCCCGGTGCGCCTGCGGCGGATCGCCCGCAGCAGGGACGCGACGTCGCATCCGGCGGCAGGCAACCAGAGGACGATCACGTCCGGTTCGGCGTTGGTCACGGCGGCGAGCAGCGCCGACCGGCACAGCGGCAGCGCGATCCGCGTGTCCACCGAGGCGGTGGCCAGGGCGGCGCCCAGAGCACGGAACTCGAGACCGTACGGGTCGGCGGGAATCGCGCCCGGCGTGTCGGCGGGCGGCTGCACGAGCAGGACCCGGCCGCCGCCGCCGATCGGTGCATCCAGTGTCATCGTGGACAGAATCCCCGCGACGCACTCCGCGAAGACGCGGACGCTCGCGGCGGCGGCGGCGTCGGAGTTCCTGCCCTCGTCCGCCCACTCGAGCACCGGAGCGACCACCGTCGTCCACATCGAGCTGAATCCTCGCTCCGCGACGGCTCGCACGACGATCCGGCGGATGGTCACGACGTCCCGCGCGAGCAATGCGCCCGACAGATTGCGGACGGCGGCGTCGGCGTCGACGAGGCCGGAAAAGGATGACAAAAGGTTCGAGGAGCCTGTTTTCGTCCCGTTCACCGAGTTGTCATCCAGATTTTCGCCACCCGGCCGGAGGCCGCTTTCTGACGAATATGTAGCCATTGCGTTAATCGCATATCTCGCGGCCTCCGCGGAGTTTGCACCGCCGTCCAGAGCCTGTTGCATGCATTCGAGCCGGGCGACGTCGCGCGGCGTGTACCGCCGGTGACTTCCCTGCGGGTGGACGGACGGGCCGATGCCGTAGCGGCGGTCCCAGGTGCGAAGCGTCGACGGGGCCACCCCGAGCCTTCTGGCCAGCGCAGATACCGACATAGTGGGTCCCTCGTCCGGAGATTCGGAGGGGGTCTGCGTTTCAGACTCCACGGGCTGGGGCACCCGCACATCGTTACCCCTTACCCAAGGTCTTTCAACCCGAAACGGAAACACGGAACCGCGGGAAAGTAAATATTTTCCAGGTTAACTTTCAGCTCGTGGGATATGTAAATTCCCACTGTGAACAACTATTGACGCGATTTCCGAACCGACTCTACGGTTAGCAACGTGAATGATTCAGCGGCTTGAACGTCGAGCCCACGGTCCGCTCGCCGCCCGAGGCGAGCTTGCAGCTAAGGAGTCCACATGCCTGCACCCAACCACCTTCCCGGCCCGAACGCCGATATCTGGGATTGGCAGATGCACGGACTGTGCCGCGGAGTCGACTCCTCGATGTTCTTCCATCCCGACGGGGAGCGCGGGCGTGCCCGCGCTCAGCGGGAAACCCGTGCGAAGGAAATGTGCCGGCGCTGCCCGGTCCTCGCCCAGTGCCGCAATCACGCGCTGAGCGTGTCCGAGCCGTACGGGATCTGGGGTGGAATGTCCGAAACGGAACGTGAGATGCACGCCCGGCACAGACGCGGCCGGATCGCCGTTTGACCGCTCGCCCACACTCACCGGGGAACCCTCGCCGCCGTGCGGGGGTTCCTCGCGTCACCTCGATCCCCTCGCCACCCATCCACGGCGACGCGGTCTCCGAATGCCTACCGGCTGGAGGAGATGAGCGGACATGCACGCTACCGTGGTTCTCGATGAAGCGAGACGAGCGCTGGTGACGAACCACGAGGGCAACACCCCGGCAGAAGACGTGTGCTCGCCGGACGCGGCGGGGGCACACAGCGTCCGAGCCACCGAATCCGCGGAACTCCACGACATCATGGCGCGCGTGGCGAACGGGGACGCCGACGCGTTCGCCGAACTGTACGACCGGACGAGCGCCCGAGTCCACGGCATGGTCCTGCGGGTCCTGCGCGACCCCGGGTACGCGGAGGAGACGACGCAGGAAGTCTTTCTCCAGGCTTGGCGCACCGTGTCGAACTTCGACCCGGCAAAGGGTTCCGTGCTGTCATGGCTGATGACACTCGCGCACCGCCGGGCCGTCGACCGCGTGCGCTCGGAGCAGGCAGGCACCGATCGCGAATCCCTCTACGAGACCACCAATATCGCGGGACCGTTCGACCACGTCACCGAGGAGGTGACCCGCCGGCTCGAGCATCA
The DNA here is from genome assembly GCF_002165735.1 of Rhodococcus sp. NCIMB 12038. Classification (NCBI taxonomy): domain Bacteria; kingdom Bacillati; phylum Actinomycetota; class Actinomycetes; order Mycobacteriales; family Nocardiaceae; genus Rhodococcus; species Rhodococcus sp. NCIMB 12038. The sequence goes on from NZ_NHML01000012.1 coordinate 95,786, forward strand.
ATCGGTGCTCGCCTGCCTCGACTCGCTCACGGACATGCAGCGTGAGTCCGTTGCGATGGCGTATTACGACGGCCGCACCTACAAGGAGGTCGCGTCCCAGCTGGGGGTCGCCCTGTCGACGGTGAAGACGCGCATCCGTGACGGACTGACGCGTCTTCGCGGCTGCCTGGGAGGTCTCTGACCATGAACGACGAACTCGTGGGCATGGCCTACCCGTACGCCCTCGACGCGCTCGACGACAGCGAGCGCCGCGAACTCGACACCGATCTCGCAGGCACCGACGAGGACACCCGCTCGACGTTCACGGACGAGGTCCGGCGGATTCGCGAAGCGTTCGCAGTGGTGAGCGCGGTGGGCGCCGTCGAACCGCCACCGCGGGTGCGGACCCGGGTCCTCGACGAGATCAGGCGTCCCGCGCCCGCGCCGACATCGCTCGCCGAACGACGCTCCCGCAGGCGGCGCTGGCAGATCGCCGTCGCCGCCGCCGCGGCCGTCGGTGTGCTCGCCGGCGGAACGGTGATCGTCCGGCAACTCACGGAAGGCCCGCCGCCCACCGTGGCCGAGCAGGTGCTCGACGCCGCCGACATGCACTCGTCGACGAGTGCGATCGCGGCAGGCGGGTCCGCGACCGCCAACTACTCGAAGTCGCAGGACGCTGTGGTGTTCGTGATGGACGGAGTCGCCCCGCCCAGCGCGGACACCGTGTACCAGCTGTGGTTGATGCCCGAATCCGGGGACGCGCCCGTGCCCGCCGGAACCGTGTCGGCCGGCGACGTGCAGCCGACCACGACGATCGTCCTCGACGACGTGGGGTCGATGTCGAAGCTGGCCGTCACCGTCGAACCGCCCGGCGGGTCACCCCAGCCGACGTCGGAACCGTTCGCAGTGCTGCAACTGAGCTGATCCGGCCGCCGCCGGACAGAGAAAACCCCCGTGCGATGATCCGCACGGGGGTTTCTCGTTCGAACGATCGGCCGCCGTCGGCAGAGCCTAGTGGCTGTGCCCGTGACCGGCCGGCTGCTCTTCCTCTTCCGCGGGCTTCTCGACCACGGCGCTCTCGGTGGTGAGGATCATCCGCGCGACCGAAGCCGCGTTGACGACCGCGGAGCGGGTGACCTTCACGGGGTCGACGACACCGTCGGCGAGCAGGTCGCCGTAGGTGAGGGTCGCGGCGTTGAAACCGTGCCCCTTGGGCTGCTCGGCAACCTTGCTGGTGACGACGGCCCCGTCGAGACCGGCGTTGCTGGCGATCCAGAACAGCGGCGCCAGCAGGGCTTCGCGCACGACCTTGACGCCCGTGGCCTCGTCACCGGTCAGACCGAGGTTGTCGGCCAGCTCGGTGCTCGCCTGAACGAGGGCGGAACCGCCACCGGGGACGATGCCCTCGGCGACTGCGGCCTTCGCGGCGTTGACGGCGTCCTCGACACGGAACTTGCGCTCCTTGAGGTCCGTCTCCGTGGCCGCACCGACCCGGATGACGGCGACGCCGCCGGCCAGCTTCGCCAGACGCTCTTCGAGCTTCTCGCGATCCCAGTCGGAGTCGGTGTTCTCGATCTCGCGGCGCAACTGAGCGACGCGACCCTTGATGTCGTCGTCGGTTCCGGCGCCGTCGACGATCGTGGTCTCGTCCTTGCTGACCACGACGCGGCGGGCGCTGCCGAGCAGGTCCAGTCCGGCGTCCTTCAGCGTGAGGCCGACGTCGGAGTTGATGACCGTGCCACCGGTGACGACTGCGAGGTCGTCGAGGAACGCCTTCCGGCGGTCACCGAAGAACGGCGCCTTGACGGCGACGGCCTTGATGGTCTTCCGGATGGAGTTGACCACGAGCGTCGAGAGAACCTCGCCCTCGATGTCCTCCGCGATGATGAGGAGGGGCTTGCCGCTCTCGGCAACCTTCTCCAGCAGCGGCAGGAAGTCGGGCAGGGACGTGATCTTCTCGCGGTACAGCAGCACGAGTGCGTCCTCGTACACGGCCTTCTGTGCGTCGAGGTCCGTGACGAAGTACGGCGACAGGTAGCCCTTGTCGAACTGGACGCCCTCGGTGATCACGAGCTCGGTCGCCAGGGTCGAGGATTCCTCCACCGTCACGACGCCGTCGGTGCCGACGCGGGTGAGCGCCTCGCCGACCATCTCGCCGATCTCCTCGTCACGCGAGGAGACGGTCGCGACCTGGGCGATGGAGTTCTTGCCCTCGACCGGCTTCGCGACGGCGAGCAGTGCCTCGACGACCTTGTCGGCCGCGGCGTTGATGCCGATGCCGAGTGCCATCGGGTTCGCACCCGCGGCGATGTTCTTCAGACCGCCCCGCACGATGGCCTGGGCCAGCACGGTCGCGGTGGTGGTGCCGTCGCCTGCGACGTCGTTGGTCTTGGTGGCGACACTCTTGACGAGCTGCGCACCGAGGTTCTCGAACGGGTCCTCGAGTTCGATTTCCCGGGCGATGCTGACACCGTCGTTGGTGACGGTCGGGCCGCCGAAGGCCTTCGCCAGCACTACGTGGCGGCCACGCGGACCCAAGGTCACCTTGACCGCGTCGGCAAGCTTGTCGACTCCACGCTCGAGAGACCGGCGTGCGATCTCGTTGAACTCAATCTGCTTGGACATGTGTTCTGTCTTCTCCTGGATCTCAGGGTTACGCGCGTGAACGCACTCCGCCCCGGGATCCTGTGGGGACTCCGGGGCGGATCACGTATGGCTTACTTGGAGACGACAGCCAGCACGTCGCGTGCCGACAGGATCAGGTACTCCTGGCCGGCGTACTTGATCTCGGTTCCGCCGTACTTGGAGTAGATGACCGTGTCACCCTCCTTGACGTCGACCGGGATGCGGTTGCCCTGCTCGTTGACGCGGCCTTCGCCGACTGCGACGACAGTGCCCTCCTGGGGCTTCTCCTTGGCCGTGTCGGGAATGACCAGGCCGGAGGCAGTCGTCGTCTCAGCCTCGTTGGCCTGGACGAGGATCTTGTCCTCGAGCGGCTTGATGTTGACGCTCGCCACGATGAGCCCTCCACTTTGGGGTATGCGGATCCGGAGACTTCTCCGGACTCCTGTTTGAGTGTTCCGTTTACGGCACTTCACACAGCCCCGTCGTCGCGGGTGCCGGAGCTCGATCGGCGCCACTTGGCACTCTATACGTGAGAGTGCCAACCCTCAAGGAGAAGGGGGTGGTAGATCGCGCCGCGCCGAATATCGTCCTGTCTCAGGGGCCGTCACCTAAGGTTCCTCTGGTGTCTGACATGAATAGGCGTAAATTCCTCACGTTTGCCGGGCTCGGGGCGATCGGGACGGTGGGGTTCGGAGCACGCCCGTGGGGGTTGCAGTACGCGGGCGCGGCCCCGCTCCCGACCTCCGGGGCAGGCACCACCCTCGAAGCGGTGGCCGTTCCCCTCGGAAGCTCCGGCTACCGCAGGCTCGGCGCGGGACCGGGGTGGCCGACGATCGTCCGCACCGAACTCGCCGAGGCCCGCAGCGGGCGCGAAGACCGGCGCACCGCACTCGCCTCCCTCGTCCAGCTCACCGACGTCCACCTCGTCGACGCCCAGTCCCCGATGCGCTTCGAATACGTACACCCCTTCACCGGTTCCGCGTTCCGCCCGCACGAGACTCTCACCGCGCAGGGTCTCGTCGCCCTGGTCGCCCGCGTCAACGCGCTCGCGTCCGGCCCGCACACCCGGCGCGCGTTCGATGCGGTCGTGAGTACCGGCGACAACACCGACAACAAGGAGTTCGCCGAACTCGGCTGGTTCCTCACCGCGCTCAACGGCGGCACCATCGTCCCCAACACGGGCGCCCCCGACCGCTACGAAGGCGTGCAGAACTCGGGGGCGGACCTGTACTGGAACCCGGAGTCCTCCATCCAGGACATGTACAAGAAGGCCGGGTTCCCCGAGATTCCCGGCCTGCTCGGCGCGGCGATCGCCCCCGTCACGAGCCCCGGCCTGAACACCCCCTGGTACTGCGTCTTCGGCAACCACGACGACTCGGTGGAGGGCACCGTCCCGAGCGGCATTCCCCCGCTCGAAGCCATGTACACCGGGTCGCTGAAGTTCGAGGTCCCCGGGTCTCCGGAGCAGGCGAAGGCGGTGGACATCGCCACCAAGTTCGACCCCGGCGCCATTCCCGCTGCGCTGTCCGCGTTCACCACGCCACCACGGGTCGTCACGCCCGACCCCGCGCGGGCACCGTTCACTCCCCGCCAGTTCATCGCCGCACACCTGGACCCGGCCAACACCGGTCCCGGACCGGCCGGTCACGGCTTCGCACCCGACGCCGGTGAGACCGGAATCGGCTACTACTCGTTCGAGATCGCACCCGGTGTCGTCGGAATCAGCATGGATTCCACCAACCGGGCCGGGTTCGTCGACGGCTCGCTCGGCGCCGCGCAGTTCCGGTGGATCGAGGACACCCTGGCGGCAGGCAGCAGCCGGTACTACGACACTTCGGGCAACCCGGTGTCGCAGGCACGCAGCGACACCTGGTTCGTCCTGTTCAGCCACCACACCAGCGGCAGTATGGACAACGTCGTCCCCGACCCCGCCGCCCCGGCGGAACCCCGGATCCGGGGTTCGCGACTGGTGGACCTGCTGCACCGATTCCCGAACGTCCTCGCCTGGGTGAACGGACACACCCACGAGAACCGGATCACCCCGTGGCCCGGATCCACTCCGGAGCAGTCGTTCTGGGAGATCAACACGGCCTCGCACATCGACTTCCCCCAGCACGGGCGGATCATCGAGGTGGTCGACAACGTCGACGGAACAGTGTCGCTGCTCACCACGCTGTTCGAGGCCGACAGCCCGTACGCCGTGGACCACACCGACCTCTCACCGCTCGGGCTGGCGTCGCTGTACCGGGAGTTGTCGTTCAACGACATTCACGCCGAACCGGACCTGGGCGACGGGACAGCCGACCGGAACGTCGAACTGGTGCTGGCGTCGGGTCGTTAGACCCGGCGCTTGCGGGCCCAGTCGACGGCCGCGACGACCGCACGGATGCCGACGCCGAGCAGGATCAGATTTCCGATGATCTGCACACTCACGACGGCTCGGGACGCATCGGTCGTCGCGGCGATGTCGCCGAACCCGACGGTGGAGAACACGGTGAGCGAGAAGTACAGCGCACCCATGCGCGTGAGAGGTTCGGTGAAATAGCCCGGATCGCTTTCGGACATCAGGCAATATCCTGCCGAGAACCCGAGCAGGTAGAGCGGCAGGATCAGGGAGAGTGCCTCGATCGCCTGGAGCGCAGGCACGTCGGACCGGAAGATCCGGCGGATCTGCCAGACCGCCGCCGAGCCGACGACCAGCAGTCCGCCGACCAGGAAGAGCAGAGCGGACATGTTCCCGATCGAGGTCCACGGCAGGGCGAAGTAGACCACCACGCACAGGGTGACGGTGCCCAGCGGGCGCACGCATGCGCGCACCAGAAGGCGTCGGCGCTCGCGTCTCGTGAGCTGGCGAAAATCGCTGGCGTGTCCCATGAGATTCCTTTGGACAACTGTGCAGGTGAGACCGGATATCGAGCGCCATCTTCGTCTTCGGGGGCCGGAAGTCGGGAGCGAAATCCGTTTGTTTTCTGTAACGTTCAGATAACAGTCGCCGATTCAACGGGCAGGGAATCCCCGCTGAACAGGGCGTTCCGGCAGAGACAGCAGGTCACGCGTCGAAAACGTGAGGGGGTGTGTGATGGGTATGTCCCTGGGGATGTCGACCGGCGCGGCCGGTGTGAGTTCCGCGCTCGTCACCACCGCCTCCAACGGCGCGCAGAACGTCGAGTTCCGTTACCTGTCCGCCGATCAGGCCCACACCGACCTCGGCGACCTGGTCCGGTCGTCGATCTCGCTCATGACCACCCAGGTTCCCGCCGACCCCACCACCCCCGACGCGTTCGCCGTCGCGTACCGGACGCAGGAGCAGGCCCACTCGATCCGCAGCGCCGTCAGCAGGCAGCGCCATCGTGTGCACCTCGTGCCCGAGACCGCGGCCACCCTGACCTACCTGCGGCACACCGGCGAGGTCGCGCAGCATGCCACCGTCGCGATCGTCGACTTCGGCGAGTCCGGGTTGTCCGTCGCCGTCGTCGATCAGGTGGACGGCACCGTCCTGCACGCCGACCGCACGAGCCACGTCAGCGGCACCGGAATCGACGACCTGATCTTCCACCACGTCGTCGGCAGCCTCACCACCCCGCATCCCCTGCGGCACCTGGACCGGGATCTGCTCTCGGCGCGGTGCCGCGTCGCCAAGGAGCAGTTGTCCTCGGAGCCGAAGTCGCACGTCGACATCGATCTGCAGGGCATCCGCCCGATCGAGATCAGCCGCACCGGGTTCGACGAGATCGCCGCACCGACCGTCCGGGTCGCGGTGGAGTTCATCCGTGCCACGATCGCCGACTCCCCGCGCCGACCCGAGGCCCTCGCCCTTGTCGGTGGCGGCGCGAACATTCCCGCGATCACCGCTGCCGTGACCGGTGCCTTCACCGCGCGGGTCATCACGGTGCCCGAACCCGACACGGCGACCGCGAAGGGTGCGGCGCTGCTCGCCGTGTCCTCGGCCATCCGCGACTACCCGGCCACCGAGTCGAACCGCCCCGGTTCCGCCGCGAAGGTGTCGGGGGCTCTCGTCGGCGCGCTCGTGGTCGGCGGCCTCGTTCTCGGTTACGGCGTCAAGGAACTCGCGCCCGCACCCGACCCCAACGTCTCCCCCGCGGGAACCGACGTGCTCCAGACCACCGAGCAGGTCGCGACCACGACGACCGACGAGCCTCCCGCCACGCGGATCCCGTCGTACGACCCGACGCCGACGTCGGAGTACTACCCGAAACAGGTCGCCCCGCCCACGACCGCACCGCAGGCGGATCGGACTCCCGCGCAGGCGCCGGATTCGACGACCGAGACGACGCCCCCGCGTACCACCACCCCCCTGCCGACCCCCACGGCTCCTGCACGTCCGACGCTGCCCGGAACCGAGGCGCCGCAGCCTTCGTGGCCGCACATCGAGTGGCCCGCGATTCCGCCGCTGTGGCCGCAGGTTCCCGGCGAGTCGACGCCGAACGAGCCGAGCCCCGTCGCGCCGGCACCCGGCGGGCCCGAAGTGGCACCGCCGCCGACGGGGGCACCCACTGCACCCGCGGCACCGACCGCGCCTGCGGATTCCGCCCAACCCGAAGGGCTCTTCCCGATAGTCCCGGCGCCGGGCACAGTGGCTCCGAGTCCTCCCGCCGGGGCGCAGCCGAGCGGCACTCAGCCCGGTGAGGCGCTGACTCCCCCGGCCACGCAGACCATCACCATTCCGGTCAGCTGAACACCTGACTGGTCGCCACCGACAGTCCGGGATCGCTGGCCACGGTCAGCAGGGAAGGCGCAGCGCCGCCGGCGATCAAATGCGCGCCGAGCGAGGCGATCATCACTCCGTTGTCGGTGCACAGCCGCGGCTTCGGAACCCGCAGGGTCAGACCGGCTTCGGCGCAGCGTTCCTCGGCGAGCGCACGGATACGCGAGTTGGCGGTGGCGCCGCCACCGAGCACCAGAGTGTCCACGCCGACGTCGCGGGCGGCGCGTACCGCTTTCATCGTCAGCACGTCGGCCACGGCCTCCTGAAAGCTCGCGGAGATATCCGGCACCGAGCACGCCTCCCCGGCCCGCTCCTTCGATTCCACGTACCGCGCGACGGCCGTCTTCAACCCGGAGAACGAGAAGTCGTGCCGTGCGTCCCGGGGCCCGGTCATGCCGCGCGGGAACGGAATCGCGTTCCGGTCACCGTCCTGCGCCGCGGCGTCGAGGGCGGGGCCACCGGGGAATCCGAGTCCGAGGAGGCGGGCGACCTTGTCGAACGCTTCGCCTGCCGCGTCGTCCACGGTGGTGCCCAGTTCCACGATGGGCTTCGCGAGGTCCTCGACGTGCAGCAGGTGAGTGTGCCCACCGGACACGAGCAGAGCCACGCAAGGCGGCATCGGTCCGTGCTCGAGGGTGTCCACCGAGACGTGCCCGCCGAGGTGGTTCACCGCGTAGAACGGGACGTCCCACGCCGCCGCATACGCTTTCGCGGCCGCGACGCCGACGAGCAGGGCCCCGGCCAGACCAGGACCGATGGTGACGGCGAGTGCGTCCGGCTTGACGATCCCGGCGGCAGCGAGGGCCCGCCGCATCGTCGGGACGATCGCCTCGAGATGCGCGCGGGACGCGACCTCCGGCACCACGCCGCCGTAGCGTGCGTGCTGGTCGACGCTGGATGCGACCTCGTCCGCGAGGAGCTCGCAGGTTCCGTCGCCGTTCCACCGGACGATGCCGACTCCGGTCTCGTCACAAGAGCTTTCGATCCCCATGACGATCATTGCACCGGCTCCTCACCCGTTCCGGGGCGACGCATCGTGAAGGCGTCCGCACCGCTCGGTTGGTAGTACTTCTTACGGGTTCCCACGATCTCGAATCCTTCACGTCGGTACAGGGCGATCGCCGCGTCGTTGTCGGTCCGCACCTCGAGAAACACGGGACCGCCCCTTGTGTCGGCCACCCGCAGCAGCTCGTCGAGAAGGGCCCCGCCGATCCCCCGCCGCTGGCACGCCGGGTCGGTCCCGATCGTGTGGATCTCGGATTCGGGGTGCGAACCGTTGCCCAGCAGGGCGATTCCGGCGTACCCGACGACGTGGCCGGTGTCGTCCCGCGCCACGGCATAGTGCACGTGCGGGGCGGCGAGTTCCGCCCTGAACGCGCGTGCGCTCCAGGGCCCGTCACCGGCGAAAAGGAGGGTCTCGAGCTCCGCGCACCGTTCGGCGTCGGCGGCCGCCATCGGTTCGATGCGGAAAGTCATTTCTTCCGGTCCGCCAGTTCCACCGCATCCGGGCGTCGCAGGTAGAGCGGGACGAGCGCCGCCGGGGCCGCACCTCCGAACAGCGCATCCGCGGCCACCGCGACCAGCCCCGCGGGCGACGGCGTTTCCACCGGTTCGACCGGCAGATCGAAGAAGTCGACGTGTGAGGGCGATCCCGCCACCACCTCGGACGGCATGGGCTCGAGCTCGCGCGGCTTCACCACCGCGGGACCCTCCACCCGGACTCCCGCCGAATAGCGTGCCCAGTACACCTCACGCCGGCGGGCGTCCGTGACGACGAGCAGATTCCGGTCACCGTCCACCTGCGCCGCGATGGCGTCGAGGCTGCACACCCCGTGCACCGGAATACCGAGGGCGTCGGCGAACGCGGCAGCGGTGGCCATCCCCACGCGCAGTCCCGTGAACGGACCCGGCCCGGCCCCGACGACCACCGCGTCGAGGTCGGCGGGGACGTGCCGCGCCTCGGCGAGGCACTCGAGGATGTGCGGGGTGAGCACTTCCGCGTGCGCGCGCGGGTTGACCGTCACCCGCACCGCGAGCGTGTGGACCGACTCCACCGATGCGGAGCCGGCCGAAAGCCGGACGACTCCGGCGGTCACGGCAGGCGTGGACGTGTCGATGGCGAGAACAAGCACGGTAACTGAGGGTACTCGCACGTCAGAACCGCTCCCGACACCCGACCCGTCAGGAAATCCACTCCCAGTGGGCCGTGCGGACATCCGACTCCGGTTCGCGGCGCAGGCGTACCCGCAGGTGACGATCGACCAGCTGCTCGACGATGCCCTCACCCCATTCGACGACGACAACGGCTGCGGCCAGGTCGGTGTCGAGGTCGAGTGCGTCGAGTTCGTCCAGCGCGTGCGGGCCGCTTCCGCCCAGTCGGTACGCGTCCACGTGCACCATCCCGACCGGCGCACCCCCGCCGGGCCGGGTCCCCGCCCGGTGCTCCCGCGCGATGACGAATGTGGGCGAAGTCACTCTCCCCTGCACGCCGAGCCCGGCCCCGATTCCCTTCGTCAGTGCGGTCTTCCCCGCACCGAGAGGTCCGTCGAGCACCACGAGATCACCGGCGACGAGTCCCCGGGCCAGGTTCCGCCCGAACTCCTCGGTGTCCTCCGCCGTCGCCAGCACCACGGTCCCGCTCACGGGCAGTACTCCCTCCTCAGCCGACATCGGACTGCTCACGCGATTCGAATGTGGCCAGGCCACGATGCAACAACCGGTCGACCGCGTCCGACACCACGGACGGGAACTCGAGCTGCACCAGGTGACCGGCGCCGCGCACCCGCACCAGTTCGGACTCCGGCAGGTCCGCCGCCAGTTTCCGGGAACTGCCGAACGGGATCGTCATGTCGCTGTCGCCGCACACCACGACGGACGGGGTGTGTTCGAGCGCCGCGAGTGACGCGGACTCGTCGTGCAATTCGAGCGTGCGCAGGAAGTTCACGATGGTGACCACCGACGTCCGGTCCAGCATGGAGTCGGAGAACCTGTGCAGCCGCGGACTCACGTCCGTGCCGTACGACGCCGCCCGCAGGATGGGGGTGATCAGGACGCGGGCCGCGCCGCGCGCGTGCTGGACGAGTTCGGGCGAGGTCCGGACAGCGAGCCGGAAGCCGTCGATGACCGGGTTCTGCAGGTTCCGCGTCAGTCCGGTCTCGCTGAGCCCTGCCGCGGCCGTCGCCACCAGACCGGCACCGATCACCCGCTGCGCCACCAGCTCGGGCCGCTGCCCGGCGAAGGCGAGCACCGTCATCCCACCCATCGAATGCCCCACCAGCACAATCGGTCCGGTGGGCGCCTTCGCCTCGACGACGGTCGCGAGATCGGCGCCCAGCTGAGCGATGGTGCAGCTCGCCGCGGACGGCACACCCGAATCGCCGTGCCCGCGTTGGTCGTAGAACACCATCCGGACGTCGTCGCCCCACCGCTCGGCGAGCTGACGGCGCTGGAAGTGCCACGACGTCATGTCCAGGCAGTACCCGTGTACGAACACCGCCGTCACCGGGGCGTTCTCCGGGCCCACCTCGCGGACGGCGAGCGCGACGCCGTCCTCTGCGACCACCACGCTGCGCCGGTCTCCCGACATCAGGGTGAAGTCCTCGTCGCCGTAGATCTCACGGCCGGGCCGGGTCGCGCTGCGCACCGCGTTGACTCCGGCCACCGAGCCGAGCGCCAGCGCACTCAGCAGACCGCCGACGAGTCCCAGCCGCTTCGACACACCCATGCCTACGTGCCCGTCCCACCGACGTAGCTGCGCACCGTGCGTCCGCGCACCCCCGTCACCACCTCGTAGTGGATGGTGTCGAGCTTGTCGGCCCACTCCTGTGCGATCGGCTCGCCGAGGTCCCCGTTGCCGAAGAACACCGCGGTGTCGCCTTCTCGGACTCCGCCGCCGTCCGGCCCGAGATCGACGACCACCTGGTCCATGCAGACACGTCCGATCCCCGGACGTCGCTCCGCACCCAGCTGGACCTCGAATCGGCCGCTCAGCGACCGCGGGAGCCCGTCGGCGTACCCGAACGGCAGCAACGCCACCGTCGTGTCCCGGGGGGCCACCCACTGGTGCCCGTAGGACACGCCTTCACCTGCCGCCACCTTCTTCACCAGAGCCACCCTCGATCGCAGTGTCATCGCCGGGCGCAACCCGAACTGACCGAGTTCGGGAACGGGCGACAAACCGTATATCGCTATTCCCGGGCGAACCATGTCAAACCGCAGGTCGGGGCGGGTCAGGGTGGCCGCGGAATTGGACAGGTGCACCACTTCGGGGACCAGTCCGTGACGCTTGGCGTCCGCGATCGCGTCGACCAGTCGATCCCGCTGGGAATCGATCCAGGCGTGGTGCGGTTCGTCGGCGTGGGCCAGATGCGAGAAGATGCCGCGCAGCCGCACCGAACCCTCGGCCTGCGCGCGCGCCAGGTCGACGAGGACCTGCGCCAGTTCGTCGGGCGCCACCCCGTTGCGGTTCAAGCCGGTGTCGACCTTCATCGTGACGATCGCCGTGGTGCCGACGCTCCGCGCCGCAGCCACCACCGAGGCGAGGTGGCGTGGCGAGGAGACGCCGAGTTCGACGCCGGCCGCGATCGCGGGGGCGAAATCGGCGTCGACGGTGTGCAGCCACGCGAGGACGGGCGCGTCGATCCCCGCCCGACGCAGCGTCAGCGCCTCCGACACCGTCGTCACACCCAGTTCCGACGCTCCCGCGGCCAGCGCCGCGCGGGCCACGGCTACCGCGCCGTGGTTGTAGCCGTCCGCCTTCACGACGGCCATCATCGCCGCGCCCCGAGCGCTGTCGCGCAGGATCCCGACGTTGTGCGCGATCGCGTCCAGATCCACCACTGCCTCGGCCTGCGGTGCCGGCGCCGCCTGCGCGGGCGCTGCGGGTTCGCGGTGTCCGTGGTCGTCGGCCGGTACTGCTTCAGCAAGCGTCATATGTTCGATCCTGCCATTCACGAGGTGGCCGGCATTTCCTCGGGTGACACCCCCGCACGGAGAACCCTGATCGACTCCCTGAGGTGGGCGAGCAGCGTCCCGGCGGAGATCGGTGCTGTTCCGCGCCCTGCCGAGAGGTCGGCGCCGCCGCCTCGCGCCGCCAGGTTCGCAGCCAGTGAGTGCGCGCGCGCACCCACCGCGGCGGCCCGGTCCGGGGTGAGGCCTGCGGCCATGAGTGCGCCGATGATCCCGGCGAGCACGTCGCCCGCCCCCGCCGTGGCGGACCACGAACCGCCCGCCTCGTTGACGAAGACCCGGCCACCGGGTTCGGCGATCACCGTGGCACGTCCCTTGAGCAGCACGTGCGCGTTCCAGTCGGCCGCGAGCGTGCGCACCGACGCCACCCGGTCGGGACCCGGATCCTTCCCCGTCAGCCGGGCGAACTCCCCGGCGTGCGGTGTCAGCAGCGTCGCCGCCGTCCGCGAGCGCACCAGGTCGGGGTCCTCGGCGAGCAGGGTCAATCCGTCCGCGTCGACCAGTACGGGCACGTCGGCGTCGAGTACCGTGCGCAACGTCCGGCGGGCGGCGTCGTCGGTGCCCATGCCCGGCCCGACCACCCACGACTGGACGCGTCCGGCCTTCGCGAGTTCGGCGGTCGCGATCACCTCCGGCGCATGGGCGAGCACCTCGCCCGTGCACGGTCCGGCGTAGCGGACGAGCCCCGACGTGGCGGTGACCGCCGCCCCCGTGCACAGGACCCCGGCTCCGGGGTAGCCGTCACTGCCCGCGACCACCCCCACCACGCCCTGTGAGTACTTGTCGTCCTCGGCTCCCGGCACCGGCCACGCCGCGCCGACGTCGCCGGCGTCGAGAGCGGTGATCCCGGCATCGCCGAGCGACAGTCCGATGCACACCAGCTCGACCCGGCCGCAATGCACCGCGCCGAGCGCGTGAACCGGTTTGAGAGCGCCGAACGCCACGGTGACGGCGGCGCGCACGGCGGGCCCGTCGACAGCGCCCGTGTCCGGGTCCACACCACTCGGCAGGTCTGCCGACACGATCGGCGCCTCGATCCGGTCGACCAGCGCAGCGGCATCGGTCCGCAGCGGTCCCCGGCCGGAGATTCCGACGATCCCGTCGATCACCAGATCGGGCAGACCGAGGTCGTCGGACGGGGCGGCAACCCGTCCGCCGGCCGTTGTGAACGCCGCCAGGCCCGCCGCGTGCGTCTTCTCCGGTTTCAGCAGGACCGCGGTGGCGGCGACACCGCGCTTCCGCAGCATCGCCCCCGCCCACAACGCGTCCCCGCCGTTGTCGCCGGAACCCACCAGAACAGTGATGGTGCGACCGGCGACACCCCCGGTCCGCGCCCGCAGTTCCGCCGCCACCACCGTGGCGAGCCCGTGTGCTGCGCGTCGCATCAGTGCGCCGTCGGGAAGGGACGCCAGCAAGGGCGCCTCCGCGGCTCGAACCTCGTCAGCGGTGTAGTAGCCCCGCATGGGAACTCCTCGTCGAGCCGGCGCCACGGCCGGCCGCTGTGCGTTGAAGGGTCGGTACCGGGCCAGACTACGCTCGACGTCATGCGTGTACGTGGAACCTCGTGGATCGCCGGAGTGGCTCTCGCCGCGAGCATTTCGATGACGGCCGTCGTATCCGGGTGCGCCTCGCCCGCCGACGAGGCGCCCGAGGCACCGACCGGACCCGTCGTGCAGGTCGCGAACATGGCCTATGCGCCGTCGACGATCACCGTCCGGGCCGGCGACACCGTCACCTGGAATTTCGACGACCGGGGAGTCACCCACGACGTGGTGGGTGTCGGGGCCGCGAAGGGCGTGCTGCGGAGCCGGCTGATGCCGACCGGCACGTTCACGTACACGTTCACCGAACCGGGCACCTACGAGTACACGTGTTCGCTGCACCCGGACATGACAGGCACCGTCGTCGTCACTCCGTAGGGGCGCGGCCGGGCCGCGCCCCTCGACGTCACTGCTATTCGACGGTGACGGACTTGGCGAGGTTACGCGGCTTGTCGACGTCGTAGCCCCGTGTCTGCGCGACCTCCGCCGCGAAGACCTGCAACGGCACCGTCGACAGCAGCGGCTGCAGCAGCGTCGGCGCCGCCGGGATCTCGATCAGGTGGTCGGCGAACGGCCGCACCGCCTCGTCGCCTTCCTCCGCGATCACGACGGTCCGCGCACCGCGGGCCTGGATCTCCCGGATGTTGCTGAGCAACTTCGAGTGCAGCACCGCACGCCCCTTCGGCGACGGCATCACCACGATCACCGGCAACCCGTCCTCGATCAGCGCGATCGGCCCGTGCTTGAGTTCGCCGGCCGCGAAGCCCTCGGCATGCATGTACGCCAGCTCCTTGAGCTTGAGCGCACCCTCGAGCGCCACCGGGTAGCCCACGTGGCGGCCCAGGAACAGCACCGTCGACGACGACGCCAGCTCCCGCGCCAGCGCCCGCACCGGTTCCACCGTCTCGAGAACCCGGCTCACCAGAGCGGGCATGGCCTCGAGATCGGCGTACTCGCGTGCCACCTCGTCCGGATACTTGGTGCCGCGGGCCTGCGCGAGTGCCAGTCCGACCAGGTAGTTCGCCGTGACCTGCGCGAGGAACGCCTTGGTCGACGCGACACCGATCTCCGGACCGGCCCGGGTGTAGAGGACGGCGTCGGCCTCGCGGGGAATCTGCGCACCGTTCGTGTTGCAGACGGCGAGCACCCGCGCCTTCTGATCCTTGGCGTGGCGCACCGCCTCGAGGGTGTCGGCCGTCTCACCGGACTGCGAGATGGCGACGACCAGCGTCGACCGGTCCAGGACCGGGTCGCGGTAGCGGAACTCGCTGGCCAGCTCCACCTCGACGGGCAACCGGGTCCAGTGCTCGATGGCGTACTTCGCGAGCAGCCCCGAGTGGTAGGCGCTGCCGCAGGCGACGACGAAGACCTTGTCGACGTCGCGCAGCTCCTGATCCGACAGTCGCTGCTCGTCGAGAACGATCTTCCCGTCCGCGAAGTGACCGAGCAGGGTGTCCGCGACCGCGCCCGGCTGCTCCTCGATCTCCTTGAGCATGAAGTAGTCGTGGCCGCCCTTCTCGGCGGCGGCGAGGTCCCAGTCGATGCGGAACGGGCGGCCCTGCGCTTCGGACCCGTCGAAGTTCAGAATCGAGTACCCGTCCGCGGTGATCACCACGACCTGGTCCTGCCCCAGCTCTACCGCGTCGCGGGTGTGCTCGATGAACGCCGCGACATCGGACCCGAGGAACGTCTCGCCCTCGCCGACACCGATGACCAGCGGCGTCGAGCGACGCGCCGCGACGATGGTGTCCGGGTGGTCGGAGTGCGTGAAGACGAGGGTGAACGCGCCCTCCAGCCGGCGCAGCACGCTCAGTGCGCTCGCGACGAAGTCGCCCGCCGTCTCACCCGAGGCGTAGGCCCGCGCGACGAGGTGCACCGCGACCTCGGTGTCGGTGTCACTGGCGAAGTCGATTCCGTCGTGCTCGAGTTCGGCCCGCAGCGGGGCGAAGTTCTCGATGATGCCGTTGTGGACGACGGCGACCGTGTTTCCCGCATCGCGGTGTGGGTGCGCGTTGCGGTCGGTGGGCCTGCCGTGGGTCGCCCACCGGGTGTGCCCGATCCCCGTGCTCCCGGTGAAGTGCTCGGCCCCGACCTCGTCGAGTTCGGCCTCCAGATTCGCGAGACGCCCCGCCTTCCGCTCGACCGCCATCCCGCCCTGCCCGTCGAGCACGGCGATGCCGGCAGAGTCGTATCCGCGGTATTCCATTCGCCGCAAGGCCTCCACCACAACAGTCAGAGCCTGCCGGTGGCCGACGTATCCCACGATTCCGCACATGGTTCATCAGGGTACTTGGACCGGGCGACGCCGCGAAGTCGGAGTGTGGGCCGCATCGGCTCTCTCGCCGGCCCGCGAATCGGATAACGTTCTCCCCGTGGCGCCGAAACCGAAGACCCTGGCCCGTGAACTGTCCAAGCGGGGACCGCACCGCGTGCTGCGCGGTGACCTCGCCCTCGCCGGACAGCCGGGCGTCGTATACACGCCCGAATCAGGCTTCAACCTGCCCGCTGTCGCGTTCGCGCACAGCTGGATGGCGGGTGCCGACCACTACCGGAAGACGCTCGAGCATCTGGCGTCGTGGGGAATCGTCGTGGCCGCCCCCAACAGCGAACGCGGTCCCGTGCCCTCTCACCTGGGCCTCGCCACCGACCTGCGGGCCTCCCTCGACATCTGTGTCGGTGTGCGTCTCGGTCCGGGACAGATCAGCGTGCGGCCCGACCGCGTCGCTTTCGCAGGCCACGGCATGGGTGCGGGTGCGGCAGTGCTCGCCGCCGCCCAGCAGGACGTGGCTGCGGTCGCCGCCCTGTTCCCGGCGCCGACAGCGCCGAAGGCCGAGAGGTATGCGTCCAAGATCACAGCGCCGGGACTCGTCGTGGCCGGTGCCGACATCGACACCATGAACAGCAACGCCAAGGCGCTGGCCGAGGCGTGGGGCGGGGAGCACATCCTGCGCGCCGTCAACGGCGCCTCGGAGTCCGGGCTCACCGAGGGTCGCCGCCTGCTGGGCGCGCTCGGCATCGGCGGTTCGGAACGCAAGACGCAGCAGATCACCCGCGCACTGCTGACCGGCTTCCTGCTCTACCACCTCACCGAGGACAAGAAGTACGACGTGTTCGCGAAAGCGGACGCCGAACTTCCCCACACCACCCTCGTCGATCCGCACGAGGAGCACACCAAAGCCGGTTTCCAGGGCGCGCTCCCGCACATCTGAGGCCGTCGGTCACACCAGCCAGCTGCGGGGACGATAGAACTCGTCGTCATCGTCGACTGTTCTCTGCTGCGGCGGCAACACCGGCGACACTGCAGCCGCCGGCTCGCCGCGATTCGCTGCGGCCGCCTCGTCCCGGGCTCTGCGTTCGTCGATCCGCTCCCGGAACAGTTCCAGGTCGGCGCGCATCTCTGCCCGTTGTGCCCGCAACTGGGCGGCGCGGTGGCTCACAGCGGACCGGCCTCGGCCAGCTCGGCGCCGCTGTCGAGTCCGGCGACCGGTCCGGTCGCGAGTTCGGGTACAGACGGCGGCTCCTGCGGTGGTGCCGGTTCATGGGGCACCGCGGGGGCAGGTTCCTCCTGCAAGGTCACGACCTGCGGTGGCGGGACGGTCGCGGCGTCCCCGGCAGGTACGGGCGCCGGTGCGTCCTCGCGGTTCGGCACGGCGTCCCCGGCAGGCGGCCCGTCTTCGCTGGTCGTTGCCGATGGGTCCTCTGCTCCAGCGTCGACGTGCGATTCCGGGTCTGGCTCGGCGGGCGCGCAGTCGGCACCGCCGGGGTCTCCGTCGCCGGCAGCGGTTTCGGCGAGGATCTGCGGCAGGCCGTCCGGTCCGATCTCGACCCCGAACCTGGCTGTCCCGCCCTGTCCGTCGCTCATCTCGAGATGAATCCCCTGCCCGTCCGCATCGACGGCGATCGTCCACGATTTTCCGTCGAGGTCCAGTTCGAGACTCTTGCCGTGAGCAGGCTCGCCTTCGTCCGCACGCGGATCGTCGACTTCGTCACGGAGGTCGTCGGGGGTGCCGTCCTCGTCGGCCCGGTCGGTGAGGCCCGAGAGGGTGTCCTCGATCAACGGGCGGAGGATCGACCCGAGATCCTCCAGACCGCCCGAAAGGCCTTGACGCATAAGATCACCCAGTCCGGCAAGGTTTCCCGTGCCCGGGACAGCGCCCGGCGCCGGCACGAGCGACCCGGGAATCCCGGGCATCGCGGGCACGACCGGGGCAGTAGTCATGGGCGCCGTGGCAGTCGGAGGTGCCACGGACGCCGGCGGTGCGGCCCCGATCGGAGCCGCGGCGAGTGGCGGTGCGGCGGCGAGTGGTGGTGCGGCGGCCGCCGGACTGGTGGTCGCGTCGCCGCCACCGGATCGAGGCGGGAGGTACGCGGGGCCGTCGTTCGCGGGCGCCGCGGCCGGTCCGGTCGGCGCGGCAGGTGCGGGAGCAGGTCCCGGTGCGGCGGTCGGAACGGTGCCGGCGTTCTGCACCTCGGGTGCACTCGGTGCGGGCGCCGGTTCGGGGGTGTCTTCGGGACGGAATCCGGGCGGAACCTCGATCGACCGCGCCTCGGTGACGACGGCGTCGTAGGCGGCGTGCACCGCTTCGGCGCAGTCCGCGCAGGCGGCGGTGAACTCCTGCTGCTTCTCCTCGTACACGCGCCGGAAGTTCGCGTCGAGCCAGTCCTTGGTGATTCCGGCGGCCCGCCGCACCACGTCGTCGCGGTCGAGGTGGCGGAGGGCACCGGCGCCCCCATCCTTGTACAGGCCGTTCACGTGCCGGTAGTCGTCGTCGGCGAGTTCGGGGAACCAGTAGGACGCGTCTTCCATGCAATCCTTCGCGACGGAATTGTCGCCGTCCTTGCCCTCGGCGTAGATCTGCGCGAGGACGTCGATCTGCGCGGCGCTGTAGCCCCCGACCGTCGGCTGGTGCAACGACACCACCTTGTACGCCTTGTTCGTCACGGCGGCGCTCAGGGTGAGGTTCGCTTCGAACAGCACCTCGGCGAGGTCGCGGAGCCGATCGACGGTGGCGGCGGACTCGACGTTCCGGCGGTCGGCGGCGTCGATCGCGGCGGCGGCGGCGATTCCGCTCCACCCGGTTCGCACCGCGGTGACGCATTTCTCGTTGTCGTCGAGTTCCGTGCGGGCCGCGTCGACGCTGCGTCCGAGGGTGTCGACGTCGCGGGCGAGCGCGTGCAGGCGCATCCCCCGCTCGGCGTCGAACCGCACGTAGTAGTCGGTGAGTTCGAGGGATTCGTATCCCAGTCTTCTTGCGGCGGGCAGGAACAACTCGAAGAATTCGAGTCCGCGAGCGCCGAGATCGAGCATGTCCTCGGGATCGTTGAGCGAATCCGGGCGCAGGTGCTCGCCCAGCGCGAGCCGGGATGCGTTGGCGGCCTGGGTGTCGCTGCCCTGCTCGAGCAGTGTCGTGTACCGCTGGTCGGCGGACGGCGTCCGGTCGCGTGTGCCGAGTCCGTACTCGTCGAAGTACGGCTGCCACGACGGCTTGTCTTCCTCCCGGGAGGCGGCCCACGCCTGGAGGAGTTGCTCCTTGAATTCGCGGCTCAGGTTCGGGTCTTCGATCAGCGTTCTGGGATCGGTGGTCACCACTGCACCCCGTTGATGTCGGCGGCCACGTCCGCATCCGTTCCGGAGTAGCGCGCCGCGGCGGCCCGGAACGCGTGACCGAACGATTCCGCGTCCGCGGCCCACTGCTCGAGCGCGACCCCGACGACACCGAGGGCATCGCGCACCGCGTCACCTTTCGCGGTGTAGTCGCGGCCCGCCTGCGCCCCGGCGAATTCCAGCCGGCCTGTCTCGACGGCCTGATGTCGCAGGACCTCCGCCGACCGCAGCAGCCTGGTGCCCGCGTCCGTCACCACCGCGACGTCCACCTCGAGTCCCTCGCCCATTGCCCCACCCTCTCTTCGCGACCTACTGCATTAGACGCGACAGCGCACCGATCGGTTCCCCCGGCCGATCGGTGCGCTGTGTCCGTTCACACGGAGGCGACGGTGCCCGCCAGTTCGTCGGCGAGCTTACGGGCCACTTCGAGATCGGAAGCCTCGACCATCACCCGCACGAGTTGCTCGGTGCCGGACGGCCGCAGGAGCACCCGGCCGTTCTCGCCGAGGCTGCGCTCCGCGGCCAGCACCGCGTCGAGCACGACCGGGGAGGCGGCGACGGCACGTTTGTCGGCGACCTTCACGTTGATCAGGACCTGCGGGAGCGTCGTCATCGCCGACGCCAGTTCCGCGATCGGCTGCCCGGTTTCCGCCATCCGGCCCATCAGCCGCAGTCCGGTCAGCACTCCGTCGCCGGTAGTGCCGAAGGCGGGGAACACGACGTGCCCGGACTGTTCGCCGCCCAGGCTGAAGCCGCCGGATCGCAGTCCCTCGAGGACGTAGCGATCACCGACCGCCGTCGTGACCAGCGAAATTCCTGCCTCGCGCATGGCGATGTGCAGGCCGAGATTGCTCATGACGGTCGCGACGAGGGTGTCGTCCACCAGTTCGCCTGCATCGCGCATGGCGAGGGCGAGCACGGTCATGATGGCGTCGCCGTCGATGAGGGAACCGCCCGCGTCGACGGCAAGGCATCGATCGGCGTCCCCGTCGTGCGCGAGACCCAGGTCGGCGCCGTGCTGGACGACGGCCTTCTGCAGGCCCTCGAGGTGCGTCGACCCGCAGTTCTCGTTGATGTTGAGCCCGTCGGGTTCGGCGTTGATCGCGACGACGGTGGCACCGGCGGCCCGGTAGGCGGCGGGTGCGACGTCCGACGCCGCGCCGTGCGCACAGTCCACCACGACGGTCAGTCCGTCGAGGCGGTTCGGGAGCGCGGTGGTCAGGTGCTGCAGGTACCGGTCCGCGGCGTCCGGCACCGTGCGGACACGTCCGATCCCGGCCCCGGTCGGCGCCCGCCGCGTCGCGGTGCCGGTGGCGACGGATTCGATCCGGTCTTCCACCTCGTCGTCGAGTTTGTGTCCGCCCGCCGCGAAGATCTTGATGCCGTTGTCGGGCATCGGATTGTGCGAGGCGGAGATCATGACACCGAGAGCCGCGTCCAACTCCGCGGTCAGGAACGCCACCGCGGGTGTCGGCAGCACCCCGACGTTCAGGACGTCGACACCGGCAGACGTCAGGCCCGCGACGACCGCCGCCTCGAGCATTTCGCCGCTGGCTCTCGGGTCACGGCCGACCACGGCCGTCTTGCGTCCGCCCGAACCCGGCGACGCCAGCACCGTCGCGGCGGCGGAGGCCACCTGCAACGCCAACTCGGCGGTCAGCTCGGTATTCGCGAGACCACGAACCCCATCCGTCCCGAACAATCGACCCATAGACCAGACCCCTCGCACCTAGAAAACCCATTACATCTCGGATAAAGCACGAGAGCAGGCGTCCGGTAACGATGGACGCCTGCTCTCGGGAAGAACAGGTGCCGAAGCCGACCCCGGAGGGCGGCTTCGGCGACACATCAGCGCTTCGAGTACTGAGATGCCTTGCGGGCCTTCTTCAGGCCGTACTTCTTGCGCTCGACGGCGCGGGCGTCACGCGTGAGGAAGCCGGCACTCTTCAGAGCCGGACGGTCCTCGGGGGTGACCTCGATGAGCGCGCGGGCGATGGCGAGACGCAGTGCGCCGGCCTGTCCGGACGGTCCGCCACCGTGCAGCAGCGCCACGATGTCGAAGGACTCGGCACGCTCGACCGTGACCAGCGGAGCCTTGATCAGCTGCTGGTGCACCTTGTTCGGGAAGTAGTCCTCGATGGTGCGGCCGTTGAGCTTGAAGTCGCCCGAACCGGGGGTCAGACGGACGCGGACAACCGCTTCCTTACGACGACCGACGGTCTGGATAGGGCGATCGATTACAATCGGGGCCTGCGGCGCAGCAGCGGCCTCGATGTCCTCGGCGACCTCGGGCTCTTCGACGGACACGTACTCGTCCGCCGCGACCTCGACAACCTCGGTGATCTCTTCGGGGTTGGACACGTTCTGCTCCTCCGGCGCCGTCACTGGGCCACCTGCTTGATCTCGAATGGCACCGGCTGCTGCGCGGCGTGGGGGTGGTTCGGGCCCGCGTAGACCTTCAGCTTGCTGCTGATGGCGCGACCCAGCTTGTTCTTGGGGAGCATGCCGACGATGGCCTTCTCCACGAGGCGGTCGGGGTTCTTGTCGAGAACCTCACCGACGGAGCGGGACTTCAGACCACCGGGGTGTCCGGAGTGGTGGTAGAGGAACTTGCCCTCGCGCTTGTTGCCGCTGATCGCGACCTTCTCGGCGTTGATGATGACGACGAAGTCGCCGCCGTCAACGTGCGGTGCAAAGGTGGGCTTGTGCTTGCCGCGCAGCAAGTTGGCTGCCTGGACGGCAAGGCGGCCGAGCACCACGTCAGTGGCGTCGATGACGTGCCACGTGCGGGTCACATCTCCGGCCTTCGGGGTGTACGTAGACACAGAACTTCCTCGTCTTGTTCAATCCGCTGCTGGCCATTGCGTATCGTCGAGCGATTCCCGGCGGCCAGTTGAGACCCGAGAACCGCCAGCCACTGCGACACGGAGACGCAGCGGCGCACGGCACGCCAACGGAGAACAATACCGGTCAGGGCGCCCCAGGGTCAAAACTCACTCGGCGAGCGCATCGGCGAGCTGTTCGACCGCCCACGTCAGCTCGTCGCGTTCGATCACCAGCGGCGGGGCGATGCGGATCGTGCCCTCGTGCGCGTCCTTCGCGAGGACCCGGCGCGCCAGGAGTCTTTCACAAATCGTGCGGGCGGCCGGCATACCGTCGGCGAGTTGGACGCCGGCCCACAGGCCGCGCCCCCGCACCTCCGACACGTGCTCGGGCGGCAACTGCGACAGCATCTCGTGCAGGTAGGCGCCCAGTTCACGGCTCCGCTGCTGATATTCGCCCGTCTCGAGCAGATCCACCACCGCACTGCCCACCGCGCAGGCGAGCGGGTTGCCCCCGAACGTGCTGCCGTGCTGCCCGGGGCCGATCGCCGCCATCACCGGCCAGTCGGCGACGACGGCGGAGACCGGCATCAGGCCGCCGCCGAGAGCCTTGCCCAGCACATACACGTCGGGGGTCACGTTCTCGTGGTCGCACGCGAACGTCTCGCCCGTCCGCCCGAGCCCGCTCTGGATCTCGTCGGCGATCATCAGGATTCCGCGCCGGGTGCAGATGTCCCGAACCGCCGCGAGGTAGCCCGAGGGCGGCACCAGGACTCCGGCCTCGCCCTGGATCGGCTCGAGGAGCACAGCCACCGTGTTCTCGGTGATCGCGGCCTCGAGCGCGTCCGCGTTCCCGTATTCGACGGACGCGAACCCTGCCGGGTACGGACCGAACCCCGTGTACGCGTCCGGATCGGACGAGAACCCGACGATCGAGATGGTGCGGCCGTGGAAGTTCCCGGCGCACGTGATCACCTCGGCGCGCCCCGGCGGCACACCCTTGACGTCATACCCCCACTTGCGGGCCAGTTTCAGCGCGGTTTCGACGGCCTCGGCGCCCGTGTTCATGGGCAGCACCGCTTCCTTGCGGCACAGCCGGCTCAGGTCCTCGCAGAAGGACGCGAAACGGTCGTGCTGGAAGGCGCGGCTGGTCAGGGTGAGCCGGCCGAGTTGTTCGCGCGCCACCCGCACGAGCGCGGGGTGTGCGTGGCCGAAGTTGAGCGCCGAGTATCCGGCGAGAACGTCCAGGTAGTCGACGCCGTCGATTCCCTTCACCCACGCGCCTGCACCCGATTCGATCACCACAGGAAGCGGCGAGTAGTTGTGGGCGCTGTGCTCCTCGGCCCTGCTCAGCTGCTCACGCGTGGCATCCGACACGGAAACGGCACCGTCCGACATTGCTGGTCACCCCTGACTTTCGTCCCGGATCCCGCGGAACCCGCGGAGCTCCAAAGTGCTGCACTTGATTCCGCCACCGGATTTGAGGAACTCCGAATAGTCGACCGGAACGGGCTCGTACCCGCGGTCCGACAACTGTTCGGCGAGGTGTGAAGCCTGCACGGGCAACACCACATTGGCGCCGTCGCTGACCAGGTTGAGTCCGAGCCAGTCGGTGTCCGTCTCCGCCGCGATCACCGCATCGGGGAACATCCGCTCGAGAACTGCGCGACTGTCGGGCGAAAACGCGGCGGGCAGGTACGCGATGGTGCTGTCGTCGAGCACGCCCAGCGCCGTGTTGAGGTGGTAGTAGCGGGGATTCACCAGGTTCAGGGTGATCACCGGACGACCGAGGTGCGCCGACGCCTCGGCGTGCGACCGTGGGTCGGACCGGAACCCCGTTCCGGCCAGGATCACGTCGCCGACGACGAGGAAGTCGCCCTCCCCCTCGTTGACGTACCGCGGCAGGGTGGGCCTGATCAGCCCGTTGTCCCGAAACCACCGGAACACGTGTTCAGCCTCGGCGCGACGCTCGGCGGTCCGGTACCGGGCGCCGAGAGCGACGCCGTCGACGACGAGTCCGCTGTCGGTGACGAACACCATGTCCGGGAGCCCCTCGACGGGATCGATCGTCAGCACCGCGTGGCCGAGTCGCCGGTAGGTGTCCGCCAGTGCACACCACTGCGACATCGCACGGTCCCGGTCCACGGGTTCGCCGGGGCGCATCCAGTCGTTGATGGCGTAGACGACGTCGAAATACGTGGGCGGGCACATCAGGTACGTCCGCGGGTGCGCCCGGCGGACGGCGCGGACGGCGTCGCCCGGCGCTACCGCCGGATCCTCGTACGGGTTCTCGGACTCGATACCAGCAGTGGGCGCCATCTCCACTCCCCCTCGATCGGTGTCGGTGACATCAGTATCCACCCACCAAAAGGCCTGATCAATGCGCTAGCGTTCCATCACATGGATGATTCGTTGCGTCTGGACGGGCTCGATCGGCGGATCGTTGCGCGTCTGGAGCGCAATGCACGGTCCAGCTTTGCCACGATCGGCGCCGAGGTCGGGCTGTCCGCACCCGCGGTGAAGCGTCGGGTCGATCGACTGGTCGAGTCCGGAGTGATCACCGGATTCCATGCGGTGCTCGATCCCCGCGCCCTCGGCCAGGGCGTCGAGGTGTTCGTCGAGTTGTACTGCAGCGGTCGCACGTCGGCCGTCGAGATCGCGCGGATCGTGTCCCGCCACACCGAAGTCCAGGAGGCGTACACCGTCACCGGCGACGCCAACGCCCTGCTCCGCGTCCGCACCACCGACACCGCGCACCTCGAACGAACGCTGGAGAACCTGCGGTCGGAGCCGGCCGTCCTCCAGACCAAGAGCAGTGTCGTCCTCAGCCGCCTGCTTCCGCCCGCCGACTGATTTCCCCACCAACCGCCGAGACGACAGTGCCCCAGCAACCGTGAATTGCTGGGGCACTCGGGTGTGTCACGCGAAGATCAGAGCCACGCCGTGGCGTTCCGGTCTTCCGCAGTCTGCATGTCGATGGCGCCGTCCTGGACGACCTTCGAGATCGTCTGCAGGACCTGGAGCAGATCCTCGTGAGAGCTGTCCCACTTGGCCTGCACAGCCTGGTAGTTGTCCCGCGCACCGCTCTCCCACTGCGACACGAGGCCGTTCACGTAGCCCTTGAGCTCGTCGTGAGTCTCGCGCAGCTTCGCTTCGTTCGACTTGATGTCGGCCGCCAGCGCCTGCAACTCGGCAAATCCGTACTTCAACATTCGGTGCTCCCCTCGAGCTTCGTAACTGTTCTCGGTGCCGGCGCTAGATGTCGAGCGATCCCGAGGCTCCCGCCGAATGGATCGCATCCTGGTTGGCCTGCTCGGCGGCGTCGTAACCCTTGCCGTTCTCGCGGATCTTCACCGCAATCTCGTCCAGCGACTCCTGCATACGGCGCGAAGCATCTCCGTACCGTGCCATCAGGTTCATGAACGCCGTCTGCGCGCCACCCTGCCACGCCGACGACGACTCCTCGCAACGGCCCTTGAGGCTGTTGATCGTGCCCTGCAGCTGGCTGTTCACCGTCTGCACGTGATTGGCCGCGACCTCCATCTGGCCGACATCGGTAACAACTCCCGCCATGTGTGACTCCTTCTGCTCTCGGTGCGGCGGCCCCCACTGGACTGCCCGAATTCACCCCTACACAAGATTGGACGCGTCATCCGCCCAATCGGTTCCACCTCAGTGGAAGATTTTTCGGCGAAGACAACGGGGTCACTGGACGATCATCAGCGACCGCACGACGTCTTCGCACACGCTCGCGATCGATTCCCATTCCTCGGCCAGGAACTGGCAGCCGACGCTCACCTGGAGGTCGCGTTCGACGAGTACGTGCCATCGCACGGCGGAGCTTTCGTCGGGGAACTCGCTGTACGCGATGCCGGGTCGGCCTCCGAACACGACGTCGCGCTCGAGTTCGCCGAACAGTTCGGGCCGGCCGCGCTGCGCAATCTTCGACGCGAGCGTCGCCGCCACCTCGTCGTATCCGGAACCTTCTCGAACCGCGTTCTGCGTGATGATGATTCGCCGGTCGGCTCCACCCGCCGGCACCAACTCCAGCCGGGGCACGGAGGAGGTCGACGCGCCGGGCGCCCGCTCCTTCCATCCGCTCGGCAGCGTCACGCGAATGCCTCCCACTTCGAGGTCCGCGTCGGCCGTGGTGGTGGTCGGCACCGCGGACCGGGTGAGCGTCGGGGTCGGAGCCGCGGGGGCCGCGCTCGCGTCGAGTGCGCGGACCGTTTCGGTGCCCGCATCGGGCTCCCGAAGTGTGAAGACGAGGACTGCTCCGAAGACCACCGCCAGCACCGCAGCCACCGCGAGGAATGTGGGCCGCACGTTCCGCCGATAGCCGCGATCCGATCCCTGCAGTGCCGGCTCGAGCCAGTTCGCCTGCGGTACAGCCATCGTCGGCGGCGCTTCATCGACGTCGACCACGCCGGCGGCGAGGGCCCGGGCAATCTCTTCGCCGGTGACGATCCGGACTTCGGTGTTCGGGGACGCCACCGCCGTCACGGCGTCCCGCATCGATGCGCGCTCCTGCGAATCTCCGACTCCCGTCAGGATCAGTCCGTCGACAGGGCGATCACCGCATGCCCGCGCGCCGAGTTCCACGATCGCCGCAGCCCATTCGTCGATCCCCTCGTCGGCGCAGAGCGTCGGGTCGTGCTCGCATGCGACGACCCGGTATCCGCCGACCTCGCCGACCACGTAACTGGCCGTGGCTCCCATGGTTCGGCTTTCGAGCACCAGCCATCGACCACCGGAAGAAGCGACACTCTCGGCCGCCGCGACAGCGACCGGAACCAGCACCGCGTCGGCGGCAATTCGCGAACCCGCGGCGGCGAGCACGTCCCGACGCGCGGAACCCCACTCCGTCGGGTGCGACAGTACCGCCGTCGCGACCGGCGACGCCTCCCCCGCACCACCGATCACAGACCGGAACACCGCGGTCAGTGCGTCGGACACCGCGAGAACACCACCGTCGACATCGACGTACTCGTCGTCGACGAAGCAGAGCGGCGTCGTCTCGTGGACCGCCCGCGTCACGCCCCGCACGCAGGACCACATGCCGGATTCAGTGAGATGAATCGCGACCGACGACATCACAGCGGGGGCATCCACGCGAGCTGGATCAGGCCGGTACCCGCACGGTTGACCAGCGTTCCGCGTCCTGGAGGCATCGCGCTCGGACGAACGGTGCCGATGAGATTGCCTTCCTCCCGGTTGCCGCTCATCACGAGGCCCGTGGATTGCAGATCGCGCAGGCGTGCGATGACCGGTTCGTACATCGCCCGTGCCGCACCGCCGGAGCGGCGCGCGATGATCAGGTGGAATCCGATGTCACGGGCGTGCGGCAGGAATTCGACGATCGCGGAGACGGGGTTGCCGCTCGAGGTCACGACGAGGTCGTAGTCGTCGAGGACGACGAAGATTTCGGGCCCCGACCACCAGGACCGGTCGCGCTGCTGCTGACGGCTGAAACCGGGGCCCGGCATGCGCTCCTTCAGTAGGAACGCGAGGTCCCTCATGTTCGTCCCCAGCACGTCCTCGGACGGTGCGTACGAGGCGAGGTGCTCCGTTTCGACGACACCGAGCATCGTGCGCCGGTAGTCGCCGAGAATGATCTTCGCCTGTTTGCTCGTGTTCGACGCCATGATGCCCTGGCAGATGTTCCGCAGGAGCGTCGTCTTACCGCATTCGGTGTCGCCGAACACCAGGAAGTGCGGCTGTTCGGCGAAGTTCAGGAACGTCGGAGCCAATTCGGCCTCGTCGAGGCCGATCGGAATCTGCAGACATGCCTGCGCGGGATCGAGGTAGGAGGGCCACCCGCCGGCGGCGTGAAGGAGGTCTTCGCGGGCGATCTGTGCCGGCAGCATGCGCACTGCCGGAGCGGGCCGGCCGTGCGTCGCAGCGGCGACGGCCGACACCGCGTGCGCCACCCCGGTTGCCAGGTCGGTCGGATCCGAGTTCCCGTCGAACCTCGGCAACCCGACCAGCAGGTGCAGGCTGTCGCGGGTCATGCCGCGTCCGGGCCTGCCTTCCGGAACGAGTGCCGCGGTCTTGCGACCGAGGTCGGAATCCGAGGGGTCACCGAGCCGCAGCTCGATGCGCGTGCCGAGCTGATCCTTGAGTGCGGGCCGGACCTCGCCCCATCGTGAAGCGGTGAGGACGACGTGCACGCCGTACGACAAGCCCTGGGACGCAAGGTTGGTGACCTGCTGTTCGAGAGCCTCGAAATCCTGACGGATGCTGCCGAACCCGTCGATCACCAGGAACACATCGCCGAACGGGTCCTGCGCGACCCCCGCGGCCGGGCCGCCGCTACCGGGGTCGGAGGCACGCAGACGGCGGAACTCCGCCATCGACTCGACTCCGAGGTCGCGGAAACGCTCCTCGCGTTGACGCACGATGGTGTTCATCTCGGCGATGGTGCGCCGCACCCGGTCCACGTCGAGGCGGTTGGCGACCGAGCCGACGTGCGGCAGTCCCGACAGTCCGGCGAGCGTGCCGCCACCGAAGTCGAGGCAGTAGAACTGCACCTGCTCCGCGGAATGGGTGGCGGCCAGCGACGTGATGAGTGTGCGGATGGCAGTGGACTTGCCCGACTGCGGTCCACCCACCACGGCCATGTTGCCGGTGGAGCCGGACAGGTCCACGACGAGCGGGTCGCGCCGCTGGTCGTAGGGCCTGTCGATGATCCCGATCGGTGCACGCAGCGAGCTCAGTGCGGGAACCGGTTCGGTGAGCACGGACCTCGGCAGCATCTGGTCGAGGGTCGGCGCGGCGTCGAGGGGCCGCAGCCACACCTCGTGGGCGCGCGGTCCGCGGTCCTTGATCCGTTCGACCACGACGTCGATGGTGGTGCGGGTTTCCGCAGCCTCCTCGGTCAGGTGGAGTGACTGTGGTTCGTCGAGGTTCTCGACGACGTCGACGGCGACGGGTGCGGCCGTGAAAATCTTCGGCCGCAGCTCGACCGCCGCCTCACCCGGCCGCCGCACGTTGTCGACCCGACTGCCCTCGTAGGTGCCGGACACGTACGAGGCCTGGAAGCGGACGATCTCCGCGGAATCGCATTTGAGGTATCCGGCGCCCGGGGTCGCGGGCAGGTGATAGGCATCCGGCACACCGAGCACGGTGCGCGATTCGTTGGCCGAGAACGTCTTGAGGCCGATCCGGTACGACAGGTGGCTGTCGAGGCCTCGCAGTTTGCCCTCTTCGAGCCTCTGACTCGCCAGAAGCAGGTGAATGTGCAGCGAGCGGCCGAGCCTGCCGATGGCGACGAAGAGGTCCGCGAACTCGGGCTGCTGACTGAGCAGTTCGGAGAATTCGTCGACGACGATGAACAGTGCGGGCAGCGGGTCGAGGTCGGCACCGGCCTGGCGGGCCTTCTCGTATTCGGTGACGTTCGCGAAGTTCCCGGAGGAGCGCAGGAGTTCCTGGCGTCGGTTCATCTCACCGGCGAGGGCGTCCCGCATCCGGTCGACCATCGCGAGTTCCTCGGCGAGGTTGGTGATCACCGCGGCGACGTGCGGCGCGTCCTCGAGACCGAGGAACGTGGCGCCGCCCTTGAAGTCGACGAGGACGAGGTTGAGCGCGTCGGGTGAATGCGTCGAGATCAGCCCGAGCACCAACGTTCGCAGGAACTCCGACTTACCGGAACCGGTGGCTCCGATGCACAGGCCGTGCGGCCCCATTCCGTTCTCGGCCGACTCCTTGAGGTCGATCTCGACCGGGTGACCGTCGACTCCCACACCGATCGGGACCCGCAGCCGGTCGCGGCCCTGGCGGGGCAGCCACGCGTGATCCGGGTTGAGACGGCCGACGTCGCCGATCCCCAGCATCTGGCTCCACGTCTGCACCGGCTGATCGTCGTCGCCGGCGTCCACCGCCGTCTGCGACGCCGTCCGGTACGGCGCGAGTCGGCGGGCCAGTGTTTCCGCCTGGTGAGCGCTGACGAGGTCCGCTGTCGCGAACATCTCGACTCCGGCTCCGCTGCGGGCGCCGAGGGATCCGTCTTGCGCGACGAGCTGGAGGCCACGCGTGGCCGTCAGTCGCGGGCAGAAGCCGCTGATGTCGAGAACGGAGACCGAGTCGACGCCGCCGTCGGTGATCATCCCCGATTCGCCCTCGAGGATCCCGCCGTCGACGACGATGACGAACTGCGGAACACCGGGCGCGGCGGGCGCATTGCGCGAGAACCGGTTTCGCATCGCCAGCTGCGGGCCGAGCGCGGATTCGAGTTCGAGGATCGAGCCGTAGATCATGCGGGACGAACCGACACCGTCGGACGAGTCCGGGTGCTGCGCGTGTGGCAGCCACTTCGCCCAGTCCCACTCGTGCTCCGTGTCGGGGCCGCACACGACGGCGACCAGGAGATTGTCCGGGCCGTGGAATGCGCACAACTGCATGAGCATCGACCGCACGAGGGACCGTGCCGTACCGCGGTCCCCTTCCACGGAGATGGCCGCGAATCCGCGCAGCGACACCGCGGTGGGCAGATCCTGAACGACGGAGTGGGCACGGACGAAGCGACGAAGCGACACCGCTGCAACCGGTTCCAGATCCTCCACCGGCCCGGTCTCCGGCGCGATCAGGCGGGTCGCGAGGCGCTGGCTACCCCGGCCGACGCGCACGTGGCAGTCGTCGGGGTCGGTGATGCGGCGCTCCCACATGCGCGCCGTGCCTGCGAGGGTCCAGAGCAGACCGGGTTCGGGGTGACTCCAATCGAGCGCTTTTCGCTGCTGCTCGCCGGTTTCGTTGACGTCGCGTCGCAGTTGATCGAGGTAGCGCAGGTAGTCCTTGCGGTCTTCGTTGGCCTCCGCCGCTTTCGGGCCGCCACGGCCACCGCCGGCCAACATGCCGAGCATCGACACCATCATCATGACGGGAAAGAGCATCGACATCGGATTGCGGGCCATGCCCGACGAGAACATCAGGGCCATCATCCCGACCATGGCGACGACCATGACCACGGGAAGTAGCTTGGTCAAAAGGTTTCCGGGAACCAGACGTGGAATCTCGGGCGGAGCCTGCAGGCTCACTTCGCCGCCCGGAATGCGTGGTACTTCCCGTCGCGCTTTGCGCACGAACCGAATAGTGCTCACTACTCGCCCCCCATGACTACAACCGCCCCGAAAAAACCGTGCAGCCGATCCGATCCCGAAAATCCGGGTCCGCCCCCCTGGGCTCGATCCGCGAAGTCAGACACTAACCCATGGAGGGCGATCGGGCATATAGTCGGGCATTAGGAGGTCGGCCCTGGTGGACACTGGAGGCGCCGCCTGCAGTGTCGTAAGGTCACCCGTGATCAAATCGGACGACGATCCGTGACCGGTCGTCGATCGGTGTCGAAACGGCGCAGATGGGGTTGTGCGTCGGAAGAGTTGGGGGAAATCGCAGTGTCCATCACCCATGACGAATCGCGGGGATCCGCCTCGTCCACCCGTCCCGGTGCCGCGGCCGATCTGTGCCGTATCACAGTCTTGTCGACGCATTCGCAGGTCGACATGGCCGTTCCGTTCGGTGTGCCGCTCGCCATCCTCGTCCCGGGGATCGTCGACACCATCCGCA
Organism: Rhodococcus sp. NCIMB 12038; assembly: GCF_002165735.1. NCBI lineage: Bacteria > Bacillati > Actinomycetota > Actinomycetes > Mycobacteriales > Nocardiaceae > Rhodococcus > Rhodococcus sp. NCIMB 12038. The sequence continues at coordinate 127,613 of NZ_NHML01000012.1, forward strand.
CCCATCGTAGTGCCAACGATTTCGACGACTCGCTCGAGCAGTACGAACCGAGCGAGTGGGTTCTCGCGAAGATCGGGCACTCGCCGCTCTCGACCACGTTGACGTTGCACGAGCACGGAATCCGCGACGGCGACCTCCTCGTGCTCCAGAGTGTGCACGCCAGCGCACCGCCGCCGCTGTTCGACGACATCATGTACAACGTCGCGATCGCCGACGCCGAGGGTGACCGCGAGTGGACCCGTGGTTCCGCGCGGGTCGTGGGTTCCGTCGCGGCCGTGCTCGGCACCGTCGTCGGTTCGTTCGCGCTGTTGTGGTCCGGAGCGGGGACAGAAGGATTTCTGGGGGCGGGTTGTGCCATCGCGACGGCTCTGCTGTTCCTGATCGCGGGCGCGGTCACCGGCCGTGTCTACGGCGACGCGCCCAGTTCCGTGGTCCTCAGCGGGTGCGCCGTTCCCCTCTCGTTCGCCGCGGGGATGCTGTTCGTGCCCGGCGATCTCGGCGCTGCACACCTGCTCCTCGGGCTCGCGCTGGCCGGCACCACCGCCGTTCTGGCGTTGCGGCTGGGCGGTGTCGGACTGCGACTGTTCACGGCGCTGTCGGTGACATCCCTGTTCGGATCGATCGCCGCGCTCGTCGCCGCGCTGTTCGGCAACCCGAGTGCCGCGGTCGGCGCGGGCGTCGTGGCGGCGGCGCTGATCGGACTGGCCTTCTCGGCCAGGGTGTCGATACTGCTGGCGAAGCTTCCGCTGCCCCCGGTCCCGGCGCCGGGTACATCGGTCGATCCGTCGGAGGACGACCCGGACGACGAGGTCACGATGCCCTCGTTCGACTCCCTCGCACAGCGAGCGGCACGTGCCCGCAAGTACCTCACGGGCCTGGTCGGCGCGATGACGGCACTCGCCGTGACCGGCGCACTCGTCGCGGCGCACCCCGGCGTGCACGGCGGAATCTTCTGGCCCGGGCTCTCTCTCGCCGTCGCCACCGCGACCGTCCTGATGTTCCGGGGACGCACGTACAGCAGCGCCGAGCAGGCCGTTCCGCTGATCGCGGGCGGGGTGACGATCCTGGTTCTGCTGCTCACCGCCGCGGCGGTCGCCCTGCCTGACTTCGCGATCGCGTCGTTCGCGGTCGCGATCCTGTTCGCCGTCGGTGGGCTGGTGCTGGGTATCCTCGCCCCCCGCCAGACGTTCTCGCCCGTGATGCGGCGGGTGGCCGAGCTCATCGATCTGGCGGTGATCGCGTCGATCGTCCCGCTGGTGTGCTGGGTGACCGATCTCTACTCGCTGATGCGTGGACTGTGAGGCGCCCGCTCACCCGCGTCGTCCTGGCCACCGCGATCGTGGCGGTCACCGCCGCCGTGGGTCAGGGCGGCGCCTCGGCCGCGGTGCCCGCTCCCGTGGACGTCGGACTTGTTCCACCGGCGGACCGCCAGAAGGCCGAGCTACGCCGCAATTGTAAAGATGCCGTGCGCGTGCCGGACGGCCCCGACGTCCCGGCGGCCCAGCGCGATCTCGACTTCCAGTCGGTCTGGCCGATCACCAGGGGCGCCGGTCAGCTCGTCGCGGTGATCGACACCGGCGTCTCGCCGCACCCCCGACTCCCCGGACTCATGGACGGCGGCGACCTCGTGGGGACGCAGACCGGAACGGTCGACTGCGACGCGCACGGCACGCTCGTCGCCGGGTTGATCGGAGCCTCGCAGGCGCCCGGCTCCGGTTTCTCCGGCGGCGCACCGGATTCGCGGATCCTGTCGATCCGGCAGACGAGTGCTGCGTACACCCCCGTCGGCCAGGCCGACGAGGTCGACAACGCGGGCAACTCGGTCGGCGGATACGGAAACGTCGTGACGATGGCGACGGCGATCCGGCGTGCGGCCGACCAGGGTGCGACGGTCATCAACATCTCCGAGGTCGCGTGCAAGACCGCTGCCGAGGGGATCGGCAGCGGCGACCGGTACGTGGGCGCTGCCGTGAAGTACGCCGTCACGGTGCACAACGCCGTGGTGGTCGCGGCGGCAGGCAACTTCGGTTCCGGGGACTGCAAGATTCAGAATCCACCGGTCGACCCCCTCCGGCCCGGCGCCGACCTGTCGGACTCCGTGGGCACGATTGCCAGTCCCGCGTGGTACGACGACTACGTGCTCACCGTCGGCTCCGTCGACGCGAACGGGTCGGCGAGCGACTTCAGCCTCGCCGGTCCGTGGGTCGACGTCGCAGCTCCCGGAACCGGTCTCACTTCGCTGCACCCGACCACCGGCGACCTGACGAACACGACGTACGGCCCCGAGGGCAACGCCGAGCCCGTGCAGGGAACGAGTTTCGCCGCCCCGTACGTCTCGGCGACCGTCGCCCTGGTCCGTTCGCGGTTCCCGCAACTGTCCGCACAACAGGTGATGGCCCGCATCGAGGCCACGGCGCATGCCCCGGCAGAGGGGTGGAATCCGTCGGTCGGGCACGGGATCATCGATCCGCTGGCAGCAGTCACCGCCGACGTACCGCTAGACGATGCCACCGTCGATCGGTCGAATTCCGTCGCGATCGAGGCGCTTCCGGCCGCTGCTCCCCCGGACCATCGGCCCCGCAACGTCGCGGTGACGGCCACCGGAACGCTGGGTGCACTGCTCGTGCTCGGCGTCCTGGCATCGTTTCCGCTCCGCCGCCGGTTCCGCTCGGCGACCGACCGGCACTGACGCGATCCGCTCCACGGGGGAGGATGCCGGCCGCCTGCGCGCGCCCGCATCCTCTCCCGCGAAGTCCTACTTGGATCCTGACGCGACAGCGGCAGGGTCGAGGTCCGGTGCGACACCGTCGTGTGCGACCAGCGCCGCCGACTTTCCGAGCGAGGGGCCCTGCGCCAGGAGGCCGAGTATCTGCCAGGGCGCGAGAGGCTGGGCGCCGTCGAGCCCCAAAGCCTTTGCAGAGTCCTTGTCCTTGTCCGCGTCCTTGTCTTCGTCCTTGTCCGGGATGCCGAACCGAACTCCCGTGTCCGCGACGAAGAACCAGCTGTCGCGTCGTGTGCTCGTGGGCTCGATGCCGGTGGACTGCACGAAACCGCTGGTTCCCGGTTGTACGTAGACCGTGTCGGCGTTGTCGCCCGCGTCGTCCGCCTGGGCCAGTTCGACCGCGCGGGCGTCGCCGGGGATCGGGAGGGCGCGGCCCGCGACCAACGACAGTTCGGCCGCCGGCCCACTCGAGCCGGTCTCGTCCGGCGCACGGAGAGGCTTCCAGGTCAGGCAGCTCACGGGACTGTCGGAGGCATCGACGATCGTGGGCGCCGACTCGGGGAAACTGTCCACCGAAATCTGTTCCACGGAGGGGATCCGCTTGGTGGCGTCCGGCGGGACGCTCGACATCTCCGTGTCGCCGTGCGAGTCCGACAGGAAGATCAGGTTCGCGACGGCCGAGCTGATCTTCTGGATTCCGTCGCGAAGAACCACGTAATGGGTGGTCTCGGAGCCGATGAGCGCCGTGAACACCGATCCCACGACCTTGTCCTGCAACGGATACCGGGGGCTGCTCCCGGCCCCCGGGATGACGGGAGCCGTGAGTGGCGGCACTTCGGGGACGGCGTTGACAAGACCCTTGCTCACCGGTCGCGGCCGGGCGCCTTCGAGGCCCAGCGCACGGGTGACCGCAGGGTCGTCCAGGTCGACCCGGGCCCGCTTGCCGCCGTAGATCAGGTACGACGCGTCGGAAGTCGACGCGAGCAGTGCCTGATCTCCCGTGAGGGTCCCGCCGCCGTCGGAGCTCTTCGTGTTGCCGACGATGACCGATGTTGTGACGGAATGATTTCCGTCGGCTGCGATCGAATCGCACACGGTCCACGGGGTCTTCGCCGCGGGATCTCCGGTCGGCAGCGCCGACGGCGCACCGGGAATTCCGACGAGGGCACCGCGTGGACGGGTGTCGATTTCGGATTCCTTGACGATCACCGGATTCTCGGACTTTCCGACGATGAGCCGGGCGGACGCGAGATTCAAAACGGGACGGAGCGTTTCGCCCATGACGACGAACATCGCGCCCGAATCCTTGCCGACGACGATCGACGCGTCGCCGATCCTGTCCTGCGGACGGAACAGCGCCAGCGCGGCGCACCCGGCGAGGCCGAGCGACGCGATCACGACCCCCACCGCGAGTGCGCGCGACTGCGACCGCATGGGGTCGTGCAACATTCGGACGTCGCGGCGCACCAGGGCGTGCTCCATCCTTCTGACCAGAAAGCGATACCCGTTGACCTGCCACCGGGTGGTGGGTGTTACAGCCATTGTTCCTCCCCCGTGCTGCACAGCGCTCGGGGTGACACAGTACAGTTCCATCGACAATCTTCACGGCGGACGGGTACGGGTCTGCTGGGTTCAGGTATTCGGGGGAGGAACCATGGACCGCTCACGTGTCACACGTCGGCCGTCGTCTCTTCGGTTTTCGGCGACCGAGGTGATCGTCGCGCAACTTCTGGGGGTGACCGGCGGGGTCGTGGCCTCGCTGTGCGGGCTGGTCTGGTGGGGCGCCGTCGCAGTTGCCGTCGTCCTCGTCGTCGCCGCGCTCGTCCGGGTGGGCGGCTGGTCGAACCTGGACTGGGCGCGGACGTATTGGCGGTACTGCACCGAACCCGGCCGGGCGGAGTCCCGCACCGTCGGCTTCCAGGCGCCGACCGGTCAGTCCGTCGGGCTCCGCTGGGACGGGGGGAACGTGGTCGCCGTCGTCGAGGTCCTTCCTCCCGCGGGCAGTCTCACCCAGATCACCCGCGAGGGCTTCCAGACGACACACGAACTCCCTACCGACGCGCTCGCCGCATGCCTCGTGCAGCACGACATCTCGCTCACCGGAATCGACATCGTCAGCCACGGCTATCGCGCCGCGGCGGGCACGCCCGCAACCGATGTGTACGACAGGCTGGTCGGCCCGCTCCCGGCGACGGCGACCCGGATGGTGTGGCTCGCTCTGCGATTCGACGCCACCGAGAGCGTCGCCGCTGTCGCGCGGCGAGGCGGCGGCGAGGAAGGCGCCTCCCGAGCGATCACGATCGCCGCCGGCCGGGTAGTGCGCGCACTCGCCGATTCCGGCTGCCGCGCGCGGATTCTCACCGCCCCGGAGATCGACTCCGCCACGCTGCAGATCAGCCGCGGCGTCGACCCGAAGACCTTCACGCAGACATGGAAGCAGACGCCGCTGCCCGGGGTGTGCAACACCGGCTACGGCGTCGATCCGCGGTACCTGACGCGAGATCTGCTCGCAAAGCTGTGGGTCCCGTCGAGCCTCGGCACCACCGTGACGATCCGTCTCCGCCCCAGCGGGCACGACGGCCAGGTGAAGATCGGTGCCGCCTGCCGGATAACGACCCGGACGATGCCCGAGCCGCTCGCGATTCCCGGGCTCGTCTCGATGCAGGGCAGACACAAGGACGGGCTGCTGTCCAATCTCCCCGTCGCAATGTCGGACCTCGACGACCTGATGCCGTTGACCGACATGTCCGTCGAGGATCTGCGCGGCCTGCAGTTGCCCCCGGCGGGGTGCGGCCAGCTCATCGGCTCCGACGACTACGGCCACGGAATCACCGCCCGCATCGCAGGTCCCGGCGTCGGCATGGTCTACGTGGCGGGCGAACTGTACCTCGCCCAGCAACTCGTGTTCCGTGCCGTCGCAACGGGTGCCCGGGTACTCATCCACACCGATCGGCCCGACGCGTGGTCGTCGTTGATCGACTCCATCGCCACACCCGACCGGTTGCGCATCGCGGGCCACAACCCGCAGTCCGACAACAGGTTCAACACGGTGGTGTTCGACGGCGTCAACGCGCTGCCGCCCCGCGCCGGGGTCACGGCGATCTACCTGTACGGGGACCCCAGTCAGTGGCCCGGCGCCGAACCGGACCTGTCCATCGTCCAGCCGAATGCGCTCGGCGACCGGATTCTCCTGTCGACGGGAGGGACGAGCATCGAACTGATGCTGGTCACCATCTCGTCCGAGACGGCGTTCATCGGCCGCCCGCGCGCGGCGGAGGAGTACTCGCCCGCCTACCAGTATTAGCCGGGGTACGGCGTGGTCTCGCGCTGAACCCGGACCGCGTCGGCCCACCACACCAGCTGGGCCAGCATGCGGTCCGCCGAGTCGATGGCGGCGCCGTCGGTGGTCTGCCCCTGCTCGTCGAATCTCTTGCGCACCCGGTGGAAGCTCACGCTCTGCCGGACCGACACCATGTGGAGTTCCGCCACCACCTGACGTAGCTGTTCGGTTGCCCGGAGTCCGCCGGCCAGCCCGCCGTACGACACGAAACCGATGGGCTTCGAACGCCATTCGTGTTTGAGACTGTCGAACGCGGTCTTCAGCGCCGCAGGGTAGCCGTGGTTGTACTCGGAGGTGACGGCCACGAATCCGTCGGCTCGGCCCACCCGCTCACGGAATTCGTCGGTCACCGGGGATTCGCCGAGATCCTGCGGCAACGGCGTGTCGGCGAGGTCGACGACCCCCACGTCCAGCCCCGGGTAGGCGCGCGCACGTTCGGCGAACCAGCCGGCGACGACGGGAGCGATCCGGCCGACCCTGACGGACCCGATGATGATCTCGATCCGGACGGGCTCGACTGCGGTCATGAACTCGCTCCTTCTTTCCGGGGCAATCCTGGAGGTCGACGATCGGGCTTCAGTCGCCGCAGCAGCCGTCGGGCACGGTCCGAACGTCCCGGGTGATCTGGTTGCGTGCCGCCAGATCCGCGTCTTCGGGGTAGTCGACCCGCACCAGGGACAGTCCGTGCGCGGGGGCCACCAGAATCGAACTCGACCGCGACTTCTCGCGGAGGAGACCCTCGATCCAGTCCAGATCGCGCCTGCCCTCCCCCACGGCGAGGACCGCACCGACGAGACTGCGCACCATCGACCAGCAGAACGCGTCGGCGCTGACGAAGGCGGTGAACACGTCGCCGTCGCGTTTCCAGTCGAAACGCTGCAGATCGCGGACCGTGGTGGCGCCCTCCCGGCGTTTGCAGAACGCCGCGAAGTCGTGCAACCCCAGCAGCGTCGCGGACGCCGAGCGCATGAGTTCGAGGTCGAGGACCTTCGGATACGACACGGTGTCCCGGGCTCGGAGCGGGTCGGCACCGTAGACCGCCGATGTCAGGCGGTACTCGTAGTGCCGCCGCATCGCGGAGAACCGTGCGTCGAAGTGTCCGGGCGCGAAGGAGATCTGCTTGATCCGCACATCCTTCGGCAGAAACCGCGCGAGTCTGCGGACCAGCCGAGACGGGTCCTCCGGGATCGCGTCGAGCGGAACGTCGACGTGTGCGACCTGACCCGAGGCATGGACGCCGGCGTCGGTCCGCCCCGCGACCGTGAGCTGCAACGGCGTGCGCAGGACGGCGCCGAGCTTCTCCTCGATCTCCCCGCACACGGTGCGCAGGCCGTTCTGGCGGGCCCACCCGGAGAAGTCCGTTCCGTCGTACGCGATGTCGAGTCGCAAGCGACGGGTCTCATACGAAACGGGCCCGCCGTCCCTCGGGGGGACGACGGGCTCGTTCGATTCAGCGTGTGCCGAAACCAAGTGGACTAGTCCTTCTTGGCCTCTTCGGCCTCGGGAGCGTCGGCCGCGGTGGCGGACTCGTCCTCGATGGCCTCGACGACGGCGTCAGCATTCTCGACCTCGGCGTCGGTTGCCTCGGCCTCGACGGCCTCGACGACGTTCTCCTCGGCGGGAGCAGCAGCCGGCGCATCCTTCGATGCCTTCACGCGACGAGCGCGGTCGGCCTCGGAGGTGACGGTCTTCTCCTTGACGAGCTCGATGATCGCCATCGGCGCGTTGTCACCCTTACGGGGGACCGTCTTGATGATGCGGGTGTAGCCGCCGTCACGATCGGCGTAGAACGGGCCGATCTCCGCGAACAAGGTGTGCACGACATCCTTGTTGCGGATGACCTTCAGAACCTCGCGACGGTGAGCCAGGGTTCCGGCCTTGGCGTGCGTGACGAGCTTCTCGGCGTACGGGCGCAGGGCCTTGGCCTTGGACTCCGTGGTGGTGATGCGGCCGTGCTCGAAGAGCGCGGTAGCCAGATTGGCGAAGATCGCCTTCTGGTGCGAAGCCGACCCGCCGAAGCGGGCACCCTTCTTGGGCTTGGGCATGATGATCTCCTAGTAAAGGACCGTGAGCTACAGCTGTTCGGTCTCGGCGTAGTCCTCGGTGCCCTCGGCATCACCGAAGGAACCGGCGTCCGTGTCGCTCCACGTTCCGGTGGCGGCGTCGTAGCCGGCAACGGTGGTGGGATCGAAGGACGCGGGGCTGTCCTTGAGGGCCAGGCCGAGCGAATGCAGCTTGACCTTCACCTCGTCGATGGACTTCTGTCCGAAGTTGCGGATGTCGAGCAGATCGGACTCGGTACGGCCGACAAGCTCACCGACGGTGTGAACACCTTCGCGCTTGAGGCAGTTGTAGGAACGGACCGTCAGGTCCAGGTCCTCGATGGGCAGTCCGAACGAAGCAATGTGATCGGCCTCGGCGGGCGAGGGTCCGATCTCGATGCCTTCTGCTTCGACGTTCAGCTCACGGGCCAGGCCGAAGAGCTCAACCAGGGTCTTGCCCGCAGAAGCGAGCGCGTCCCGAGCGGTGATGGAGTTCTTGGTTTCCACATCGAGCACGAGCCGATCGAAGTCGGTGCGCTGCTCGACACGGGTGGCCTCCACCTTGTAGGTGACCTTGAGCACCGGCGAGTAGATCGAGTCGACCGGGATACGGCCGATCTCGGCGCCGGACGCCTTGTTCTGGACGGCGGGGACGTAGCCGCGACCGCGCTCGACGACGAGCTCGATCTCCAGCTTTCCCTTGTCGTTCAGGGTGGCGATGTGCAGATCCGGGTTGTTCACGGTGACGCCGGCCGGGGGCACGATGTCGCCTGCGGTCACAGCGCCGGGGCCCTGCTTGCGGACGTACATGGTGACCGGCTCGTCCTCTTCGGAGCTCACCACGAGGCCCTTGAGGTTCAGAATGACGTCGGTGACGTCTTCCTTCACACCGGGAACTGTGGTGAACTCGTGCAGAACGCCGTCGATGCGGATGCTGGTGACAGCAGCGCCGGGGATCGACGAGAGCAGCGTACGGCGGAGCGAATTGCCGAGGGTGTACCCGAAGCCTGGCTCGAGGGGCTCGATGACGAACTTCGAGCGGTTGTCAGCGATGACCTCTTCGGTCAGCGTGGGTCGCTGAGAAATGAGCATTGGATTTCCTCCTGTACGGGCGTCCGCTATTTGACGCCCACGATGGGAAAGGCACTTCGTGCCCGTGCGCCTTTCCGGTAGTCGGAACTACCGGAAAGGCGCACGAGCCGTCAGGCCTACTTCGAGTAGTACTCGACGATGAGCTGTTCCTGCAGAGGAACGTCGATCTGCGCACGCTCGGGAAGCTGGTGAACGAGAACCCGGAGACGTCCACCGACAACCTGCAGCCAACCCGGGATCGGGCGATCGCCCTGGGTCTCGCGCGCAACCTGGAAGGGAAGCGTGGACAGCGACTTGTCCTTGACATCGATGATGTCGTACTGGGAGACGCGGTAGCTGGGGATGTCGACCTTCTTGTTGTTCACGAGAAGGTGACCGTGCGTGACCAGCTGACGGGCCTGGCGGCGGGTGCGTGCCAGTCCGGCGCGGTACACGACGTTGTCGAGACGCGACTCCAGGATGCGGAGCAGGTTCTCACCGGTCTTACCGGGGCGGTTGTTCGCCTCCTTGTAGTACAGGCGGAACTGCTTCTCCATGACGCCGTAGGTGAAGCGAGCCTTCTGCTTCTCCTGCAGCTGGAGCAGGTACTCGCTCTCCTTGATCCGCGCGCGGCCGTGCTGGCCCGGCGGGTAGGGACGACGCTCGAACGCCTGGTCGCCTCCAACGAGGTCGACGCGCAGACGACGCGACTTGCGGGTGATGGGTCCGGTATAACGTGCCATTTTTTTCTACCTATCCTTCCCGCTAGACCCGACGCCGCTTGGGCGGACGGCAGCCGTTGTGCGGCTGGGGGGTGACATCGGAAATGGTGCCGACCTCGAGGCCTGCAGCCTGAAGCGAGCGGATCGCGGTCTCACGGCCGGAGCCGGGGCCCTTGACGAAGACGTCGACCTTCTTGACACCGTGCTCCTGCGCCTTGCGGGCTGCATTCTCTGCGGCCAGCTGGGCGGCGAACGGGGTCGACTTACGCGAACCCTTGAAGCCGACGTGTCCCGAGGACGCCCAGGAAATCACGTTTCCGGCGGGGTCCGTGATGGACACGATGGTGTTGTTGAACGTGCTCTTGATGTGGGCGGCGCCGTGCGGGACGTTCTTCTTGTCCCTGCGACGCGCCTTCTGGGTCTTCTTCGGACCGGTGCTACGTGACTTGGGGGGCATTACTTCGCCTTCTTCTTGCCTGCAATGGTGCGCTTCGGACCCTTACGGGTACGGGCGTTGGTCTTGGTGCGCTGACCACGCACGGGCAGACCACGACGGTGGCGCAGGCCCTGGTAGCAGCCGATCTCGATCTTGCGTCGGATGTCGGCCTGGACCTCGCGGCGAAGGTCACCCTCGACCTTCAGCGACTCCTCGATGTACTCGCGGAGCTTGGCCAGATCCTCGTCCGAGAGATCCTTGCTCCGCAGATCCGGGCTGACGCCGGTGGCGTCCAGGATCTCCTTGGAGCGGGTACGGCCGATGCCGTAGATGTAAGTAAGTGCGATCTCCATCCGCTTTTCACGGGGAAGATCGACACCTGCGAGACGTGCCATGTCGGCATTTCCTATCGGTGTGCGGAGGTCTGCTCCCAGTCCATCCCCTGTGCCTCTTCAAACGTCGGCGGTCTCGCGACCGACAATGCTTCAACTAACTCAGTGGGGCCCCGGCCTCCGTGCCGGGGGTGAACCAATACCTGCTCGAGAGCCGTGAGTACTGGCTGGTGCTGGGAGGTCATCTTTGCTTGTTGCCAAGCAGATCCTCGAAAAGCGGAGATCTAGCCCTGACGCTGCTTGTGGCGCAGGTTCTCGCAGATCACCATGACCCGGCCGTTACGACGGATCACCTTGCACTTTTCGCAGATCTTCTTGACGCTCGGCTGAACCTTCACGTCTTCTGATCTCCTGTTTTGTGGCAGCCCACTACGCAGATCCGCAGCGGACGTACTTCTCCCCGACCTGGTCGGGCGGGGAAGCTTTACTTGTACCGGTAAACGATGCGTCCGCGCGACAGGTCGTAGGGCGACAGCTCCACGACAACGCGATCTTCCGGGAGGATGCGAATGTAGTGCTGACGCATCTTTCCGCTGATGTGGGCGAGAACCTTGTGGCCGTTCTCGAGCTCAATGCGGAACATCGCATTGGGCAGCGGCTCGACTACTCGTCCCTCGACCTCGATGGCCCCGTCTTTCTTAGCCATATCCTCCGCGATCCATGTGGTTTGGCGTGCTTATTGCATCTGTTTCCGTTACCGTGGCGCCCAATGGGATCTTCACCGGCCGAAACATGAACAATCCGGATCGAATCCGGCACTGGGCACGCAGACAACCGGCACGCATAGCGCACCGTTGATCCATGTTACGGGAAATTGCTCACCAGGCCAAATGCGGTCCTCGGACGACCCGCGCGCCTGGCGAGAATTCCGCTTCCGAACCCCACCGGACACGACTCTCGAAGGATGGTGTGCGTGCGCGCCCTGGTACAGCGAGTGACGTCCGCGTCGGTACGGGTGGACGGCGACGAGGTGGGACGGATCACTCCCCCGGCCGGCGGCCACGGGCTGCTCGTCCTGGTTGGCGTCACCCACACTGACGACGCGGCGAAGGCGGCGCTGCTCGCGAAGAAGGTGTGGACCATGCGCATCCTGGAGAACGAGCAGTCCGCTGCCGACCTCGACGCCCCGGTGCTCGTCGCCAGTCAGTTCACGCTGATGGCGGACACCCGGCGGGGCAGGCGACCGTCCTGGTCCGCCGCGGCGCCGAGGCCCGTGGCGGAACCACTGGTGGACGAGTTCACCGGTGCCCTCCGCGAACTGGGCGCAACCGTCGAGACGGGTGTGTTCGGCGAACACATGGAGATCAGCCTCGTCAACGACGGCCCGGTGACGCTGCTGATCGACGTGTAGCCCGCACCCGCAGGTGGCCGCTACTCCGGACGCAGGGTCAGGATGCGCGGTCCGTCCTCGGTGACGGCGACCGTGTGCTCCCAGTGCGCGGCACGAGTGCCGTCCGTGGTGACGACAGTCCAATCATCCTCGAGGACAACCGTATCCGTGGTGCCGAGGGTCAGCATCGGCTCGATGGCCAGAACGGAACCGACCACCAGTTGAGGCCCCTTGCCCGGGGCTCCCTCGTTGGCGAGGAACGGCTCCATGTGCATTTCCCGGCCGATTCCGTGACCGCCGTAGCCGTCGACGATGCCGTACTTGCGGTCGTGCGCGACCTCGGCGGCGCGGGTGCCGAGTTCGATGGCGTGCGAGATGTCGGTGAGCCGGTTGCCCGCCAACATGGCCGCGATCCCCGCCTCCATCGACAGCCGGGTGGCCTCACTGAGCTGCTGGTCAGCTTCGATGATGTCGCCGACACCGAAGGTCCACGCAGAGTCGCCGTGCCAGCCGTCGAGAATGGCGCCGCAGTCGATCGAGACGAGGTCTCCCTCGGCGAGAATGTCTTCTGCCGAGGGGATCCCGTGTACCACGCGATCGTTCACGGACGAACAGATCGACCCGCTGAACCCGTGGTAGCCCTTGAACGACGGCACGGCGCCGGCGCCGCGGATGACCGACTCGGCCACCTCGTCGAGTTCGAGCGTGCTCACGCCCGGCTTCGCCGCTTCGCGGACCGCGACGAGAGCCGCACCGACGATGGCACCGGCGGCCGCCATCGCGTCCAGCTCGCCCGCGGTCCGGAACGGAACGACCTTGCGCTTACGCCCGAAGCCCATTACTTGCCCAGCGCTGCCAGTGCGCGAGCGTTGACCTCGTCGACCTCACCGAGGGCGTCGACGGTCACGAGCTGCTCCTTGTAGTAGTCGAGCAGCGGCGCGGTCTCCTCGCGGTACACCCGGAGCCGGTTGCGGATGACGTCTTCCTTGTCGTCGGCGCGGCCACGGGCCAGCATTCGCTCGACCACGACGTCCTCGTCGACGATGAACGACAGCACGGCGTCGAGCTTGGTGTTCAGCTCGGCCAGGATCGCCTCGAGCGCCTGAGCCTGGTCGACGGTCCGGGGGAAGCCGTCGAGGAGGAACCCGTTGGCGGCATCCGGCTCGCCGACGCGGGCCTTCACCATGTTGTTGGTGATCTCGCTGGGAACCAGGTCCCCGGCGTCCAGGTACTTCTTCGCCTCGAGGCCGAGAGGGGTGGCCTGGCCGATGTTCGCGCGGAACAGGTCGCCCGTGGAGATGTGCGGGACGCCGAGCTTCTCGGACAGGATCGCGGCCTGGGTGCCCTTGCCTGCACCGGGAGGACCAAGGAGGACAAGTCTCACTTGAGGAACCCTTCGTAGTTACGTTGCATCAATTGACTTTCGATCTGCTTGACCGTGTCCAGGGCGACGCTGACGAGAATCAGCACGGCCGCACCACCGAAGATGCTGCTGGAGGTCTGGCTTCCGGACAGGAAGAAGTGGGGCAGCACCGCGATCAGGCCGAGGTAGATCGAGCCGGGAACGGTGATGCGGTTGAGCACGTAATTCAGGTAGTCCGCGGTGGGGCGACCCGGGCGGATACCGGGGATGAAGCCGCCGAACTTCTTCATCTCGTCCGCGCGCTCTTCCGGATTGAACGTGATCGCGACGTAGAAGAACACGAAGAATACGATCAACGCGAAGTAGATGACGATGTACACCGGGTTGTTCGGATTCACCAGGTACTCGTTGATGATCCGCTGCCACCAGCTGGGGTCGGCGGCCGACGTGGCACCGGTGAGCTGCGCGATGAGGTTCGGCAGGTACAGCAGCGACGACGCGAAGATGACCGGGATGATGCCCGCCTGGTTGACCTTGAGCGGCAGGTACGTCGACGAACCGCCGTACATCTTGCGGCCGACCATGCGCTTGGCGTACTGCACCGGGATACGCCGCTGGCCCTGCTCGACGAAGACCACGCCGGCGATGATGGCGAGCGCCGCGACGCAGATGATCGCGAAGATCAGTCCACCGCGGCTGTCCAGGATGGCCTTGCCCTCGGACGGCAGGCGGGACGCGATACCCGAGAAGATCAGCAGCGACATGCCGTTGCCGACACCGCGCTCGGTGATGACCTCGCCGAACCACATGACGAGTGCAGCACCCGCGGTCATGACCAGCACGATGATGACGAGACCGAAGATGCTCTTGTCGGCGATGATCTCTTCCTGGCATCCCTGCAGCAGCTGGCCGCGGGACGCGAGCGCCACGATGCCGGTGGCCTGCAGGATCGCCAGGGCGATCGACAGATAGCGCGTGTACTGCGTCATCTTCGCCTGGCCGGACTGGCCTTCCTTCCGGAGTTCCTCGAACTTCGGAATGACGACCGTCAACAGCTGGACGATGATGCTGGCCGTGATGTACGGCATGATGCCGATCGCGAAGATCGACAGCTGCAGCAGTGCACCGCCGGAGAACAGGTTGATCAGCGAGTAGATGCCCGCGGTATCGCCGCCCGACAGCTGATCGACACACGATCGGACGTTGGCGTAGTCGACGCCCGGCGACGGGATCACGGCACCGATGCGATACAGCGCAACGAGACCGAGCGCGATGAGGATCTTCCGCCTCAGGTCCGGGGTCCTGAGGGCCGAGACGAAGGCGGAAAGCAAAGATCCTCCTGGCACGACGGTGGGGAGACGAAGTCGTAAGCAGACTTGTCCGTGAATGAACTCTAGAACTCTAACAGTGGCAACTGAACGCACAGTTGGGAGACCTGCGGCAGTGCTGCCCGTACAGCCGCAAATGGCCGCAGTACAGCGCGAGGCTGTACTGCGGCCATCTACTGGCTAGCGGTGATAGCTCACAGCTCGGTGGCGGTACCACCGGCAGCAGCGATCTTCTCCTTGGCGGAGCCGGTGAACTTGTCGACCGTCACCTGGACGGCGACAGTCAGGTCGCCGTCGCCGAGAACCTTGACGAGCTGGTTCTTGCGAACGGCACCCTTGGCAACGAGGTCCTCGACCGTGACCTGTCCACCCTCGGGGAACAGACGGGCGATGTCGCCGACGTTGACGACCTGGTACTCGGTGCGGAACGGGTTGGTGAAGCCCTTGAGCTTGGGCAGACGCATGTGCAGCGGCATCTGTCCACCCTCGAAGGCGGCGGGCACGTTCTTGCGGGCCTTGGTGCCCTTCGTGCCGCGGCCTGCGGTCTTGCCGCGCTTGCCGCCTTCACCACGACCGACGCGGATCTTGTCGGACTTGGCTCCCGGCGCGGGGCGCAGGTGATGCAGTTTGATGGTCATGGTTAGACCTCCTCAACTGTGACGAGGTGGCGCACCACGTTGATCAGACCGCGGTTCTGCGCATTGTCCTCGCGGACAACCGTCTGACGGATGCCCTTCAAGCCGAGGGTGCGCAGCGAGTTCCGCTGGTTCTGCTTGGTACCGATGGTGCTCTTGATCTGAGTGACCTTGAGTTCGGCCATTACTTCACGCTCCCAGCCTGTGCGCGCGCACGCAGCATGCCGGCAGGGGCAACGTCCTCGAGGGCGAGACCGCGGCGAGCGGCAACTTCCTCGGGGCGCTGCAGGCCCTTGAGCGCAGCGACGGTCGCATGCACAACATTGATGGCGTTGTCGCTACCGAGCGACTTCGACAGAATGTCGTGGATGCCGGCGCATTCCAGCACGGCACGCACCGCGCCACCGGCGATGACACCGGTACCGGGGCTTGCCGGACGCAGCATGACGACGCCTGCTGCGGCCTCACCCTGAATCGGGTGCGTGATGGTGCTGCCGATCATCGGAACGCGGAAGAAGCTCTTGCGAGCCTCCTCGACGCCCTTCTGGATGGCCGCAGGAACTTCCTTGGCCTTGCCGTAGCCGACGCCGACCAGTCCGTTGCCGTCGCCCACGATCACCAGAGCGGTGAAGCTGAAGCGACGACCACCCTTGACGACCTTCGACACGCGGTTGATCGTGACAACGCGCTCGATGTGGTTCGACTTCTCGGCCGACTGTCCGCCGCGACGATCGTCGCGACCGCCACCGCGACGGTCGCCGCCGCCGCGGTTGTCCCCGGTGTTGGGGCCATTCTGTCCGGCGGGTCCGCTTCCGCCGTCACGCCTCTGACGTCCCGGCATCAGGCTGTCCTTCCGTTCATGTACTCGGTCTTGGTCATCAGAACTTCAACCCGCCTTCGCGAGCTGCGTCCGCAAGGGCCGCGATGCGACCGTGGTAGCCGTGTCCGCCGTGGTCGAACACGACGGTCTCGACACCGGCTGCCTTCGCGCGCTCGGCGATCAGCTGACCGACCTTCGCACTGAGGGCCTTCTTGTCGCCGTCCGCTGCACGCACGTCGGCCTCGGTGGTCGACGCCGCGGCCAGGGTGTGGCCTGCGAGGTCGTCCACGAGCTGGACGTGGATGTGGCGCGAGGACCGGTTGACGACCAAGCGGGGACGCTCGGGCGTGCCGGAGACCTTCTTGCGGAGACGGAAGTGACGACGCACCTTCGACAGGCGACGCTTCGTGGACGCATCCTTGCCGAGCGGAATCCGCTTGGCTTTCTGGTTTGCAGTCTGGCTCATATCACTTACCCGTCTTTCCGACCTTGCGGCGGATCTGCTCACCCTCGTAACGCACGCCCTTGCCCTTGTACGGGTCCGGACGACGGAGACGACGGATGTTGGCCGAGATCTGCCCGACCTTCTGCTTGTCGATGCCCGACACCGAGAACCTGGTGGGCGACTCGACCGCGAAGGTGATGCCTTCCGGAGCCTCGATCGGGACCGGGTGGCTGTAGCCGAGTGCGAACTCGAGGTCCTTGCCCTTGAGCGCGACGCGGTAACCGACGCCGTGAATCTCCATCTTGGTGGTGTAACCGTCGGTGACACCGGTGATGAGGTTCTGAACCAGGGTGCGAGACAGACCGTGCAGCGCGCGGCTGCGACGCTCGTCGTCCGGACGGGTCACGCTGAGCGTGCCGTCGTCGTTCTTCGCAATGGCAATCGGCTCGGAGATCGTCAGGGCCAGCGAGCCCTTGGGTCCCTTGACCGTGACGTCCTGGCCGTCGATCGAGACGTCGACGCCGCCGGGGACGGTGACGGGAATCTTTCCAATACGCGACATTGTGGTGGCCTCCCTTACCAGACGTAGGCGAGGACTTCCCCGCCCACTCCTTGATTGGCCGCCTGGCGATCGGTGAGCAGGCCGGTGGACGTGGAAATGATCGCCACGCCGAGGCCGCCCAGAACCTTGGGCAGGTTGGTGGACTTCGCGTACACACGCAGACCCGGCTTGGAGACGCGGCGCACGCCGGCGAGGCTGCGCTCACGGCTCGGGCCGTACTTCAGGTCGACGATGAGGGTCTTGCCGACCTCGGCGTCTTCGGTGCGGTAGTCGGCGATGTAACCCTCGCGCTTGAGGATCTCGGCGATGTTCGCCTTGATCTTCGAGTGGGGCAACTTCACCTCATCGTGGTACGCCGTGTTGGCGTTGCGCAGACGCGTCAAGAAGTCTGCGATGGGGTCGGTCATGGTCATGAGGTTGACCTCTACCTTTCTCACAACGGTTCCCTCTGCCGTTTCCGGCGCAGGCCTATCGCGAAGTAGGTCTTACGTTTCCCGGTCCGAGGTTACGAACCGGAAGTCTGTGGGGGGTGACGCCGTCGCCGGGGAGGCGACGGCGTCACCGGCTCACCAGGAGCTCTTGTGAACGCCGGGCAGCTCGCCGGCGTGCGCCATCTCACGGACGCAGATTCGGCACAGGCCGAACTTGCGGAACACCGAGTGCGGACGGCCGCAGCGCTGGCAGCGGGTGTAGGCGCGCACCGCGAACTTGGGCTTCTTGTTGGCCTTGTTGACCAATGCCTTCTTAGCCATTAGCTCAGTTCTCCTTGAACGGGAAGCCGAGGTGCTTCAGCAGGGCACGGCCTTCTTCGTTGTTGGTCGCGGTGGTCACCACGGTGATGTCCATGCCGCGCGGGCGGTCGATCTTGTCCACGTCGATCTCGTGGAACATCGACTGCTCGTTCAGGCCGAACGTGTAGTTGCCGTTGCCGTCGAACTGGTTGCCCGACAGGCCGCGGAAGTCCCTGATGCGGGGAAGCGCGACGGACACGAGACGGTCCAGGAACTCCCACATGCGGTCGCCACGCAGCGTGACGCGGGCACCGATCGGCATTCCCTCGCGGAGCTTGAACTGCGCGATGGACTTGCGTGCCTTGCGGATCTCGGGCTTCTGACCGGTGATCAGAGCGAGATCGTTGACGGCACCGTTGATCAGCTTGGCGTCGCGCGCGGCGTCACCGACACCCATGTTGACGACGACCTTGACGACGCCGGGGATCTGCATCACGTTGGCGTAGTCGAACTCGGTGTTCAGCGCAGCCTTGATCTCCTCGCGGTAGCGAGTCTTCAGGCGCGGCTGGATCTTGTTCTCAGTGGAGGTCATGTCAGATGTCCTTCCCGTTCTTCCGGGAAATCCGAACGCGCTTGCCGGACTCTTCGTCGGTCCGGTAGCCCACGCGAGTGGGGTTGCCGTCCGAGTCGACGACCGCGACGTTGGAAACGTGGATCGGGGCTTCCTGCGTGACGATGCCGCCGGAGGAAGCTCCGCGCTCGTTCGCGGAAACCGCGGTGTGCTTCTTGATGCGGTTCACGCCTTCGACGAGGACCTTGTTGGTCGCGGGGTAGGCCTGGATGACCTTGCCCTTCGCGCCCTTGTCCTTGCCGGCGATGACCAGCACGGTGTCACCCTTGTGCACCTTCATCACAGCACCTCCGGGGCGAGCGAGACGATCTTCATGAACTTCTTCTCACGCAGCTCGCGGCCGACGGGGCCGAAGATGCGGGTGCCACGGGGATCGTTGTCCGGCTTGATGAGGACGGCGGCGTTCTCGTCGAACTTGATGTACGACCCGTCCGGACGGCGGCGTTCCTTGGTGGTGCGGACGATGACGGCCTTGACGACCTCGCCCTTCTTGATGTTTCCACCCGGGATGGCGTCCTTGACGGTGGCGACGATGATGTCACCGATCCCGGCGTAGCGGCGAGACGAACCACCGAGAACGCGGATGCAGAGAATCTCCTTGGCACCCGTGTTGTCGGCGACGCGCAGCCGCGACTCCTGCTGAATCACTTACTTCTCCTTGACCTGGACTGTTGCACGGCAGATTTCCGACCCGACGTGCGCGGTCTGCACCCGTGCCCTGCGAGAGGGGCCGCCCGGGTGGGCGGCACAACGGTGGGGTTGCCGTGCGTCTGCCGCAAGGCAACCCCACCATCGTACTGGATGCATTATTCGGTTTCTTACTTGGCCTTCTCGAGGACCTCGACGAGACGCCAGTGCTTGGTCGCGGACAGCGGACGGGTCTCCATCAGCTGCACGCGGTCACCGATGCCTGCGACGCCGTTCTCGTCGTGCGCCTTCACCTTGCTGGTGCGCCGGATGATCTTGCCGTAGAGCGGGTGCTTGACCCGGTCCTCGAGCTCGACCACGATCGTCTTCTCCATCTTGTCGGAGACGACGTATCCGGTGCGGACCTTACGGCTGCCGCGCTCTTCAGTGCTCACTGCTTTTTCCTCACTCATGCCGCGTCACCTGCGTCCGGACCGACGGCCAGCCCGAGCTCACGCTCACGCAGAACGGTGTAGATGCGCGCGATCTCGTGACGAACGGTACGCAGTCGACGGTTGTTGTCCATCTGACCCGTGGCCATCTGGAAACGAAGGTTGAACAGCTCTTCCTTCGACTCACGAAGCCGGGTGACCAGCTCTTCTTCGGTGAGCTCGCGGAGCTCTGCGGCTGGGGTTCCAGTAGCCATCAGAACTGCTCCTCCCTTGTCACGATCCGGCACTTGCACGGGAGCTTGTGCATCGCGCGACGCAGGGCCTCACGAGCGATCTCCTCATTGGGGTAGCTCATTTCGAACATCACGCGACCGGGCTTGACGTTCGCGATCCACCACTCGGGCGAACCCTTACCGGAACCCATGCGGGTTTCGGCCGGCTTCTTGGTGAGGGGGCGATCCGGGAAGATGTTGATCCAGATCTTGCCGCCACGCTTGATGTGCCGGGTCATGGCGATACGAGCGGACTCGATCTGCCGGTTGGTGATGTAGGCGGGCTCGAGAGCCTGGATGCCGTAGTCACCGAAGGTCACCTGGGTTCCACCCTTGGCGGCACCCGAACGGCTCGGATGGTGCTGTTTGCGGTGCTTGACCCGCCGTGGGATCAACATGCGTCAGCCCTCCTTCTGTTCAGTCGTAGCGGGTGCATCGGCGGTGGCGGTCGCTGCGCGGCCGGCCTCGGTGCTGGTCGCGGTGGTGCCGGTGGCACCGGAGCGACGGGGACGGCTCGGACGCTCACGCCGCGGGCGGTCGCCTGCGGGAGCAGCCACGTTGGCGGCGAGCTCACGCTTGCCACCGACGATGTCGCCCTTGTAGATCCAGACCTTCACGCCGATGCGGCCGAAGGTGGTCTTGGCCTCGTAGAGGCCGTAGTCGATGTCCGCGCGAAGCGTGTGCAGCGGCACACGGCCTTCGCGGTAGAACTCCGACCGGGACATCTCGGCGCCGCCGAGACGACCGGAGCACTGAACGCGGATTCCCTTGACGTTGGGCTGACGCATGGCCGACTGGATGGCCTTGCGCATCGCGCGACGGAAAGCGACACGGTTCGAGAGCTGCTCGGCCACACCCTGTGCGACGAGCTGAGCCTCGGCCTCGGCGTTCTTGACCTCGAGGATGTTCAGCTGGACCTGCTTGCCGGTCAGCTTCTCGAGCTCGGAACGGATGCGATCGGCTTCGGCGCCGCGGCGGCCGATGACGATGCCCGGGCGGGCGGTGTGGATGTCGACACGAACACGGTCACGCGTGCGCTCGATCTCGACCTTCGCGATGCCCGCGCGCTCCATGCCGGTGGCGAGGAGCTTACGGATGGCGACGTCTTCCTTGACGTACTCCGCGTACTGCTTGTCTGCGTACCAGCGAGACTTCCAGTCGGTGGTGATGCCGAGGCGGAAGCCGTGCGGGTTGATTTTCTGGCCCACTACTGAGCACTTCCCTTCCGGCGATTACGGGTCGATGTTCCGGTCTTCGGCAGGCTCTCCACGATCACGGTGATGTGACTGGTGCGCTTGCGGATACGGAACGCACGTCCCTGTGCACGCGGCTGGAACCGCTTGAGGGTCGCGCCCTCGTCCACGAACGCCGTGGCGACGACAAGCGTGCTCGGGTCGAGGTCGAGGTTGTTCTCGGCGTTGGCTGCTGCGGAGGCGATCACCTTGGCGACCGGCTCGCTCGCTGCCTGCGGCGCGAACTTCAGGATGTTCAGGGCGTCTTCAACCGAACGCCCGCGGACCAGGTCCACAACGCGACGCGCCTTCATCGGCGTGACGCGCACGTGGCGCGCTACTGCCTTGGCGGTCGGGTTGGCGGTTTCGGTGTTGCTCATCGCCTCTTCGCCTTCCGATCATCCTTGATGTGACCCTTGAACGTGCGGGTCGGTGCAAACTCTCCGAGCTTGTGTCCGACCATCGAGTCGGAAACGAACACGGGGACGTGCTTGCGGCCGTCGTGAACCGCAAACGTGTGGCCGATGAAGTCCGGGATGATCGTGGAACGACGGGACCAGGTCTTGATGACCTGCTTGGTTCCCTTTTCGTTCTGCACGTCCACCTTCGCGAGGAGGTGGTCATCGACGAACGGGCCCTTCTTGAGGCTGCGTGGCATCCTTCACTCCCTCCTAGCGCTTGTTCTTGCCGGTACGGCGACGACGGACAATGAGCTTGTCGCTCGCCTTGTTCTTGCGGGTGCGGCCCTCGGGCTTGCCCCACGGGCTGACCGGGTGGCGACCACCGGAGGTCTTACCCTCACCACCACCGTGCGGGTGGTCGACCGGGTTCATCACGACACCACGGACGGTCGGGCGCTTGCCCTTCCAGCGCATGCGGCCGGCCTTGCCCCAGTTGATGTTCGACTGTTCGGCGTTGCCGACCTCACCGATCGAGGCGCGGCAGCGAACGTCGACGCGACGGATTTCGCCGGACGGCATACGCAGCGTGGCGTAGGTGCCTTCCTTACCGAGCAGCTGGATGCTGGATCCGGCCGAGCGGGCCATCTTCGCGCCGCCACCCGGGCGGAGTTCCACCGCGTGGATGGTGGTACCCGTCGGGATGTTGCGCAGGGGCAGGTTGTTGCCGGGCTTGATGTCGGCGCCTGCACCGGACTCGACCGGTGCACCCTGGAACAGGCCCTTGGGGGCGATGATGTAGCGCTTCTCGCCGTCCGCGTAGTGCAGCAGGGCGATACGCGCGGTGCGGTTGGGGTCGTACTCGATGTGAGCGACCTTGGCCGGCACGCCGTCCTTGTCGTTGCGACGGAAATCGATCAGCCGGTAGGCGCGCTTGTGTCCGCCACCCTTGTGACGGGTAGTGATACGACCGTGTGCGTTACGTCCACCGCGTCCGTGGAGCGGGCGAACCAGCGACTTCTCGGGGGTCGACCGAGTGATCTCGGCGAAGTCCGAGACGCTCGAGCCACGACGGCCCGGGGTAGTCGGCTTGTACTTACGGATTGCCATGAGTCTTCTCGTCCTCTATGTCTCGTCAAGTCCCGGCGCTTACGCGACCGGTCCTCCGAAGATCTCGATGGGCTTGCTGTCGGCCGAGAGGGTCACGAGCGCGCGCTTGGTGTCCTTGCGCTTGCCGTAACCGAACCGGGTCCGCTTGCGCTTGCCCTGACGGTTGGCGGTGTTGACGCTGGTCACGGTGACGCCGAAGATCTTCTCGACGGCAATCTTGATCTGCGTCTTGTTCGAGTCCGGGTGCACCAGGAAGGTGTAGGTGCCTTCCTCGATCAGTCCGTAGGACTTCTCGGAGATGACCGGGGCGAGCAGGATGTCGCGGGGATCGGCGATGGTGCTCACTTGCCCTCCTCCTTGTTCTCTGCCTGGGCGGTCTCGGCGGGCCCGTGGATGAACGCGTTGAGCGCCTCGACGCTGAACACGACGTCATCGCTGTTGAGCACGTCGTAGGTGTTGAGCTGGTCGGGTGCAATGGGGTGCACGCCGTCCAGGTTCTGCACGCTCTTCCAGGCCGCGATGTCCGCGCGTCCGACGACGAGCAGGACCTTCTTGCGATCCGAGATCTCGCCGAGGAAGGTGCGGGCGGACTTCGTGGACGGAGTCTGACCGGCGACCAGTTCGGTGATCACGTGGATGCGCTCGTTGCGGGCCCGGTCGGAGAGGGCTCCGCGCAGTGCGGCGGCCTTCATCTTCTTGGGAGTCCGCTGGCTGTAGTCGCGCGGCTGCGGGCCGTGGACGGTGCCACCACCGGCGAACTGCGGTGCACGGGTCGAGCCCTGACGGGCGCGGCCGGTGCCCTTCTGGCGGTACGGCTTCTTGCCACCGCCGCGAACCTCGCCGCGGGTCTTGGTGGAGTGGGTGCCCTGGCGTGCAGCGGCGAGCTGCGCGACGACAACCTGGTGGAGAAGCGCGATGTTGGCAGGCGCGTCGAAGATCTCCGCGGGGAGATCGACGGTGCCGTTGGTCTTGCCGCCGGCGACCTTGACGTCCAGCGTCAGCTTGGTCGTCGATGTCTCGGTGCTGGTCATGCTCGTGCACCACCCTTCACTGCACTCTTGACGATCACGAGGCCACCCTTGCGGCCGGGGATCGCACCCTTGATCAGCAGCAGGCCGTTCTCGGCGTCCACCTTGTGAACGGAGAGGTTCTGCGTCGTGATGCGGTCGCTACCCATGCGGCCGGACATGCGCATTCCCTTGAACACGCGGCCCGGAGTGGCGCAACCACCGATGGAACCGGGGCGACGGTGAACGGCCTGTGCACCGTGCGATGCACCCTGACCGGAGAAGCCGTGGCGCTTCATGGTTCCGGCGAAGCCCTTACCCTTGCTGGTTCCGGTGACGTCGACGTAAGCGCCGTCCTCGAAGACCTCGGCGGTAAGTTCCTGGCCGACCTCGTACTCCGAGGTGTCGGCAACGCGGAGCTCCACAACGTGGCGGCGCGGGGTGACGCCGGCCTTGGCGAACTGGCCGGAAGTCGGCTTGTTCACCTTGCGCGGGTCGATGGCGCCGAACGCGAGCTGCACGGCGCTGTAGCCGTCACGCTCTTCGGTACGAATCTGGGTCACGACGTTCGGTCCGGCCTTCACGACGGTGACCGGAACGACCCGGTTGTTCTCGTCGAAGACCTGGGTCATGCCGAGCTTGGTGCCCAGGATTCCCTTGATCTTGGTATCAGTCATTGTTTTTGTCTCCGCCGCGCTCACTGAATGTTGACGTCGACGCTGGCCGGAAGGTCGATGCGCATGAGCGCGTCAACCGTCTTGGGCGTCGGGTCGAGGATGTCGATAAGCCGCTTGTGAGTACGCATCTCGAAGTGCTCGCGCGAGTCCTTGTACTTGTGCGGCGAGCGGATGACGCAGTACACGTTCTTTTCGGTCGGCAACGGCACGGGTCCAACGACGCGGGCCCCGGTACGGGTCACCGTCTCGACGATCTTGCGCGCTGACGCGTCGATCGCCTCATGGTCGTAGGCCTTGAGCCTGATGCGGATCTTCTGTCCCGCCACGCTTAGTGTCCTTTTCTTGCCGCGTTTCGTAGTCCCACCCGAGTCGGGCCGAACTACCTCGTCTGCACAGTCCCTTACCTGGGCCGCAACTGTCCGAACGCTAGGCGACCGGGACACACCCGATCCGCTGCCGCTGTTCATCTGTCATGGTTCTCCGGTACACGCGGTCGGGCGTGTCGCCCTCCCACTCATTCTCCGACCCGTAACTTTTCAGCTCTTCGGGCCGGGAACGCGTACCGGATGCACTCAATGCGAGTGCCAGTAGGTACTGCTTCCGTCTTGCATGTGGCCGCGAGCAGGTCATTCGATCTACACCGCGACGTTTCACCCCACCTGTTTCGGGCCGCAAACGATCGCGTCCCAGACAAGGCAACCCGACCAGTATGCCGTACCGCGCAGGAGAGATCAAACCGGGCTCGATCACACTCGCCGGGCCCCGAACTTACTTTGAAGTAATATCTGGGCATGACACCCTCGAGCCCCACCTACGCCGCCTGGCAGAAGCTCCCCGACAACGCGCTCGGACACGCGTTGTTCTCCGTCGGCATGTGCATCCGCGTCCCCTACTTCGGCTCGGTGCTCCCCCGCGTCGTCGAGATGCGGCCGGGCCGTTGCGAGGTGCGGGCACCGAAGTGGTGGGGCGTCCGCAACCACCTCGGCACGTTCCACGCGATCGCCGCGTGCAACCTCGCCGAGGCGGCCATGGGCATGCTGTCCGAGGCGACCGTGCCGCCGACGCACCGGTGGATCCCGAAATCGATGACCGTCGACTACCTCGCCAAGGCGAACGGGCCGCTGCGGGCCGTCGCGGAACTGACGGAATTGCCGGACTTCGGCGCGATGACCGCGGGCACCGACGTGGTCGTCCCCGTGCGCATCCTCGACCGCCGGGGAGCCGAGGTGGTCCACGCCGACATCACGACGTGGGTCACCCCCAAGTAATACGGACAGAAGAAGCAGCAGGGACGACCGCCGACCACGTCGGATACGAACGCCGACGCGGTCGCGAAAGGCGCATGTCGAAGCTCACATTCGGTCCGGCGCCCGTGGCGGCGACTCGAATTGCCCTGTGGCACTTCCCCGGAGCCGGAACGTCGCGGCGCAGCAGGAGCTTCGGGCCGGGCGGGATCGGTTGCACCGTGGTCGCCGGGGTCGAAGTGGTACAGACGTCCGGCATTTATCGCGGACGTCTCTCTACCCGTTACACAAGATTTCCGTCCGCGTTCCGAGGGCGGGGAGGTCTTCGCCGGTCTGCTTTGATCGCCCTCTTCGCGTGACATACTCGAGGACATGCCAGCACCTGACACCGCCGTTCTTGTCGAGGGAATCGAGAAATCCTTCGGTGACGTAGCAGCGTTGCGGGGTGTGAGCTTCGAGGTGCCCCGCGGCACGGTGCTGGGCATCCTGGGCCCCAACGGCGCAGGGAAGACCACCACCGTCAACGTGCTGTCGACCCTGCTGCGCCCCGATGCGGGCCGCGCATTCGTCGCCGGACACGACGTGGTCGAGGAAGCTGCCGACGTTCGTCGCAGCATCATGATGACGGGTCAGTACGCCGCGCTGGACGAGTCGCTGACCGGGCGCGAGAATCTCGTGCTGTTCGGCCGGCTGATGGGCCTGCCCAAGGCGTCCGCGAAATCACGCGCCGAGGATCTGCTGACGCAGTTCGATCTGCTCGACGCGGGTGACCGGAAGGTGTCCGGGTATTCGGGCGGTATGCGCCGGCGCGTCGACATCGCCTGTGGCCTCGTGATCCGTCCCGAGGTCGTGTTCCTCGACGAGCCGACGACCGGCCTCGACCCCCGCAGCCGCCAGGGCGTGTGGTCCCTCGTGTCCGCGCTCAAGGAGCAGGGCATCACGATCCTGTTGACGACGCAGTACCTCGAGGAGGCCGACCTCCTCAGTGACAACATCGTCGTGATCGACAAGGGCACCGTGATCGCCGAGGGCACCGCGGACGAGTTGAAGGCCCGGACCGGCGGAAGTTACTGCGAGGTCGTCCCGGTCAGCCTCGACGACCTGCCACGCGTCCGGGAGATCCTCACGAGCCTGTGCCCACCCGGCCGGGTCATCGAGGAAGGCACCGACCGGTTGTCGATTCCCGCCGAGCACGGCGCCCAGACCCTCGCCGAGGTTCTGCGCCGACTCGACCTCGCCGGGGTCACCCTCGCGGACATCGCCCTGCGGCGCCCGTCCCTCGACGACGTGTTCCTCTCACTCACCGGCCACGTCCGCGTCGACGAGAGCCTGCCGTCGTGACGGCGCCCGCCCAGCTCGGATTCGAGCGCACCCTCGAAGGCAAGCACCGGCGGCCGCATCCGTCGAGCGTCCAGCAGTGGATTGCGCTGTCCCAGCGGAATCTGCACACGATGTGGGTGTTCGGTCAGTTCTTCATCGCAGTGCTGGCGCCGTTGATCTTCACCATCGGGTTCTATCTGCCGCTGCGTCTGGTGATGAAGTTCCAGGGCATCGATTACGCGCAGTTCGTCATGCCGATCATCGTCCTGCAGGCCATGGCGTTCACCGCGATCTCGGCGGCACACCGCGCGGCCACCGAGGCGTCGAACGGCATGAATTCCCGGTTCCAGACGATGCCGGTCAAGGCGGCGGTCCCGCTGACGGCACGCATGACCGCATGCCTCGTGCATTCGACGATCTCACTCGTCGCCGCGATCGGCTACGGATACGCGATCGGCTTCCGGTTCTCCGGCGGACTCGGGCTGACCGCGGCGTTCTGCGGGCTGGCGATGCTGATCGGGTTCACGCTCACGACGGGCGCCGACGCCCTCGGCACCCTCACCCGCAGCCCCGAGGTCACCAGTCAGGCGCTGACGCTCCCCCAGCTGATCCTCGGCATGTTCTCCTCCGGTTTCGTTCCGGTGACACAGTTCCCCGAGTGGGCGCAGGGCTTCGTGCGCAATCAGCCCATCTCGCAGTTCTCCACGTCCATGCGTGCCATGACGGACGGCACGATCACGTTCCACCAACTGACACCCACTCTGCTGTGGTGCGGCGGGCTGGCGCTGGTCTTCATTCCGTTGTCGATCTGGTCGAATGTGAGGCGCGGATGACCACCGAGTACCGATCCGACACACCGGCGACGGTGACGTTTCCCGAGGTGATCGAACCCCACCCGGAGAACTCCCTCGCCGCGCTGTTCTCGCACAGCCTGCTGCAGACCAAGCGCCTTCTGCTTCGCTGGGCCCGGGACCCGTACACGATGCTGCAGGCGATCGTGTACCCGTCGCTGATGCTGCTGATGTTCTGGGCGGTGCTCGGGATCTCGATCACCAAGGCCACCGGCGTCAACAGCGTTTTCGGGACCGTTCCGATGATCACGCTCGTCGGCGCGATGTTCGGTTCCATCGCGGGCGGCCTGTCGTTGAAGAAGGAATGGGCGGACGGGCTCCTGAGCCGGTTCTGGGTACTGCCCGTGCACCGCGCGTCGGGCCTGCTCAGTCGTCTCATGGCCGAGTCCGTGCGGATCGTGCTCACCACCGTGCTGATCATCGCGGTCGGTTTCGCCATCGGATTCCGTTTCAACCAGGGCATTCTCGCCGGGATCGCCCTGATGCTGCTCCCGCTGCTGTTCGGCGTGAGTTTCGCGACGATGGTGACGGCCCTTGCCGTCAACGCGGCGAAGGCACCGCTCGTCGAAATCCTGTCGCTGTTGTGCACTCTGCTGCTGTTCTTCAACTCCGGATTCGTGCCCACCGGCGCCTACCCCACATGGCTCCAGCCGTTCGTGGAGAACCAGCCGATGTCCTGCGCGATCGACGCGATGAAGGGACTGTCGATGGGCGGTCCCGTCGCGGAACCTCTGCTGAAGACGATCGCGTGGTCGGTCGCCGGGTTGCTGATCTTCACCTACCCCGCCGTGCGCGGCTATCGCCGGGCCGCCGGCACCCCGGCGTAGCACCCCGCCCGTCGGTTTGCTCATCGGTGTTCTCTCCTCGGCTCGTGCACGGACCTAGCGTGGGGTGTGCCCCGTCAACGGGGGTTCGATGACCAATGGATCGTCTGCCGCGGGTGGGCCGTAGACACCGCCGTTCCTGGTCGCGTTCTCCTGACCGAGGTCGTCAGGTCGTGGGACGTTCACGGCGCCGCGCTGCTCGAGGTACTGCTGCGACTGGCAGGTCCAGTCCAGGGCAGGCTCAGTCGGTTCCGCCTCGGTCACCAGACGGCGTGGGGCGTCGTACACGCACATCGGCCCCTGCGTTCCGACGAGGAGCAGGTCGGCGAGCCCACCCTTCTCGATCGACGCGATCTTCGGTAGAGCGCCGGGCATGATGGTCAGGCCGTACTCGAGGGAGGGGGTCCGGTCGCCGAGGATCTCGGTGGGGAGAACCAGATTCGCCATCAGGGTGCCCAGGGAGTCGCGGTTTCCCGACAGCAGTGCGTCGAGGCTCGCCATCGTCTGCGGCGACCGTCCGAGCAGGTCCACGAGCGCGGAGTCGTGGGCGCGCAACTGTTCGAGCACGCTGCGGGCGGTGCTCACCGATTCCGGCAGGGCGGCGGTGAGACCGTCCACCGTGTCCAGGAGCGGCAAGCCCTTGTTCACGATGGTCGACAGTGCGTCGGTGCGGGTTTCGAGGGTCCGGGCGATCTCGGCGGAACCGTCGAGCATGTTCTGCAGGTCGGGTCCCGTGCCTCCGAAGGCGGTGCCGAACGTGTCCGCGAGCGAGGACAGGGCGGTGACGTCCATCGAGTTCACGAGGTCCGTCGTCTGGACGAGCGTCGCGTCGAGCGATCGCGGAATCCCCTCCTGCGGCACGTCGATGAGGTCGCCGTCCGCGAGGTACGGCGGGTCCGCGCTGTCGGGCATGATGTCGAGCGCCTGGATACCGATCGCGTTCTCGGTGGTGATCTTCGCGGTCGACCCGGCGGACACCTGTGTGCCAGGTTGCAGCTCGATGCCGAGGACGATGCCCGTCCCCTCCTCGTTCACGTCGACGGAGCTGATCTTTCCCACCCCGACTCCCCGGTAGTTGACGGATGCACCCTGGGCGAGACCGGTGGCGTGGTCGAGGCGGGCGGTCAGATGAATGGGGTCTCCGAACGTGTCCGGGCCGGTGACGTACCGCAGCCCGAAGAGGATCGCGACGACCGAGATGACGAGGAACAGCACCAGCTGCGCCACGACGTGGCGTGTCATCATCGGACGCCTCCGCCGAGTACCTCGGGCAGCGTGCGGGCTTCGGGCACCTCGAGCGGGGCCGATCCGGTGAGCAGTTTCGCGATGACGGCGGTGACGTCGAACGTTCCGTCGAATGTCGTGTAGTCACCGGGTGTGGCCGCGGCGAATCCGCCGAGGAACGTCGCCACCGAGTTCAGGGTCGGGGCGAGCTCCGACTCGAAGCCGTCGAGAGCGGCGAGCACGGTTCCGGCGTCGCTGATCTCGGTCGACAGTGTGGATCCGGCGCCGCCGAGGACACGCTCCGCCTCGCGGCTGAGCCGGGACGCCTCCCCCATGAGCGCGGTGATCTGATCTCGTTGCGACACCAGGAGATCCACCACCGGCGCCAGGTCGGTCATCGCCCGGTCGAGGACCGGTTGGCCGGCGGCGAGTTCCGCCGCGAACGCGTTGGACGCCACCATCGCCCGGTCGAGTTCGTCCCGGTGGTCGTCGACGACGCCCAGCGTGTCGTTCAGCATGTCCACCAGTTCCCGGATCTTGTCGGAGCGTCCGGTGAAGGCGACGGTCAATTCGTTCATGATGGCGTGTATCTGATCGATGCCGCTGCCGTTGAGCACCGTGGCCAGCGCAGCCAGTCCGCTCTCGATGTCGGGGCCGCGCGACGTCTGCGACAGCGGGAGCACGTCGCCCTCGCTCATCGGTCCGCCCGCCGCGTCGGCGACGTCGAGTCGGATGAAGGGATTGCCGAGGGCCGTGGGCAGTTCGATGCGTGCCTTCGCGTCCCGCGGAATCGGGACGTCGTCGCGGATCCGCATCTCGACCTCTGCGGTGAAATCCCGGGTCGACACATCCGAGACACGGCCCACCACCTCCTGCCCCACCCGGACCTCGGCGCCGGGCACGACGCGGTCGACGCCGTCGAACTGCGCGGTGATCTCGTAGGACGGACCGTCCGGTGAGCGGCCCACCGACAGTTCCTGCAGGCTCAGCGAACACCCGGCGGCGGGCAGCGTCGCGCCGACGATCAGCGCCGCCGTCAGAGACGTCGTTCTCGTGCGGATCGTCATCGTCCTCCGACCATGAGTTCGCGCAGCCCGAACGGGTCGGACATGCTGGGCGGAAACTGAATCGGGTTCGTGATTCCCGCTCCGCGGCAGAGGATCGGATCCATCACCGCGCAGAGCGGGGACGTCGGCTCGGCCTGCGCCAGGTTGGTGGAGATGTTCAACCGGATGCGGGCGCGCTGGTCCGGAGTGACCGCGCGCTGGATGTTGTCGATCAGCAGCGGCACCAGGTCCATGATCTCGGCGAGATCGGTGTCGTGTCTCTGCAGCACTTCGCTCACTCCCGCCAGATCGTCGATGCCTGCGGCGATGTCGCCGCCCCGGGCGGACACGAGTTGGTCGATCTGATTGAGCAACGCGGACAACTGGTTCACCGTGTCGCCGATCGCGAACTGCTGCCCGGCGAATTCGTCTCCGATGGCGGTGAGCGAACCGGCGAGGGAGTCGACCTGCGCCTGACGCGCCGAGATCGCGTTGACGAGAATCTCGAGGTTGTCGACGAGCGCTCCGACGTCCGCGCTGTTACCCGCGATCACCGAACTCGCCTGCGACAGTGTGCGGATGGCGTCGTTCATCGCGGGACCGAGCCCGTCGGTGGACGCCGCCGCGGCCGAGATCGCGGCGCCGGCGTCGCCGCCGTCGGGGCCGAGTGTCCTGACGACGGTGTCGACGCTGTCCATCAGCTGGTCCCAGGTGATGGGCGAATGACTGCGTTCGGGAGGAATGGTCTGCCCGCTCTCCAGCACCGGACCGCCGGTGTACGCGGGACCGAGTTCGACGAAGCGCTCCCCGATCGCGGAGGACACCAGCACGTACGCGTTCGCGTCGGCAGGCACCACGATGTTGGACGCGATCGACATCGTGACCGTCACCGTCGCGCCTCGCGGTTCGACGGACTCGACGGTGCCGACGGGCACGCCGAGCACGGTGACCTCGGTGCCGGGAAACACCCCGTTGACGTAGGCGAATTCGGAATGGATCACGGTGGAGGAGGTGCGGACGATCAGCAGCCACCCGGCCACGACGATCGCTGCCACGAGGGCGAGCACGCCGCCGATCCCGACGATCCGGCGTGCGGCGCCCGCGCTCACGAGCACCCCGTGATCAGTCCGACGACGCAGAGCAGGTTGTCGGCGATCACGGCCGACGGCGCCGACACGTCAGCCCAGTCGCCGTTGCCGGTCGCGTTCACGAGCGCCCTCGCGGCCGGCGCACCCATGGTGAGCAGCGCGTCGAGGTTGGCGAGGTTCGCGTCGAGTCGATCCGTCACCTTCCGCGCGTTCGCGAGCAGTGAGTCGAGTTCGACGGTGTTCTCGCCGAGGAACTGCGACGCCTGCGCGATCAGGGCCCGGAGATCGTCGACCATCCGGTGGATGGCCTCCCGCCGGGTGGCGAGCGTGGTCATCACGACGTCGGCGTTGCCGAGCAGGGTGGTCAGCTGATCCTGCTGACCGACCAGCACGTCGGTGAGGGTTCGCGAGCTGTCGAGCAGTTGCGTGACCTGATCCGCGTTCTTCGCCAGGATCGCGGACGCCGCACTCACCCCGGACAGTGCCTCCCGGTTGAGGGTCGCGTCCTGCGGCACCGTGTCCGTCACGACGGTGAGCATCTTCTGCAGTCCACCGAGGTCGAGGTCGTCCGCCGTCTCGATCGCGGACGAGCCGATGTCGTCGAGCGAGTACGGAACACTGGTGCGGCTCAGGGGTATCACCCCGTCGTCGCTCAGGTCGCCGGGTCCCGACGGTGACACGTCCAGGTACCGCTTGCCGAGGATGGTCGACAGCTTGACGCCCGCGGACGTCGTCGACCCGAGGTGACGCGCGCCGTCCAGCCGGAAATGCACGACCACGTGATCGCCTGCCAGGTCCACCGCGGTCACCCGGCCGGCGGGCACCCCGGCGACGTACACGTAGTCGGAATCGGTCAGGCCTGCGGCGTTCGCGAGTTCGGCGGTGTAACCGTCGGTTCGCACGCTGAAACTCACGCGCGGGATCACGAGAACCAGGGCCAGCGCCAGCGTCGCGGCGAGGATTCCCACGATGCCGACGATCAGCGGATTGACGGGCCGCACCCGCTGGTTTCCGGCCAGCGCGTCCCAGACGTCGCGCGCCTTCGCGGTGACACTCATTGGCAGTACCTCGAATGCAGGTCGGGACCGAGGGCGCCTTCACGACCGTCGACGTTGACGATGAAGGTGCACAGGTAGATGTTGAGCCAGGAACCGTAGGAACCCGAGCGGTCGACGGAGGAGAAAAATTGCGGCATGGCCACCATCAGGTGATCGAATTCCGGGTCGGCACCTACCATCGCCCCCGTCAGGGATTCGAGTCGGTTCACCGTGCGGCCGAGTTCCGGGACCCGTCCGTCCACGATCTGCAGGGCCGAACGGCTCACCGCCGCACTCTGATCGAGGGTGTCCATGAGAACCTCGTTGTCCTCGGCGAGCATCCCGGTGAACTGGGTCAGGCTGTCGACGAGGTGGGACAGTTCCGGACCGCGGGCCGCCGCCGTTCCCACCACCACGTCGAGGTTCGTGATGAGATCCCCGATCAGCTGATCGTGATTCGCGAGGTTGCCGGTGACGTCCGCGACCCTGCGCAGCAGCGTTTCCATGCTCGTCTTCCGGCCGTCGAACACGGCGACGACCTCGGTGGCGAGTTCGTTGACCTGTTTCGGGTCGATCGCGTCGAACAACGGCTTGAATCCGTTGAAGAGACTGGTGAGATCGAGTGCGGGCGACGTCCGGTCGAGCGGAATCGTGTCGCCCTCCGCGAGGGTGCCCTCGTCGCCCGACGGACCGGCCGCGAGATCGAGATACCGTATCCCGAGCAGGTCGCCGTACCGGATCGCGACGGTCGTGTCGGCGGGCAGAGCCTGATCGCGCTGCACCTCGAAGTTCACCAGGGCGGTGGCGCTTCCGGCGTCGCCGTCGACGATGTCGACCGAAGCCACGCGTCCCACCCGCACACCGGCGATGGTGACGTCGCTGCCGGGAGTCACCCCCTGGGCGTCGGTGAACAACGCCTTGTACGCGACGGTCGGTCCCTCCACCGGCACCCGCAGTGTATTCACCACGAGGACCGCGGAGAGAATCCCGAAGACGGCGAAGACCACCAGTTTGATTGCCGAGTTCCGGACGCTCATCCTCCGCCACCGCTCCCGCAGTTCGGTCCGTTCAGGCCGGGGTACCGCGGGCAGTCGGACGAGGTGTAGGGCCGCGGGTTGGACAGGTCGGCGGCGACCCGCACCGCGAACTTGCCGGTGGAGAAGACAGCGGCGCCGGCGTCACCGAACGGGCCCGCCTCGTCCAGGGTCGCCCGCAGCAGGTCGGACTTGCCGGCCAAGGTGCCCAGGGTCGGTGAGACGTTCAGCGCCACCGCGATCATGTTGTCCGCGTTCTGCTCCAGGACGTCGCCGGAGTTCCTCGACACGACGAGGGAGGCGGCGAGGAAACCGGTGAAGCTGCCGGTGTTCTCGACGAGAGTGTTGGACAGCGACACCGCCGCGTCCATGGCCGCGAGGACGTCGGGTGCGGCCGTGGCCAGCTGTTCGCTGATCCGGGCGATCTGCGGCGCGCGCTCCGCGACGGAGTCGACGAGAGGAGCGGTCGACTGCGCCACCGTGTGGAGGCTGTCGATTGTCTGCCCCAATTGTTCGCCGCGCCCGCGCAACGCGTCGGCGACGGCGCTCAGCGCGGCCTGCATCTGCTCGGGCTTCACCCGGGACACCAGGTCGTAGACCTTCGAGTACAAGTCGTACATCTGGACGGTCTCGGCCGATGTGTCGGGCTGCAGCCGGGCACCGGCCTCGAGCCGCGCACCGCCGGTTCCCGCAGTGGACACCAGCTCGACGGTCTGGTCGCCGAACAATGTGCGCGGCACCACCCGCACCTGGACGGACGCCGGGATGTGCTGCATCTGTTCGGGGCGGAGACTGATGTTCATGCCCGTCTCGTCCTGTCCGGGGTCGACGCTCGACACGGTGCCGACGGTCGCGCCTTTGTACGACACAGTGGTGTGCGCCTTCACCGCACCGGCGTCCGCCGGAAGCGTCGCCGTCACGACGGGGTCGGTGACGATTGCACCGGTGCCGAAACCGACCAGCAGCGCCGATCCGAGGGCCAGGACCGCCACTCCGATCACCCCCCGCACCGCGAGGGACCCGCTCCCCGGACCTCCCGGGCGGCCGCGCATCACGGCAACCCCAGGGCGGGGGCGGACGGGACGAGGCCCCACAGGGTGAGGGTCAGCAGCAGGTCGACGATGCCGATGGCGAGAATGCTCGTGCGCAACGCGCGCCCGGCCGCCCGGCCGACCCCCTCGGGCCCGCCGTACGCGTGGTACCCGTACGAGCAGTGCACGAGCGCGATGATCGTCGCGAACACGATCGCCTTCACGAACGAGTACGCGACGTCGGTGGGGGTGAGCATGAGATGGAAGTAGTAGTCGTAGGTTCCGGCCGACTGCCCGCTGAACGTGACGATCACCAGTCGCGAAGCCAGATAGGACGACAGCAGCCCCACGACGTACAGCGGCACCACACAGATCAGGCACGAGACCAGCCTGGTGCTCGCGAGGAACGGCAGCGACGGGATCGCCATCGCGTCCAGCGCGCTGATCTCCTCCGAGATGCGCATGGCGCCGAGCTGTGCAGTGAACCCCGTGCCGACCTTCGCCGCGAGCGCGATGTTGGCGATCACGGGCGCGAGTTCGCGAGTGTTGAGGATCGCGGACAGGAGCCCGGACAGCGAACCCATGCCGAGCAGGTCCAGCCCGCGCAACCCCTCGATGCCCACCTGCGTCGCCGCGACCGCGGACATCGCGAAGACGACACCGATCGCTCCGCCGCCGGCGAGCAGGGTCGCACCACCGAAACTGATGTCGCCGATCTGCCGCATGATGTGCCGCCAGTACTTCACGACCGCGAGGGGGACGCCGGCGATCACGCTGCCGTAGAACGTGAATTCCCGGCCCAGTCCCGTCATCAGTCCGAGCGGTTGACGGACCCTGGCCCGCACCCAGTGCGCTGCGGGCCATCGGGTACTCACGACCATCAGTAACCACCTACCGGGACGACGAGAACGGAATAGAGCTGACTGAGCACGGTATTGACGATGAAAACGAGGATGAAGGCCAGCACCACGGCCTCGTTGACGGCGTCGGCGACACCGCTGGGTCCGCCCTTCGCGTGCAGGCCTTTGAAACTGGCGACGAGCGCCGACGTCACCGCGAACGCCATCGACTTGACGAGGGCGACCACGAAGTCCGACAGTCGCGTGTACTGGGACAGTGCCGCGAGAAAGCTTCCCGCCGAACTGTTCTGGACGACCACCTGGAAGAGGAAGCATGCCGACACCCCGACGGCGGTGACCATGGCGCACAGTGCGACGCCGACGAGCACCGCCGCGAGCACTCGCGGAACCACGAGCCGCTCGATCACATCGAGTCCGAGGACCTCCATGGCCTCGACCTCTTCGCGGATCGTGCGCGAGCCGAGGTCCGCGCAGATCGCGGACCCGCCGACCCCGGCCAGCATCAGCGCACAGACCAGCGCGGACGCCTGCCCGACGATCACGAACCCGACGACCGCCCCCGTATACCCCTCGGCGCCGAGCTGACCGGCGAGGCTGCCGATCGTGACGGCGATGAGGACTCCGATGGGGATCATCAGCAGCAGGGCAGGCGCCGACGTGACCGAGGCGATCCGCCAGGCCTGGTCCAGCAGTTCCCGCCAGGCCAGTCTGCGCCGCACCAGAACTCGTACGGCGGCCACCGTGGTCGCGATCGAGAACCCGATGAGCGCACCGACTTCGTTGGCGAAATGGCTGACGGGCCCTTTGGCGGGTGGCAGCTGGAATGTCACGCGGTCCTCCCCCGGTGCCGGTCACCCACGATCGGCGACCGGCGTCGAGCTGTATGGGAATCGGGGTCAGACGACCGCGACGTCGTTCGCGCCGTAAGCTTTTCGAAGCTCACCCTTGACGACCTTCCCGCTGGCGTTCCGCGGGAGGGCGTCGACGACGACGACGTCCTTCGGATGCTTGTAACGGGCCAGTTTGTCTTCGAGCCACGCGGCGAGTTCGTCGACCGTCAGATCGTCTCCGTCGTCGTCGAGCGCCACGATCGCGACGGGCACCTCGGTCCACTTGGGGTGTGGCCTGCCGACCACGGCGGCTTCCCGGATCCTCGGATGCCCGAACAGGACGTTCTCCACCTCGGCGCAGTAGATGTTCTCGCCCCCGGAGATGATCATGTCCTTCTTGCGATCCACCACGTAGACGAAGCCTTCCTCGTCCTGCCGCACCAGATCGCCCGAGTGGAACCACCCGCCGGCGAACGCGTCCGCCGTCGCGGCCGGGTTCTGCCAGTAGCCCTGCATCATGGTCGGGCCGCGGTAGACGATCTCGCCGACCGTGCCGGGGGCGACGTCGTTCATCTCGTCGTCGACGATCCGCGTCTGGATGGTCGGGACGGGCTTGCCCACCGAGCCCAGCTTGTGGATCGCGTCGTCGCCGTCGAGCACGCACGTGATCGGGGACATCTCGGTCTGTCCGAACACCGCCACGACGAGAGCGTTCGGGAAAGTCTCCGCCATGGCGCGCAGCACGGTGTCCGATGCGGGTGCGGCGCCCCAACTGATGACGCGGAGGGCGAGGTCGCGGCGCGCGGCGGTGGGATCGGCGCAGACTGCCTGCCACTGCACCGGAACGAGGAACACCGTCGTGATGCGCTCGCGCTCCCACACGTCGAGCATCTCGGTGGGGTCGAACGCCTTGAGGGGGTGGATCACGGTCGTGGCGCCGAGCATCAGCATCGGGGCCACCGAACCGAGAGCGGCGACGTGGAACACCGGGGACGCGAGGAACCCGACGTCGTCGCCCCTGTCGTAGCGCATCGCCCGGATGCAGGTGATGGACTGCCCGACCATGTTCGAGTGCGACAGCACCGCACCCTTCGGCGTTCCGGTGGTGCCGGAGGTGTAGAGGATGAGCGACGGGGTGTCCTCCGGCAGGTCGACGGGGGCGAAGGCCGGACCGTCTTCCGCGACGAGGTCCTCGTAACCGAGAGCGTCGCCCTCGGTGTCCGCGCCCATGACGATCGCGAGGCCGAGATCGGGAACATCCTGCCGCACAGCGGAAACGAGGGGCGCCAGCGCCGGCTCGGTGAAGACGGCTCGTGCACCCGAGTCCCGGGCGATGAAGGCGACCTCGGGCGGTGTCAGCCGGAAGTTGACCGGGACCGCGATCGCGCCGAGCGCGTTGATCGCGAGCACCGCCTCGAAGAACTCGGTCCGGTTGAGTGTGAGAAGCAGGACGCGGTCGCCGAAGTTCACCCCGCGCCGCGACAGCGCTCCCGCGAGGGCCTGCGAACGCTCGTGCAGTTTCCGCCACGAGGTGCTCTGCCCGAGATGGCGGAACGCGGGATGGTCGGGCTTCGTCTGCGCGTGGGTGGCAACCCAGTTGTTCCAGTGGTTGCGGCGGGATTGCAGTGGCTGCGTGAGCGGCTCGCTACGTGATGACATGTGGTGGTGGTCCCTTCGCTGTACTCGCGTTCGCCCCTCGGGCCCCGCACGGAGGCTGTGACGAGTATTACAGATGTCGACGTCGATCGGAACAGTCTTGTTAACCACAATTCGCATCAGCTCCGGAAGTTCGGAGCACGTTTCGTGAGCATGGCCGTGACTCCTTCGGCGAAGTCCGGCGACCGGAGCAATTCGATCTGTCCGGCCTTCTCGCGGCCCAGCGCCCGGTCCAATTCCGTCAGCGTGGTCGCGGTGAGAGCCTGCTTGGTCAGCGCGACGGCCCGCCTCGGACCACGGGCCAGCCTCGCCGCGACGGCGTCGACGTGGGCC
The DNA here is from genome assembly GCF_002165735.1 of Rhodococcus sp. NCIMB 12038. Lineage (NCBI taxonomy): Bacteria > Bacillati > Actinomycetota > Actinomycetes > Mycobacteriales > Nocardiaceae > Rhodococcus > Rhodococcus sp. NCIMB 12038. The sequence goes on from NZ_NHML01000012.1 coordinate 166,336, forward strand.
GGGAGGTCGTCGGCCGCGAGCACGCCGGCGATCAGACCCTCGTTCGCCGCCCGGTCGGCGGGCAGCCGTTCGCCGAGCAGCGCCATCCGGGTGGCCCGCGCCCTGCCGATCGACGCGGCGATCAACGCACTGGATCCGCCGTCGGGCATGAGTCCGACGTTGACAAATGCGAGGAGTAGGTACGCGCCCTCGGCGGCGTACGTCAGGTCCGCCGCCAGGGCGATGGACGCCCCGACCCCGACAGCCGCGCCGCCGACCTGCGCGATCACCGGGATCGGGAGGTCGACGATCGCGCGGATCACGCGATTGGCGGAATCCATCACCACCTCCGGCGGCGCCTCCCGGCCGCCCGCGGTGGCCGCCGCGGCGAGATCCGCGCCGGTGCAGAATGCCGCGCCCGCACCCGAGAGGACGACGACGCGGACGACAGGATCCGCCGCCGCGGCGGTGAGCACGTCGCCGAGTGCGGTCATGTGAGCCAGATCGAGCGCATTCATCCGGTCGGGCCGGTCGATCGTGATCCGGAGGATCCCGCCGTCCACGACCACCCGGAGACCGCCGGCTGCGACGGCGGGGATGGTCGACAGTTGCCGTGGTGCACTCATCAAGCCAGTTACCTCCGAGGGAATCGGCCTGCGGGGCCGGGAAGGCGGGACGATGGAAGAAGCCACCGCCGAACGCGAATTGCAGTTAACTTATTGGTGTCGCTCGGTACGTGTCAATACCTCTCGGAACACATTTCGCACTGTTTTGCTGGCGATTCACCGAGACCCCGGGCGAACGCTCCAGCGCACGGGGACCATCCGAGGCTCGTCGTCGCGGGAGTCTCGGTTAAGATGACCGGCAGAGGAACTGGCAGACGACTGCCCACTACTGGAGGTGACCGTGGCCCGGACCAGCACGGCGGCCGGTGCCGCCACCGACCGGCCGATCCGCCGCCGCCCCAAGAATCGCAAGGCCCAGATCGCGAACGTCGCGGCCGAAGCATTCAGCGAGCGCGGCTATCATGCGGTCGGTGTCGACGAGATCGCTGCCACCATCGGCATTTCCGGCCCCGCCCTGTACCGGCACTATCCCAACAAGTACGCCCTGTTCGTCCACGCGGCGACGACGACGGCCGACGCGCTCCAGGCCACCGCGGACGGCGCACTCGATGTCGTCGCCGAACTCGAACCCGGCGATCGCCTCGAACACCTGATCGCCGCCATCGTCGCCAACAGCATCGAGAACCGTAAGATCGCCGGGCTCTACCGCTGGGAGGGCCGGTACCTCGAGGCCGAGGACCGTAAGCGGATTCGCGCCGTGTTCGTGCACGTCACGCAGTGCGTTGCCGCGCCGCTGCGCGAGATCCGCCCCGAACTCACCGCAGTCGACGCGACGACGCTGGGGGCGTCGACGTTGAGCGTGATCGGCAGCATCAGCGCGCACCGGACCACCCTCGCCACCCGCCGACTCGACACGCTCCTGAAGTCGGCGTGCGGGTCGATCCTGAACGCGACGCTCCCGCCCGCCGTCCCGAACGCGGGCGGGGGCGCCCCCGCCGGCGCGGTGCGGGGACTGGCCGTGACGTCCAAGCGCGAATTGCTGATCAACGAGGCTGTCAAGATCTTCGATCGGCACGGCTACCACGACTCGAGCATCGAGGAGATCGGCGCCGCCGCCGGCATCAACGCGTCGAGCGTGTACCGCCATTTCCCCAGCAAGGCAGACCTTCTGGCGGCGGTGTTCTACCGCGCGTCCGACCGGCTGGCCGTGGCCACATCGGCGGCGCTGTCCACCGCCACCGACCCCGAGGACGCCCTCCGCAAGCTCGCCGAGTCGTACCTGGAACTGTCGTTCGGGAACCCGGAAGTGCTGTCGGTCTACTTCGCGGAGATCGGGAACCTCCCGAAGAACGAGCGGACCAATCTCCGTAACGTGCAGCGCCTGCACGTCGAGGAGTGGGTCCACCTGGTGACCGCCGCGCGGTCCGAACTCTCGGCGCCGGAGGCACGGTTCCTGGTGCACGCGGCACTGGGGCTGGTTCTCGACATCGGCCGACTGGTCCACTTCGACACCCGCGAGGAGTCGCGTGCCCGTCTGCACACCCTGATGACGGCGGTACTGCTGGGACATTGAGCCCGGCCCGGGCGGTGACATTGAGCCGGGCCCGGGCGGTGACACTGAGCCCGGCCCGGGCGGTGACACTGAGCCCGTGTCCCTGGGCGATTCGTCCGGGGGCCAGTTCTCATGCGGCCCGCCGGCGACCTCCTCGTTGCTTGTCGTTGTCCGCGCCGAGGTCACGGGGTCGGTAGCCCACCGGGTATCCGGGGTAGCTCCGGTTGCGCGGATCCCGTGCGGCCTTCGATTCCCGCCGGGGCGGCAGGAGGCGCACGAACCGGGCCCGGATCCGCAGCGCACGACGGGACGCGTTCTGCAGCCAATGCGGGGCGGCGGGAAATCCGAACGCCGACAGCATCATCGGGTCGAGGAGGGCGTAGACCCCCTGCGCGACGAGCGGCCGCAGTGGTGCCGGGAACCAGGAGCAGAACAGATTCAGCGTGTAGGTGCCGACCCGATGGTTGTCGTCGGTGTACCGGAAGTGCGTCCGCTCGTACTCTGCCTTGAACCGGTAGAAGTCCTCGAAGGTCTCGGGAATGTTCCTGATCCCCATGCGAACACCCACCTGACGGTAGAAGTGGAAGCACGCGAGACGCTCGTTCGGGGTGAGCCGCCGCCACCCGAAGCGGTCGATCCAGTCAATCGGCTCGTAGATGAAGGTGGTCAGCACGTACAGCATGTCGTCGTTGTCGATGTCGTACTTACCGTGCATGCGGTTCACGACGCGCAGCGACTCGATGCCACGTTCGGAGTCGTAGCCGTGCTCGACGAGTTCGGCCATCAGCAACGCGGTGTCGTCGTACCGCTTCTGCGGTCGCTTCTCGAACTCACCGGTGCGCTGCAGAAGTTCCGAAATCGTGGGGACGCAATACGTTCGGAACAGCGCGAACTCGAGGGACCGCTGGTAGTCCCACGGAAACTCGAAACCGGCCGTGATGCGATGGATCTCCTGGTGGTCCAGGACCGGGTCGAGTTCCTCGATCCGGCGCTGCCAGCCGTGCCTGCCCCGCGGAAAGCCGTCCGGCGTGGTCTTCATCAGCATGTAAATACCCTCCCGTGGTCAGCGTCCGTGCCGGTTCTTCAACATCCAGGCGGAAATCTTCATGTCCCGCGACTTACGCTGCATGGTCAGCAGATTCAGCGGCGCCGCGAACTTCTGCCGGGCGATGGACTTGACCCGGCTGAATTCCCGCAGCCCGTCCGCGCCGTGAATGCGGCCGAAGCCCGAGTCTCCGACACCGCCGAACGGTAACGACGGGACACCGGCGAATCCGAGCACCGACCCGATCGTCACGACGCCTGCCCTGAGCTTCTCGGCAGCCTGCATCGCCTTGGTCGCATCCTTGCTGAAGATGGACGCGCCGAGACCGAACGTGGTGCCGTTGGCCTTTGCGACCGCCTCGTCGAGGCTCGCGACCTTGTTGACGACGACCGTGGGGCCGAACGTCTCCTCGCGGATCGCGGTGCTGTCCTCGGGAACGCCGGTCAGCACGATGGGCCCGACGTACCCGTCCGCGATGGAGTCGAGTCCGCCGACCACCGCGGATCCACCCTTGTCGAGTGCGTCCCGGACGTGGCTGCGGATCACGTCGGACTGGCTGGTCATCGTCATGGGGCCGTACGCGGCGTCCCGCGGTCCCGGGCGCAGAACCTTCGACTTCTCGGCGAGCAGCCGGACGAACTCGTCGTAGACGGAGTCGACGACGTAGATGCGCTCGACGCCAGCGCACGTCTGTCCGGCGTTGCCCATCGCCCCGAACACGGCGAACCCCGCCGCCTCGTCCAGGTTCGCGTCGGCGTCGACGAGCATGGCGTCCTTGCCTCCCGCCTCGACGACCAACGGCGTGAGCGTCTCGGCACAGGCGGCCATGACGCGCTTGCCGGTGGCGGCGGACCCGGTGAAGGCGATCTTGTCGACGCCGGCGGAGACGAGGGCGGAACCCGTCGACCCGTCGCCGGTGACCACCTGCAGAACAGGCTGATTGGGGATGAGTGCCTTCCACTTGTCGGCGAGCCACACAGCGACCCCGGGCGTCAGCTCACTGGGTTTGAACACGACGGTGTTGCCCGCTGCGAGCGCGTAGGAGATGGAGCCCATCGGCGTGTACACGGGGTAGTTCCACGGCCCGATCACACCGACCACACCCATCGGCTCGTACCCGACGCTGCTGGCCTGGTTCGCGCTGACCAGACCGGAGGGCACCTTGCGCCGCTTCAGGACCTTGCCCGCGTTCTTCGCGGCCCAGTCGAGATGCTCGATGGCGAGCATCACTTCGAGGAGCGCGTCGTCGTAGGGCTTGCCGGTCTCGGCGGCGACGAGCGCGGCGAGTTGCTCGCCGTCCCGTGCCATCGACTTCTTCCAGTCCAGGAGCCATTGCTTGCGGCCGTCGAAGCCGAGAGCGTTCCACCACTGCGCGGCGGACCGGGCCGCGTCGACGGCGGCGCGCACCTCCCGCTCCCCCTGGATCGGGTACTCGGCCAGGACGGTGCCGTCGCGCGGGTCCAGCGACGCGAACGTCTTCGGCGCCGGGTTCGTCGGGGCCGGGGACTGCGCGCCTGCCGTCGTCTCGGTCGTCTCCGCCTGCTGTGGCATGGTCGATGTCCTCCCTCGAGATCACATCAAATATATGTGATGTGATGTAATGTAGTGGACATCACAGTATGCGGCCGACCCCATCGCGGCAAGCCCTACACAGTCACCCCGGCCGGCCTGTTCGCCGGCCGCACCACCCACGAGGAGTTCCCCGGACATGAGCGTCGAATTCACCAGTGAACAGAAGGACTTCGCGGCGGCGATCACCGATTTCTGCAAGCGCGAGAGCGGCACCCGCGAGCAGCGCGACAGGCTGACGAATCACGGCGAGCACAACCACAATCAGGACCTCTACGAGAAGATGGCGAAGCTGGGCTGGCTGGGCATCACCATCCCCGAGGAGTACGACGGCTCGGCCGCGAGCCACGTCGACATGTGCATCCTGCTCGAGGAGGCCGCCAAGGGCATGGCGCCCATCGGCGGGATCGGGCCCACCCTGATCACGGGCGGCGCGTACACGAAGTTCGGCACCGACGCACAGAAGGACGTCGTGCTGCGCGGCATCGTGGCAGGCCGGTCGCAGTCCATCTCGATGTCCGAGCCGGAGGCCGGTTCCGATGTCGGCAACCTCAGCACCCGCGCGGAGAAGACCGCCGACGGCTGGGTGATCAACGGCCAGAAGACGTGGTGCTCCAACGCGCACTTCGCCGACAACATCCTGCTCGTGGCCCGCACCGGGCGCGGCGACGGCAAACACGAAGGCCTCACGATGTTCCACGTCCCCGCGGACACCGCCGGACTGAAGATCAGCGGCATCGACACGATGGGCGGCAAAGAGGTCAACGACCTCTACTTCACCGACTGTGTCCTCCCCGAGGACGCGGTGGTCGGCGAGGTCGGCAACGGCTGGCGCCAGCTGATGACCGGACTGAACTTCGAACGCCTGATCCTCGCCGCCATGATGCTCGGCACCGCGCAGCGCGCGTTCGCCGACACCCTCGATTTCGTCACCCAGCGCAAGCAGTTCGGGCGTCCCGTCGGATCGTTCCAGGCGCTGCGCCACCGCATCGCCGATCTGGCGACGGAGATCGAGTGCTGCAAACTGCTCGTGTACAGCGTCGCCAAGGACGTCGACGCGAACCCCGACAAGATGCTGGCCCGCGAAGCGTCGATGGCCAAGCTGAAGGTCACGGAGACGGCGAAGAAGGTCGCGCTCGAGGGCATGCAGATGATGGGCGGGTACGGCTACGCCACCGAGTTCGACATGGAGAAGCACGTCCGCTCCACCATCGTCTCGAGCATCTACGGCGGTACCAACGAGATTCAGCGCGACATCATCGGCAAGACCTACGGCTTGTAAACATCCACTGCGGTTTATGCTGGTTTGCCGCATCGAAGGAGTTCTCCATGGCATCGCCCTCCGTGTCACGATCCCCAGCGGGCCGCACCCTGCGCCGCCGACCCCAGTTGTCGGACGACGTCGCCGTGCACGTCCGCAACCTGATCATGTCCGGGGGCGTTCGCCCGGGTGACTTCATCCGCCTCGACGAGACCGCGGCGGACCTGGGGGTCAGCGTCACACCCGTCCGCGAGGCGCTCCTGACCCTGCGCGGCGAGGGACTCGTCGAACTGGTTCCCCACCGCGGCTACGTGGTCGCCCCGCTCAGCCGGGACGACATCCACGACCTCTTCTGGTTGCAGGGCCAGATCGCCGAGGAACTCGCGGTCCGCGCGACGCGGTCCGTCACCCCGGAGGTCGTCGAGGAGCTGACCGCGATCAACGAGAAGCTGCGGCGGGCCGTCGAGGACGGCGAGGCCGACCGGATCGAGGATCTCGAGTTCTCGTTCCACCGGGTCATCAACCATCTCGCGAACGCGAGCAAGCTGTCGTGGTTCCTGCTCAGCGCCACCCGGTACACGCCGGTGCAGTTCTATTCGTCCGATCCGGCCTGGGGCGAGTCGGCGGTGGAGAGCCACCGGCGCCTCATCGCCGCGCTCGCCGACGGGAAGGCCGACGTGGTCGGAGCCGAGAACAAGGCCCACTTCATCGACGGCGCCCAGCGACTGGTCGCACACCTCGACGAGGTCGGCATCTGGGATTGACCGGCGCCGCGGATCACCCGCGCCGGGTCAGCACGGTGCGGGGTTGCGGTCTCCGTACGCGGGGTCCAGCGCCCGCTGGATGATGTACACGGCCCGCGGATCGGTGGTCAGCTGGCCGTGATCCGCGGTGTTCGTGCCGCAGCCGTCCTGAAGCCAGATGTTGTGCACGGTGGCCCACGGACCTGCCGTCAGGAACGTGTTCTCCGGTGGGGTCGACACGGTGTCGCTGCGACTGGCGACCACCGTGTAGTCGATGCCCGGGTCGGTGTCGCCGGCCGCGTTGAGGAGCTGCAGGAAGGGCGAGCCCACCATCTGCTGGATGTAGGACGGCCCGACCGCGACACCGGCGAGCGTCGTGACCGGCACACCCAGTGCCTGCGCGATCGCGCCGAGCGTCTGGACGTCCCCGAAGCTGGTGCCGTGGTTGGTGGCGCCGAGCGTGACGAGCGAGTGCACCTTGTTCAGCGCGGGGTTCGCCCGATCGGCGCCGCCTTCGAACCGCAGGTATTGGCGGGACACCGTGCCGCCGAGCGAATGCCCGATCATGTCGACCTGCGGAGCACCGGTGGCCGTGCGGACCAGCTCGACGAACCCGGCGAGTTGCCGGGCGGACTCCTCGATGTCGGCACCGCCGAACATGCGCATCATGTTGCCCTTGGTCAGACCGGCGGCCTGTCCGTAGTTGAGGGCGAAGACGCAGTACCCCTCCGCACTGAGCGCCGGAGCCAGGTCCTTCCACGTCGCCACCATGCCGGTCCAGGTGCCGTGCACCAGCACGACGGGACGGGGATGCGCCGCGGACGGCTTACAGCTCCAGTCGTTCGCCCCGGGAAGCACGGACGGATCGACCACGGGCGCGGGTTCCGCTTCCACGGGATCCGCTGCCGCCGGTGCCGCACTGCACAGCATCACGATGCCTGCCAGCACGTACAACAGAGCTCTAGTGGCCGACGATATGCGCATATTCCTCGTATCCTGAGTTTGCGGAAATAGACTTCAGGTTACGTTAGCCAACCGTCCATCAAAGTCTCAACCTGAGATCGAGACTCCCCGGGGGTGATAACCCACCAGGTTCGTTTTCGGCCGATCGACCACGGCCCTCCCGGCCATCCGGAAGGCTCATGGAAACGAACCACCAACGACACACGATAGTCGGGATGAGAAAGCTACTGCCGATCGAGTGAGTGGGGCGATTATGTACTTCTCCGTAGAACAGCGGAACGGCGACGATTCCGGAGAGCATTCTGACGCCTCGGCGCAGCACGCACTCGAGGGTCTGCGCGCGGAACTCGACGCCGTCGACGCGACCCTGCTCGAGACGGTCCGGCAGCGATTGGAAGTGTGCCTGCGGATCGGCGAACTGAAGGGCCGCGAGCACATCGCCATGATGCAGCCCGGACGGATCCACGTCGTCCACGAACGGGCGCGTCGGTTCGCCGACAGCCATTCCCTGTCCCCGGAGTTCTTCGACTCGCTCTACGACCTCATCATCGCCGAGACGTGCCGGCTCGAGGACCTCGTGATCAACGCGGAGGCCGTCGACGAGGGCCCCCGCCACAATGGCAATCACAACGGCAGCCACAACCACGGTGGCAACCATCAGGTTCGCCACAGTTCCGTGCCGTCTGCGAATGTCGAGTCGTGATGAGTACCCGGACGCTGCTGGTCGACAACTACGACTCCTTCACCTACAACCTGTTCACCCTGCTGGCCGAGGTGAACGGCGAACCGCCCACCGTCGTGCACAACGATGTGGAGTGGGGTTCGATCCCCTGGTCCGACTTCGACAACATCGTCATCTCCCCCGGCCCCGGCCGGCCCGACCGCAAACGCGACTTCGGGATCAGCGCCCGCATCATCAGGGAGACCGGACTCCCCGTGCTCGGCGTCTGCCTCGGCCACCAGGGACTGTGCCAGCTGTTCGGGGGCGAGGTGGTGCTCGCACCCGAACCGATGCACGGCCGGGTGTCCCTCGTCGACCACGACGGTTCCGAACTCTTCGCAGGCATTCCGTCACCGTTCCCGACGGTCCGTTACCACTCGCTGATCGTCGAGGATCTCCCCGGCGATCTCGAGGCCACCGCCTGGACGGCCGACGGTCTCCTGATGGGCGTCCGGCACCGCACTCGTCCGCTGTGGGGCGTCCAGTTCCACCCCGAATCGATCAGTACCGCGTTCGGCCACGAACTGCTTGCGAACTTCCGCGACCTCACGCAGACGCATTCCGGGACACCCACGCACGGATCCCTGCTCAGAATCCCGATCCCCCACGCGCCGTACGTGGTCCAGCAGGTGCGCGTCGACCACGAAGTCGACCCCCGCACCACGTTCGAGGATCTGTTCGCGTCCGGACCCAACGCGTTCTGGCTCGACGGGACGTCGGCGTCGGAACCGACTTCGCGATTCACGATCATGGGCAACTGTTCCGGCCCGCGCGCCGAATACATCACGTACGACGTCAGCGAGGCGATCGTCCGGATCACGCGGGAGGGGTTGCCGGTCGAACAGGTGCACGCACCGTTCTTCGACTATCTCGAACGGCAACTGCAGGCACGGTCCGTGCCCGGTCTCCCGGGTGTGCCGTTCGGCCTCGGCTACGTGGGATACCTCGGCTACGAATTGAAGGCCGAGACCGGTGGCACCGCGGCGCACAAGTCCCCCACCCCGGACGCCGCACTCGTATTCGCGGACCGCGCCGTGGTCATCGATCATTCGAACGAGCGCACGTACGCGCTGTGCCTGAGTGATCACCAGGACGATCCGGAGTTGCGCCGCTGGCTCGACGAGATGGAAGCGGCGCTGCACCGGCTGGCCGAGCCGGACCACCCGACGACCGCGGTGCCGCCGATCCGGAAACCGGAGGCCGCCGAACTCGCCCTGCGCCACGACCACGACAAGTACCTCGACCACATCGCGACGTCGCTCGGTGAGATCCGGACCGGCGAGTCCTACGAGGTGTGCCTGACCAACATGGCGACGGTGGACCAGTCGATCAACCCGCTGCACACGTTCGAACTGCTCCGCTCCATCAGTCCCACGCCGTACAGTGCCTACCTTCAGTTCGCCGGGCTGTCCGTTCTCAGCGCCTCTCCCGAACGGTTCCTGAGGATCGGCGCGGACCGGGTGGTCGAGTCCAAGCCGATCAAGGGGACCCGTCCGCGCGGCGCCACCCCCGCCAAGGATGCGGCGCTGCGGCAGGATCTGCTCGACAGCGAGAAGGACCGCGCCGAGAATCTGATGATCGTCGATCTGACGCGCAACGACCTGGCCCGGGTGTGCGTTCCCGGCTCGGTGCACGTTCCGAAGCTGTTCGACGTCGAAACGTATGCGGCCGTGCATCAACTCGTGTCGACCGTGCGCGGAACCCTCAGCGCCGACGCCTCCGTCGTCGAGTGCGTCCGTGCCGCCTTCCCCGGCGGATCGATGACGGGCGCCCCGAAGATCCGGACCATGGAGATCATCGACCGGCTCGAGTCCGGGCCGCGCGGCGTGTATTCCGGTTCGATCGGCTACTTCTCCCTGACGGGGACTGCCGACCTGTCCATCGTCATCCGCACGATCGTCGCCACGGACACCGAGGTGACATTCGGCATCGGCGGGGCGATCACTGCGCTGTCGGACCCGGAGGAGGAGTTCGACGAGGCAATGGTCAAGGCCGCCACCATGTTGCGGGCGCTGTCCGTGACGGCAGACCGGCCGAACGAGATCGGGCAGTGACCGTCCCGGCCGCATCCTCCCGGACCGTCGCACTGATCGGCGGTTCGGGCGATGTCGGCCGGATGCTCACCACTCGGCTGCGCGCCGACGGAAACACGGTGCGCACCGTCGACATCCGGTTCACCGACCGGTCCGAGTCGGATCAGGTGAAGGGCGACATCACCGACCCCTCGCCGGAGCTACGGGCGGTGGTGCAGGCCGCCGACGCGGTGATTCTGGCGATCCCCGAAAGCGTCGCACTGGAGTCGATTCCGTTCCTCGTCTCAGAGTTGCGCGAACACGCGCTGCTGGTCGACACGCTGTCCGTGAAGTCCCGATTCGATGGGGCCCTGCGGGAGAGCGCACTGCGCGGCGGCGCGGTGGGCATCAACCCGATGTTCGCCCCGTCCCTCGGACCGGAGGGCCGGCCCGTCGCGGCCGTGACCTACCGGGGCGGCCCCGGGGTGGAGTGGTTCCTGTCGGCACTGTCCGGCTGGGGATCGTCGGTGGTCCGCCTGGACGCCGAACACCACGACCGGCTCACCGCTGCGACCCAGGCACTGACGCACGCCGGCGTCCTCGCCTTCGGCCTCGCCCTCGCGGACCTCGGTGTCGACGGCGCCGAACTCACCGCGGTGGGCACCCCGCCGCATCTCGTCTCGCTCGCCCTCCTCGCGCGGGTCGGCGGCGGCGTCCCGGAGGTCTATCGGGACATCCAGGCAGGCAATCCCTACGCGGGCGACGCCCGCCGCGCGCTCGCCGCCGCGCTCGCCACTCTCACCGACACCGTCGAGCAGGGCTCCGAGGACGATTTCGCCGCGCTCATGTCCCGCGCGACGTCCCCGCTCGGCGACCGGAGCGAACCCCTCGCCCGGCTGTGCGCCGACCTTTTCACCGATCTCGTTCACCGACAGCCGCGGAACGGAGATACGTCATGACGACCCAGAAGATTCCCTCGCTCCCGGAGTACGACCCGTCCGATCCGGTGGAAAGTGCCGTCGTGACGCGACTCGCGCGCAACTGGGGGCAGCGGGCGACCGTGAAGAAGCCGGAACCGGACCTCGACGCGCTGTTCGACCTCGGCAAGCAGGACTACCCGAACGAATTGCTGCCGTTCGCCGATCACGACCGGTTCCTCCGCATGGGCGAGGAGCAAAGGAACCGGCTGCGGGCGTGGGCCTGGATCGCGTTCAACAAGAACGTCATGGACATCGAGCAGTACGTGGTCAATCCCGGGTTCGACCTCGTCGCGCACGACGCCCTGGACACCGGACTCGGAGACACCTTCGCCGTGGCCGTCCACCAGGCGATGGTGGACGAGCAGTACCACACCCTCATGCACCTGAACGCGAGCGCGGTCACCCGTCGGCAACGCGGTTGGGCGATGCCGAACAACGCCCTTCCCGACGTCCTGACGTTGCGCCGCCAGCGCGCGGCGACGGCCGAGGCCGCCGACCCGAGGCAGCGGGCGATCACGACATTCGCCTTCATGACGGTGGCGGAGATCTCGATCAGCTCCTACCTCGACCTGATCTCCGAGAACGACGTCATCCAGCCGGTCAACCGGGCGACGGTCCGGCTGCACAATCGCGACGAGTACTGTCACGCCTCGATCGCCGACGACATCGCGGGCGTCGTCTACGACACCCTGAACCCCGGCGACCGGCGGCTGTTCCTCGACGGGCTCGTCGACGCGATGACCGCTTTCAGCAGCAACGACTACTCGACCTGGCACACCATCGTCGACATCCTGGACCTCGACGGCGGTCAGGCGATGATCGACGACGCCGAACACGACACTCGCCGATCCGCGCTGGTCCAGGATTTCGGTGGCATCCACAAACTGTGCAAGCACCTCGGGGTCGCGGGCGAGATGTCCTACGAGTGGGCCTGACTCCGCGAGGAACCCGACTCCTGCCGATCAGCTCGACTTCAGCCCGAATTCTGTGACAACCGCTCCCGTCCGGTTGTCACAGAACGGCGGGTTCCGGTGTCTGGTGTGTGACACCGTCGAGAACGAACAGGAGCCACCCATGGCCGGCACGTCGCAGACCACACCCGACGATCGCGGCGGGAGCAGGGATGCCCGTTCGGATCCCGCCACCGAGGCGTTCGTCACGCACCGCAATCTGCTGTTCACCGTCGCCTACGAGATGCTCGGCTCGGCCGCCGACGCGGAGGACATCCTGCAGGAGACCTGGCTGCGGTGGGCGGGCGTCGATCTGGGCACGGTGCGGAATCAGCGGGCGTACCTGGTGCGGATCACCACCCGCCAGGCGCTGGTCCGGCTGCGCACGCTCGGCAGGCGCAGGGAGTCCTACGTCGGCCCCTGGCTACCGGAGCCGTTGCTGACCGCCCCTGATGTCGCCGAGGACGTCGAGTTGGCCGACAGCGTATCGATGGCGATGATGCTGGTGCTGGAGACGCTCGCACCCACCGAGCGGGCGGTGTTCGTGCTGCGCGAGGTGTTCGATCTGGAGTACGGGGAGATCGCGGCCGCCGTCGACAAGAGCACCGACGCCGTCCGTCAGATCGCGCACCGGGCACGGGCCCACGTCGCGGCGCGCCGGCCGCGGGGCGTCGTCACTCCGGCCGAGTCCCGGGATGCGCTCGACGCGTTCAAACGGGCGCTCGAGACGGGCGACCTGCAGAGCCTGCTCGACCAGCTCGCGCCGGACGTCGTCCTCCTCGGTGACGGCGGCGGAGTCAAGCAGGCCGTGCTGCGACCCATCGTCGGGGCCGACAAGGTGGGCCGCCTGCTGGCGGCCGGCCTGCCCCGGATCGGCGGCGACGTATCGGTCGAACCCGTGCAGATGAACGGCTCCCCCGCCCTGATCGTCCGGCTCGACGGGGAGATCGACGACGTCGTGGCCGTGCGGATGGACAACGGCATGATCACCGGGCTCTACATCGTGCGCAACCCCGAGAAGCTGTCGCGGGTCGAGCGGGAAACCGCGGTGAGCCGCTGAGTCGAACCCCCTGACCTGACGATGCCCGTGGTGGGAAGGCGCGGAGCCTTCCCACCACGGGCGCTCGGAAATCAGTGCCCGGACCGCTCCTCGGCCTGAGCCACGAGCGCGGTGAGCGCCTCCACCCAGAACTGCCCGAACCGGTCCACTTCCGGCGCCGAGAGGATGCCGGGCGGGAACGACATGAACGCCGACAACTGCAGGCCCTCAGCAGTTTCCGAGATCACCGACTGGATGTCGAGAACGGCCTGGGCGGGCATCGCGCTCTTCTCGAACCCACCCGTGACGGGAGATTCGAAGTCGGGCAGCCAGTCGAGTCCGCGGACCGCCTCGGGAACCTCGGCGGCGCTGACGCGTCCGATGTAGTTGAACACGATCTGCGGTTCCGGCCACTTCCTCATCACCGACGACGTGTCCGGGTTGAGGTACCGCAGCAGTCCGTATCCGATTCCCCGGTCCGGGATCGCACTCAGCTGATCCCGCACCGCGTGCACGGCGTCCGCGGCACTCACCCCGCCCTGCAGGGCGTCGGCGATGTCGACCCCGGCGAGATCGAGCCGTGCCGGGTACATCGTGGTGAACCAGCCGACCGTCCGCGACAGATCCGCACCCGGCACCGCGGACTCTTCACGTCCGTGACCCTCGAGCGTGACCACCGTCGACGACGCCTCGACTCCGCGATCGCGCCGCCATGCGGCCACCGCCAACGCGAGGGCCGCCGCGAGGACGTCGCCGATCTCACCGTCGAGCGCACCCGGCGTGCCGCCCAGCAACGCCTCGGTGACCGGTGCGGGCACGTCCACCCGGGTCCGTTCCAGCGTGCCGACCACATCGGTGCGCAGGTCCAGCTCACGCGATCCGAGCAGCGGATCCGGACCGGTCAGCATCCGTTCCCACACCGCGAGTTCGGCTACCCGCTCCGGTGTCGCCGCCGCCTCCAGCAGACCGTCGGTCCACCGCCGCAGCGACGTTCCGACCGGCTCGAGCGACGGCGTCGTGCCTGCGGCGATCTGGGCGCCTGCGGTCGCGAAGTCCGGCACCAGGATCCGCCACGACACGGAGTCGATGACGAGGTGGTGCGGCACGACGAGGAGGCGTCCGCGCCGATCCGCCTCGGAGGGGTCGAACCAGACGAACTGGAGCATCGACCCGGTGCGCGGATCGAGACGATCCAGCGCCGTGTCGAATGCCGCACCCGCCACCGCGTCGAACTCCGGCGAACCGGGCTCGGCGCCTGCCGCGATCTCCACCCGCTGCACGGTGGCGTCGATGTCGACGCTGCCCGCGGGCGCGATCTCGAGCGCGTCCCCGGCACCGCCCGTGACCAGTGTCGACCGCAGCACGTCGTGCTGATCGACCACAGCGGTGATCGTCGCGACGACCTGCTCGCGTTCGATCCCGGCCGGGAGTGTCAGCAACAACGGCATGACGAACCGGTCGAAGTCACCGCCGCGTTCGACCATCTTGCGGGCGACCGGGGTGAGCGGCACCGTTCCGACACCGCCCCCCTCGTACTCCGCCAGTACCGCCGCCGCGGACTCACCCGAATCGGCCACTGCTGCCAGCTCGGCAACGGTGCGCCGCTCGAACACATCTCGCGCGGTGAAGTGGATACCGGCCGAACGGGCCCGCGCCACCAACTGGATGGACACGATGCTGTCGCCGCCGAGTTCGAAGAACGAGTCGTCGATGCCGACACTCTCCCGGCCGAGCAGCTCCCCGAACACGGTCGCGAGTGCCCGTTCGGTGTCGGTGCGCGGCGCGCGGAACTCCGCCGCCGACGCGAAGTCCGGCACCGGCAGCGCGCGCCGGTCGAGCTTGCCGCTGGTGCCCAGCGGAAGTTCCGCGAGAACCATCACGGAATCCGGGATCATGTACTCGGGCAGCGATTCCGCGACGAACGCGTTCAGCGCCGCCTGGTCGATGGCCGCGCCGGGCCTCGGCACGACGTAGGCGACGAGCCGCGCCCCCACCTCACTGTTGTGCACGATCACCGCTGCCTGCGCCACGTCGGCGTGCCGGACGAATGCCTCCTCGACCTCGCCGAGCTCGATGCGCAGTCCGCGCACCTTCACCTGGAAGTCGGTGCGGCCCACGAACTCGAGGACACCGCCCTCGTTCCACCGGACGAGGTCACCGGTGCGGTACATCCGCACACCCGGATCGCCGAACGGATTCGCGACGAATCGTTCCGCACTCAGCGCGGCGCTGTTGACGTAGCCGCGCGCGAGTTGCGCGCCGTCGAGGTACAACTCGCCGGGCACACCGACCGGCGCCGGGTTCAGGTGGGCGTCGAGCACGTAGGCCCGCGTGTTCCAGGCAGGCGAACCGATCGGCGCGATCGTCGCCGTCCCCGACCGCTCCACCACGTGGGCCGTCGAGTTGATGGTCACCTCGGTCGGGCCGTACAGGTTCACCAGCTCCGCGGAGCCGAGTCCCGCGACCCGCTCGGCCGCCGACCGCGGCAGCGGCTCACCGCCCGCGAACACGAGCCGCAGCGAACCGCACCCGTCGGCGGTCGCGGCGTCGAGGAACATGGTGAGCACGGACGGGACGAACTGGATCACCGTCACCGATTCCGTGTCGACCGTCGCGGCCATGTACTCGGGATCGCGATGACCGTCCGGTGAGGCCACCACGAGGGTTCCGCCGACCACCAACGGCAGGAACAGCTCCCACACGGAGGCATCGAACGTGAACGGCGTCTTCTGCAGCACCACGTCGTGCGCATCGATGCCGTAGACGTCGCGCATCCACGCCAGCTGGTTGGCCAGCGCCGAGTGCGGAATCGCCACACCCTTCGGACGTCCCGTCGAACCCGACGTGTACAGCGCGTACGCCAGGTTGTCCGGGCGCAGGTCGCCGAGCCGTTCGGTGTCCTCGATCGGACCGTCGCCGTACCCGGACAGGTCGAAGTCCTCGACCAGGTACACCGGGACCTCCACGTCGAGGTTCGCGATGTCGTCGGCCGAACTCAGCACGCAGGCCGGCGTGGCGCTGTCCACCACGTACGACGTCCGGTCGGCGGGATGCTCGGGGTCGATCGGCACGTACGCGCCACCCGCCGCGTGGACGGCATAGAGGCTGGTCAGCATGTCGAGCGAGCGCCGCATCGCGATGCCCACCACCGTGTCCGGTCCCACACCCATCGCCATCAGGTGCCGCGCCAGGCGGTTGACCCTCGCGTCGAACTCGGCGTAGGTGAGCCGCACGTGGTCCGCCACCACGGCGGTCCGATCGGGTGTGCGCGCAACCTGGGCACCGAACATCGACACCACGGATTCTTCCGTGACGTCCCGGCGGGAATCGTTCCACCCGGACAGGACGAGGTCGCGTTCGTCTGCGGTGAGCAGGTCCAGATCGCCCACCAGAGTGGAACTTCCGGACGCGATGGTCTGCAGGATCCGGTTCAGCCGGGATCCGAGACGTTCGACGGCGTCGGCGCCGAACACGTCCGGAAGGTACTTCAGGACCAACTGCAGTTCGCTGTCCGACTGCGCCAGCAGGCTCAGCGGGTAGTGCGAGGCATCGCTGATCTGCACCCCGGCGACCCGGAGGCCGTCGATGTCGCTGTCCTCGGTGAGTCCCGCCCGGTCCACGGGGTACGACTCGAACACCGTCAACGTGTCGAACAGGCCGCCGATACCGGCGATCTGCTGGATCTCGGGGAGACCGATGTGGTGGTGGTCGAACAGAGCGGACTGTTCCGCCTGCAACCGTTCGAGCAGCCCGAGGATCGACTCGCGGGGATCGACCCGCACCCGGATCGGGATGGTGTTGATGAACAGACCCACCATCGACTCGATGCCCGCGACCTCCGGTGGGCGGCCCGACACGGTGGCGCCGAAGACGACGTCGTCGGACGCGGTCATCCGGGCCAGCAGCAGACCCCACGCCGCCTGGACGATCGTGTTCATCGTCAGGCCGCGATCCCGCGCGATGCGGGCCAGGTTCTCGCTCACCACCTCGCCGAGATGCAGTGCGAACTCGGCGGGCTCGGGCCGGTCCTCGCCGGCCGGTGCCGGGGCGAGGACCGTCGGCCCGTCCAACCCGGCCAGAGCGTGCGCCCAGGCGCTGCGCGAGGCGTTGGCGTCGCGTTCGGACAGCCAGCTGAGGAAGTCACGGTAGCCGCGGACACGCGGCAGCACCGAGCCGTCTCCGCGGGTCGCGTACAGCACCAGCAGATCCTTCATCAGCAGCGGCATCGACCATCCGTCGAGCAGGATGTGGTGGTTGCTGATGGAGAACCGGTAGCTGCTCTCCCCCGTGCGGATCAGCAGGAACCGCATGAGAGGCGGACGACCCATGTCGAACCGCGCCGAACGGTGTTCGCTCAGAACGGAACTGATCCGCTCCTCGCGGTCGGCCTCGGACAGCGCCGACAGGTCGAGCTCTTCCCACGGCAGTGCAACGTGGTCGACGACCACCTGGACCGCGGTCCCCGAATCGTCGGGGACGAACGCGGTGCGCAGGTTCGCGTGCCGGGCGATCAACGCTTCCGCCGCGCCGCGGAGGCGGCCGGTGTCGACGACGCCCCGGAAGTCGAGCACCACCTGAGCGGTGTAGACGTCCACCGCGTCCTCGGCGAGAACGGAATGGAAGAACATTCCGGACTGCAGCGGAGCGAGCGGCCACACGTCGGTCGCGGCGGGGTAGCGCCGTTCGAGCGCCTCGAGGTCGTCCTGCGTCACGGTCACGAGCGGGACGTCGGAAGGCGTGAGACCGCCGCTCTTCGGCCCGGACGCGTGCTCGGCGAGCGCGGTCGCCGCGGCGTGCCACAGCTCCGCGAACTCCCACACGTCCGCCTCGTCGAGAATCTCGGTGGCGAAGGCGATCTTGGCCTCGATCTGGGGGCCGGACGCCGTCTCCGACGTCACCGCGTTGATGCTGAGCACCGCGGGCGCCACCATCTCGTCATCCATGGCGCCGCCGAACTCACCGGAGTCGCTGTCCGGAATCCAGCCGAGATCCCGGATTTCGGCGGGCAGATCCACCGAACCGGCGCGACCGAGGTAGTTGAACCCGATCTGCGGAGTCGGCAGCGACGCCAAAGCCGGAGCCGTCTCGTCGTTGAGGTAGCGCAGCAGGCCGTAGCCGATGCCCTTGTCGGGCACGGCCAGCAACTGTTCCTTGACGGCCTTCAGCGCAGAACCCGCCGAGGTGCCGCCGTCGAACGCGTCGGCGAGATCGGCCCGCGACACGTCCAGCCGCACCGGATACAGGCTGGTGAACCAGCCCACCGTGCGGGCGAGGTCGGCACCGGGAACGGTCGACTCTTCGCGGCCGTGTCCCTCCAGGTTGATCAGCACCGAACGATCCGTGGTGCCGCCGCGGAGTTCGCGCCAGCGCGACACCGCGAGGGCGAGCGCCGCCAGCAGGCCGTCGTTGACGCCGCCGTTCACGGACTGCGGGATCGTGGTCAGCAGCGCCTGCGTCACCTGCGTCGAGAACGTCATGCTCAGGCGGTCCGTCCGGGCGATCACGTCGCGTTCCGGATCGAACGCGCGCCGCCCGATCAGCGGATCGGTTCCCGCGAGCATGCCGCGCCAGAAGTCGAGTTCGGCCACGCGGTGCGGAGACTTCGCCTCCTCCGCGAGTCCGTGCGCCCACGCCCGGACGGAGGATCCGACCGGTTCGAGCTGCGCGGGTGCTCCCGCCATGATCTGCGAACCCGCGGTCGCGAAGTCCGGCAACAGCACTCGCCACGACACCC
Organism: Rhodococcus sp. NCIMB 12038; assembly: GCF_002165735.1. NCBI lineage: Bacteria > Bacillati > Actinomycetota > Actinomycetes > Mycobacteriales > Nocardiaceae > Rhodococcus > Rhodococcus sp. NCIMB 12038. The sequence goes on from NZ_NHML01000012.1 coordinate 185,450, forward strand.
CGTCGACGACGAGGTGGTGCGCGAGCACCAGCAGGCGTCCACTCTGACCCGGCAACGACTCTGCAGGTGCGAACCACACGAACTGCGTCATCCGGCCCGACGCCGGATCGAGGCGGTCGGCTGCACGACTGAGGGCCGCGCGGGCCAGCCGCTCGAACTCGTCCGTGCCCGGCTTGTCGGTGAACTCGATTTGCTCGATCAGCTCGTCCGCGTCGAACGCCCGTCGAACGGAGAGCGCCTCGAACGACCAGTCGTCCCCCGCCCGAGTGAGCCGGGAGCGGAGGATGTCGTGGCGCGCCAGGATCGCGTCCACCGTGTCCGCCAGCTGATCTCGCGTGACGGCGGGCGGGGTGGTCAGCAGGACGGCCTGTGAGAACTTCTCGAAGGTCCCAGCAGTTTCCACCAGCCAGTGCGCGATCGGGGTGAGCGGCATCGTTCCGACGCCGCCGCCCGGCAACTCCTCGAGATTCACCGAGTCGACCTCGGTGGCCCAGGCGGCCACCTCGGCCAGCGCCGCCACGGTCTTGCGTTCGAAGACGTCTCGCGCGGTGAACAGCACGCCGGCGTTCTTCGCCCGGGTCGTCAGCTGGATGGACACGATGCTGTCGCCGCCCAGAGCGAAGAACGAATCGTCGACGCTGACCCGGTCGACGCCGAGAACCTGCGCGTAGACGTCGGCGATGGCCTTCTCCATCGGCGTCGACGGCGCGGTGTACTCACTCGAGACGGACACGAACTGCGGCTCGGGAAGTGCCTTGCGGTCGAGCTTTCCCGCGGGTGTCAGCGGAACCGAGTCGATGGCCATGATCGACGACGGCACCATGTACCCGGGCAGGGTCTCGGAGACGAACGCGGACAGCTCGGCGACGTCGATCGACACACCCGCTGCGGGCATCACGTACGACACCAGCACGGTCTGCCCGGTCTGCTCGCGGTGGTGGCCGAGCGTGACCGCGAAGTCGACACTCGGGTGCCTGCCGAGTTCGGCGTCGATCTCACCGAGTTCGATGCGGAATCCGCGGACCTTCACCTGGAAGTCGGAACGGCCGACGTAGTCGAGGACGAGGTCGCCCGTCTCGCCGTCGTGCACCCATCGGACGACGTCGCCGGTGCGGTAGAGCCGCTCACCGGGACCGCCGAACGGGTTGGCGACGAATCGCTCCGCCGTCAGTGCGAACCGGTTGTGGTAGCCGCGGGCCACACTCGGACCCGCGACGTACAGCTCACCCGGGACACCCACCGGGACGGGCGTGAGACGGGAGTCGAGAACGACCACGTCGACGCCCCGGGTGGGACCGCCGATGGTGACGGGCCGGTCCGCCTTCATCGGGTTGCTCGACGTGCTCCAGATCGTCGCCTCGGACGGGCCGTACAGGTTGAACATGCGCCTGCCCGGTGCCCACTTCTGCATGAGTTCCGGCGGGCAGGCCTCGCCGGCCACCGAGAGCACCTCGATGCCTTCCAACCCGGCCGGGTCCACCGTGGTGAGCGCGGCGGGCGTGATGAAGGCGTGCGTGACCTTCTGCTTCTTGAGCAACCGCGCGAGTTCGTCTCCGCCGTACACGACACCGGACGCGATGACCATCGTCGATGCGGCGGCCACGGCGTGCAGCAACTCGAAGACCGATGCGTCGAAGCTGGGTGAGGCGAAGTGCAGCACCCGCGACTGCGGGGTGAGCCGGAGCCGCTCGACCTGCTCGGTCGTGACGTTCGCCAGACCCGTGTGGGTGACAACGACGCCCTTGGGCAGACCCGTCGATCCCGACGTGTAGATCACATACGCCGCGTCGTCGACCCGGGTCGGACGGATGCGGTCCGCGTCGGTGACGGCCTCGCCCGACACGGACGCGCACGCGTCGTCCATCTCGTCCGCGCCGAGCACGAGCCAGCGCACGGTATCCGGGAGTTCGGCGACGTGGGCGCCGGTGGTGAGACCGATCTCCACGCGGGAGTCCGTGACCATGTGCATGATCCGGTCGAACGGGTAGCTCGGATCGACCGGGACGAACGCCGCCCCGGTCTTCGCGACCGCCCAGATGGAGAGAATCGATTCGACGGAGCGGGTCAGCGCGAGGGCCACGAAATCGTCGGCCCCGATGCCTCTGCCGATAAGAACGCGGGCGAGGCGGTTCGAGCGCTCGTCGAGTTCGCGGTAGGTGACCTGGTCGTCGCCGCACACGACGGCGACGGCGTCGGGGTTCACTGCCGCGGCAGCGCCGAGGATGTCCGACAGCAGCTCGGGTGCGGCGGTGTCCGCACCGCGCACCGGTGCGAGCACGGCATGCTCGTTCTCGCTGAGGACATCGATGTCGCCGATCAGCACGGACGCGTCGGCGGTGATCGCCTCGAGGATGCGCTGGAAGCGGAACGCGAACGACGCGATGGTGCGCTCGTCGAACAGATCCGTCGCATAGGTGAACACGCCGCGCATCGGCGCGTCCCCGTCCGCGCCTGCCGCGTCGGCGAGCGTGAGCTGCAGATCGAACTTCGCGGCGTTGATCCCACCGTCGAGTCCCTCGACCGTCAGGCCGGGCAGTTCGAGGTGCGCCTGCTCGATGTTCTGGAACGCGAGAGCCACCTGGAACAGCGGCGAGAACGCGGTCGAGCGTTCCGGCTGCAGGATCTCGACCAGCCGCTCGAACGGCACGTCGGTGTGCGTGAACGCACCGAGGTCGTGCTGGCGCACCTGTGCGAGGAGGTCGGCGAACGTCGCGTCGACGTCGACCTGCGCGCGCAGCACCAGCGTGTTGACGAACATGCCGACCAGGTCGTCGAGTGCGGCCTCGCCGCGGCCCTCGATCGCGGTGCCCACCGCGATGTCGTCGGTGGCGCTGAGCCGCGCGAGCAGCACGGACAGCGCCGCGTGCGCGACCATGAACAGCGACGCGTTGTGTTCGCGGGCCAGCGCCCCGAGCCGGTCGCGCAGTTCCGCGTCGATCTCGAAGTCGAAGTTGGCGCCGCGCATCGACTGTGCGGGCGGCCGCGGCCGGTCCGTCGGCAACGGCAGCACGTCCGGTAGACCGCTCAGCGTGGTCCGCCAGTAGTCGATCTGCTGGGTGGCCAGCGAATCCGGGGCGTTCTCGTCTCCGAGCAACTCGTGCTGCCAGAGCGAGAAGTCCGCGTACTGGACGTCGAGCGGAGCCCAGGCGGGTTCCGAACCGGCGGCGCGGGCACTGTAGGCGATCACCACGTCGCGTGCCAGCGGTGCCGTCGAGGCGCCGTCGGACGAGATGTGGTGGACGACGATGACCAGCACGTGCTGTTCGGCGTCGATCCGCAGGAGGCGGGCCCGCACCGGAACCGCCGTCGCGACGTCGAAGCCGGCGGTGACGAGGGAGAACACGCGTTCGCGCAGCACGGTCTCGTCGGCGACGTCCTCGACGTCCAGTGCCGTGAAACTCCGGGCCCGCGACAGCACGACCTGGCCCGGTCCGTCACCGGTGTCGGGGTAGGTCGTGCGCAGCGTCTCGTGCCGCTCGACGACGTCGCCGAGTGCCTGCTCGAGCGCGGCGACGTCGAGGTGGCCGGTCAGCCTGATCGCCAGCGGAATGTTGTACGCCGCCGATGCGGTGTCGAACTGGTTGATGAACCACATGCGGGACTGCGCCGGGGACAGCGGAATCCGGGTGGGACGCGGCCGCGGCACCAGAGCCGGCCGGGTGGCGCCCGCCGAATCGGACTGCTCGGCGCGAGCCGACAGCGCGATCACCGTCGGCGCCTCGAACAGCTCCCGCACACCGATCGACGTGTCGAGGGCCGCGTTGAGCCGGGCGACCACTCGGGTCGCGACCAGCGAGTTGCCGCCGAGGTCGAAGAAACTCGTGTCGGCGCTGACCCGCTCGTGACCGAGGACGTCCGCGAAGACTCCCGCCACGATTTCCTCGACCGGGGTGCGCGGAGCCCGGTAATGGTCCGCGGCGCCGCCGAACTCGGGTTCGGGAAGGGCCTTGCGGTCGAGCTTGCCGTTGATGTTCAGCGGCAGCTCGTCGAGGACGATCAGCGCGGACGGCACCATGTAGCCGGGTACCGACCTACCCGCGAACGCGAGGACGTCGGCGTCGTCGACGGAATTGCCCGGCTCCGGCACGGAGTAACCGCGTGCCTCCGGCACGGAATAACTGCGTGCCTCCGGCACGGTGTAACCGCGTGCCTCCGGCACGACGTAACCGACGAGGCGGTCGCCGGTGTGCCGGTCGCTGTGCACCACGACGACGGCCTGCGCGACCGCCGGGTGCGCCACGAGCGCACGCTCGATCTCGCCGAGTTCGATGCGGAAACCGCGGACCTTCACCTGGAAGTCGCTGCGGCCGACGTAGTCGAGGTTGCCGTCGCGGTTCCACCGCACGAGGTCGCCGGTGCGGTACATCCGGACTCCGGCCTCGCCGAACGGGTTGGCGACGAATCGTTCCGCGGTGAGGTCGTGGCGGCCGAAGTACCCGCGGGCCAACTGCTCGCCCGCGAGATAGAGCTCACCCGTGACGCCGGCGGGAACGGGGTGCAGACGCGAATCGAGAACGTAGGTCTGCGTGTTCCATTCGGGCCTGCCGATCGGGACCGAACCGTCGCGCTCGTCGCCGCACCGGTAGTGGGTGACGCTGACGGCGGCCTCGGTGGGGCCGTACAGGTTGAAGATGTCCGCGTCGCAGACGTCCCGGAACCGGAGCACCGTGTCGGCGGGCAGGGCCTCACCGATGCACAGCACCCGGCGCAACGACACCAGCTGGGCGGGCTCCGCCACCGCGACGAACGCCGACAGCAACGAGGGCACGAAGTGCACTGTCGACACCTGCTGCTCGGCGACGAGTGCGGCGAGGTACGACGGGTCGCGGTGGCCGTCCGGTGCGGCGACGACGAGCCGTGCGCCCGCGGTCAGCGCCCACCAGAACTCCCACACCGACAGGTCGAACGTGGCCGCCGTCTTGAGCAGCACCGAGTCCTCGGCGGTGAGCGGGTATTCCGCCTGCTTCCACCGCAACTGGTTCGCGATCGCACGGTGCGCGATCGCCACGCCCTTGGGGCGGCCGGTCGAGCCGGACGTGTAGATCACGTACGCGGCGTTCTCCGGCCGCAGCGGTGCGGTCCGCTCCGAGTCGGTCAGCGGAGCCGGGTCGACATCGCCGAGATCCAGTTCGTCGAGCAGGAGGTAGTCGACACCGCCCGGCAGTCCCCCGACGACGTCGCGGGTCGCCAGGACACAGACGGGTTGCGCGCTCTCCAGCACGTATGCGGTGCGCTCGGCCGGATGGTCCGGGTCGATCGGCAGGTACGCGCCGCCTGCCGCGGCGATCGCGTACATGCCGACCAGCAGCTCCACCGAACGCGGAACGGCCAGGCCCACCACGGTTTCGGGGCCGACACCGCGGCCGACGAGATGCCGGGCGAGCCGGTTCACCCGCGCCGAGAACTCGGCGTACGTGAGCGATTCGCCGTCGAACACGAGAGCGGTGACGTCCGGGTTCTGCGCGGCGGCGGCCGCGAACATGTCCGCCAGCGTCGTCGCCGGCAGTGCCTGCGCGGTGTCGTTCCATCCGGACACCACGAGTGCGCGCTCGTCGCTGCCTGCGAGCGGCAGGTCGCCGACCGCTGTCTGCGGCGAATCCACCGCGGCGGCCAGCACGCGGCGGAAAATGTCCGCGAAGCGCTGGACGGTGGCGGCGTCGAACAGGTCGGTGGCGAACGTGAACACACCCGACATCTGCTCGCCCTCGGGGCTGTCCCCCAGGATCAGATGCAGATCGAACTGCGCCGTGTCGCCGTCGACGTCGAGCGGCGCGACGGTGAGGTCGGGCAGTTCCAGCTCGGCCTTCGTCGTGTTCTGGAACGAGTAGCCCACCTGGAAGATCGGGTGGTGTGCCATCGAGCGTGCCGGGTTCAGGACCTCGACGAGGCGCTCGAACGGGACGTCGGCGTGCGAGAACGCCTCGAGGTCGGCCTCACGGGCACGATCGAGGATCTCGTCGAACGTCTGCCGCCCGTCGACCTGCACCCGCAGTGCGAGCGTGTTGACGAACATGCCGACGACGTCGTCGAGTTCGCGCTCACCGCGGCCGGCGATCGGGGTGCCCACCGCGATGTCCTCGGTGCCGGACAGCCGGCTGAGCAGCACCGCGAACGCGGCGTGCACGGCCATGAACACGCTGGCGTTGTGCCTTCGGGCCAGTGCTGCCAGCCCGCGGTGCACCTCGGCGTCGAGGGTGAAGTCGATCCGCGACCCGCGCAGCGACTGCACGGGCGGGCGCGGCCGGTCCACCGGCAGCTCGAGGAGGTCCGGCACGCCCGCGAGGGTCTTCGTCCAGAAGCCCAGCTGAGCGGCGATCAGGCTGTCCGGGTCGTCCTCGCTGCCGAGGAGTTCCCGCTGCCAGATCGCGTAGTCCGCGTACTGCACCGGAAGCGGCGCGAAGGCGGGTTCCCGGCCTGCCGCCCGGGATGCGTACGCCACCATGACGTCACGCACGAACGGGGCGGTGGATTCGCCGTCGGTCGACACGTGGTGCACGACGAGGGCCAGCACGTAGTCCTGCGGGCCGACCTCGAACAGTCGCACCCGGATCGGCGGCACATCGGCGGTGACGTCGAATCCGGTGGACACCATCTCCACCAACTGCTCGCGCAGTTCGGTCTCGGTGACCTTGACGGGCGCCACGTCGATCGGCGCCTGCGCGGCGGGGAGGATCACCTGGTGCGGGCCGTCGGCCGAATCCGGGTAGATCGTGCGCAGCGACTCGTGCCGCTCGAGCACGTCGAACACCGCGGATTGCAGTGCGTCGACGTCCAGCGCGCCGGTCAACCGGACCGCGAGCGGAATGTTGTAGGCGGGCGAGTCCGGGTCGAAGCGGTTGATGAACCACATCCGGGACTGCGCCAGCGACAGCGGGACGAAGGCAGACCTCTCCCGTGGTGCGAGGACGGGCCGCGGCCGGACGTTCTCGTCCGGGGTGGCGATGCGGGCGGCCAGGCCCGCGACCGTCGGAGCCTCGAACAGTTCCCGCACGCCGATGCGGAGGCCGAGGACCTGTCCGGCCCGCGACACGACCCGGGTGGCGCTCAGCGAGTTTCCGCCGAGGTCGAAGAAACTGTCGTCGACGCTGACCTGCTCGAGTCCGAGCACGTCGGCGAAGATGCCTGCGATCGTCTCTTCGGCGGGTGTCGTCGGGGCACGGAACTCCGCACCCGCGGACACGAACTCGGGCTCGGGCAGGCGCGCGCGGTCCAGCTTGCCGATGCCGGTCAGCGGGATCTCGTCGAGAACGATCACGACGGACGGCACCATGTACGGCGGAAGCGTTTCGCCGACAACCGACTTCAGCGATTCCGGATCGACCGCCGCGCCGTCGACGGGCAGAACGTACGACACGAGGGTCGTCAGTCCGGCGGGGTTCTCGCGACCCACCGTCACCGCGAACTCGATGTCCGGCTGCGCGGTCAGGGCGGCGTCGATCTCACCGAGTTCGACGCGGAACCCGCGGACCTTCACCTGGAAGTCGGACCGGCCGACGTATTCCACCCGATGTCCGTCCGCCCAGCGCACGACGTCGCCGGTGCGGTACATGCGGGCGCCGGGCTCGCCGAACGGGTTGGCCACGAACCGTTCCGCCGTGACGGACGGACGGTTGTGGTAGCCGCGGGTCACCGACGGACCGCAGATGTACAGCTCCCCGGGCACTCCCTCCGGCACCGGACGCAACCGCGAATCGAGGATGAGGGATTCGACGCCGCGCAGCGGCGAACCGATCGTGACGCGTTCACCGGCCACCATCGGTTCGGTGATGGTGACGATGACCGTCGTCTCGGTCGGACCGTACGCGTTGCGCATCTCGCGGCCGGGAGCCCACCGCGCCACGAGTTCCGGCGTGCAGGTGTCGCCGCCGACCACGACGGACGTGACGGAGTCGAGGCCGTCGGGGTCGACGGTCATCAGCGCGGTCGGCGTCATGACGACGTTGTTGACCTGTTCGCGGCGGATCAGGTCGGCGAGTTCGTCGCCGCCGTAGACGTCCGCGGGCGAGATCACCAGGGTGGCGCCCGCGCTGAACGCGGCGAGCATCTCCCCGACCGACGTGTCGAAGCTCGGCGACGCCACGTGCAGGAACCGGGAATCCGGTGACACGACGTAGTGCTCGCGCACCTCGCGGGTGAGGTTGGCCAGACCGCGGTGGGTGACCACCACGCCCTTCGGCTTGCCCGTCGAACCCGACGTGTAGATGAGGTACGCCGGGTGATCGACCGTCAACGCGCGGCGCAGATCGGCGTCCTCCACCGCGGCCGCACTGCGGGCTGCGATCTCCTCGGCGGCTTCCGCCTCGTCGAGGACGATCCACGGCACAGTGTCCGGAAGGTCGGTGTGATGGCGGGCGACCGTCAGCCCGTGGACCGCTCCCGAATCGGCCAGCATCTCGCCGATCCGCTCGAACGGAAGCTTCGGATCGACGGGCAGGTAGGCGCCGCCGGCCTTGGCGATCGACCAGATCCCGAGGATGGATTCGACGGAGCGCGTAATTGCCAGCGCGACATAGTTCTCCGGCCCGACACCCCGATCGATCAGGACGCGCGCCAGCCGGTTCGACTGCTCGTCGAGTTCGCGGTACGTGAGCTGACGGCCCTCGAAGGACACCGCGACCGACTCCGGCGAGATCTCGACGCCCGAACGCAGAAGTTCCGGCAGCGTGCTCGGCTCGACCGACTTCGGCCCGCGGACCGGGGCGATCGCGGCCTTCTCCGCGGCGTCGAGGATCTCGATGTCGCCGAGGACCACGTCGCGGTCGGACGACACGGCACCGAGGATCCGGACGAACCGGTCCGCGAAGCTCAGGACGGTCTGCTCGTCGAAGATGTCGGTCGAGTAGTTGAACGTCGCGGCGATCCCCGCGGCGGCCCCGTCTGTGTAGCGCTCACCGACACTGAGCTGGAGGTCGAACTTGGCGACCTCGAGCGGGGCGTCGAGCGCGGAGATCTCGAGGCCCGGGAACTCCATCCGCACCGACTCGTTGTTGTCGAACGACAACGCCACCTGGAACAGCGGCTGGTGCGCCGTCGACCGCGGGACGTCGAGGACCTCGACGAGGCGTTCGAACGGAACGTCGCTGTGGCTGAACGCATTCAGATCGGTGGCGCGCACCTGTGCGAGCAGGTCGGCGAAGGTGTCGTCGGGACGCACCGACGCGCGGAGCACGAGGGTGTTGACGAACATGCCGACGAGCCTGTCGAGTTCCTGCTCACCGCGGCCGGCGACCGGCGTGCCGATCGCGACGTCCGTCTGCGAAGACAGCCGCTCGAGCAGGACCGCGAGCGCGGCGTGCACGACCATGAAGAGGGTCGAGTTCGTTTCCTGGGCGATCGCGAGCAGCCCGCGGTGCGTCTGCGCGTCGATCTCGAACCGCGCCGACGCTCCGCGCAGCGACTGCACGGGCGGCCGGGGCCGGTCGGTCGGCAGTTCGAGCACCTCGGGGAGACCGCCGAGCGCCTGCTGCCAGTATCCGAGTTGGCGGGCGACCAGCGATTCGGGGTCGGACTCGTCACCGAGCGACTCACGCTGCCACAGCGCGTAATCGGCGTACTGGACGGGCAGCGGTTCCCAGCCTGGCGCGCTGCCGGCGGCACGCGCCGCGTAGGCGGTCATGACGTCCGTGAACAGCGGCGCCAGCGACGCACCGTCGGCCGAGATGTGGTGCACGACCATCATCAGGATGTGGTCGGTGGGGTTCACCTCGAAGCAGGCGACCCGCACCGGGACCGTCTCGGTGACGTCGAATCCGGTGGCACCGAGTTCACGCAGGCGCGCGAACAGGTCCTGCTCGTCCGCGACCGGGGTCGGGGTCAGGTCGGACACCACGTCCGCTGCGGGCAGCACGACCTGGTGCGCGTCGTCGTCGCCGACCGGGAAGACGGTGCGCAGCGACTCGTGCCGCTCTACGACGTCCGCCCACGCCGCATTCAGCGCCGCCGCGTCGATCGAGCCGGTCAACCGCACCGCCAGCGGCAGGTTGTACGCCGGGGAGGTCGGATCGAACTGGTTGACGAACCACATCCGCTGCTGGGCCAGCGACAGCGGGATGCGGTCGGGCCGCGGGCGGGCGACGAGCGCGGGACGCTGTTCGGCGGTCCCCGACGTCGCCTCGAGCAGTGCCGCGAGTTCCGCGACGGTCGGATTTTCGAAGCACTCCCGCACCGAGAGGTGCGCGCCGACTGCCGCCCTGAGGCGGGCGGTGAGCCTCGTCGCGCTGATGGAGTTTCCGCCGAGGTCGAAGAACGAGTCGGTGGACCCGACCCGTTCGGCACCGAGGACGTCGGCGAACACGCTCGCCACGACGGTCTCCATCGGCGTGCGGGGAGCCACGTACTCCACCGCGACGGTGGTGAACTCGGGCTCCGGCAACGCCTTCCGGTCCAGCTTCCCGCTGGCACCGAGAGGGAAACTGTCCAGGACGACGACGCGTGCGGGCACCATGTACGCGGGCAGGATTTGCGCCGCCGCATCCTGCACCGACTTCGTGTCGACCCGGGCGCCGGACCGCGGCACCACATAGGCCACGAGATTCTCGCCGGTCGACTCGCTTCGGTGGATCGTCACCGCTGCCTGCGCCAAGGATTCGTGTGTCAGCAACGCGGCCTCGACCTCGCCGAGTTCGATCCGCAATCCACGCAGCTTGACCTGGAAGTCGCTGCGTCCGATGTACTCGAGGTTCCCGTCGGCGCGCCGGCGAACGACGTCGCCCGTGCGGTACATCCGCTGCCCGGACCCGCCGAACGGGTTGGCCACGAACCGATCGGAGGTCAGGTCGCTGCGTCCGACGTATCCGCGAGCCAGCTGTGTTCCCGCGAGGTACAACTCGCCGGGAACCCCGGCCGGCACCGGGCGCAGGCGCGAATCCAGCACGTGGAGATCGGTGTTCCGCACCGCACCGCCGATGGGCACGGTACCGCGAACGTCCCGGTCGACCTGCCCGGCGGTCGCGTGCACGGTGAATTCCGTCGGACCGTACAGGTTGTGCAGTTCGGCATCCGACAGTCCACGGAACGCCTCGGCGGTCGCGGGCGGGAACGCCTCACCCGCGACGAGCACCACTCGAAGGCTGAGAAGGTCGTCTCGTTCGGCCTCGCCGACGAACACCGACAGCATCGACGGCACGAACGAGGTCGCCGTGACGCCCTCGCGCGCGATCAACGCCGCGAGATACTCGGGGTCACCGTGACCGTCGGGTGTCGCGATCACCAGGCGGGCACCCGCGACGAGCGTGCCGAACAATTCCCAGACCGACACGTCGAACGTCGCCGGAGTCTTCTGCAGCACGACATCGTGTGCGCCGAGGCCGTACTGGTCCACGATCCACGAGATCTGGTTCAGGACCGCCGCGTGGCTCACCGCGACGCCCTTCGGCCGTCCCGTCGAACCGGACGTGTAGATGACGTACGCGGGGTTCGACGGCCGGAGGGTCCCCCGGCGCTCCTCGTCGCGCACCGGCTCGGCCTGCGCGTCGACGGACAGCCGGTCGATCTCCACCACGCTGTGTCCGCCGGGAAGGTCGAGTGCATCTCGCGCGACCGTCAGGATGCAGAGCGGCGAGGCGCTGTCGAGGACGTAGGCCGTGCGGTCGGCCGGATGGTCGGGGTCGAGCGGAACGTACGCCCCACCCGCCTTCACGATCGCGTACATCGCCACCATCGAGTCGATCGACCGCCGGATCGCGAGAGCGACCCGGACCTCCGGCCCGACACCCATCTCGATCAGGGTTCGGGCGAGTCCGTTGACACGCTTGTCGAACTCGGCGTAGGTCAGCGACTCGTCGCCCGACACCAGGGCCACGGCGTCCGGCGTCCGCGCCACCTGCTCGTCGAACAGGTCTACGACGGTCCGCGCCTCCGCGTCGGTCGCGGCGGTCGCCGACGTCGCGTCGGCGATCACGCCGGCGAGGACACCGGCGAACGTGTCGGCGAAGCCTTCGCCCGACGATCCGTCGAGCAGTCCGGGCAGCAGGGTGGACAGAGCCACCGTGACCGCGGCCTCCGGGCCGACGCCCACACCGGCGAGCGTGCGCGCGAGTTCCGCGGACTTGTCCCGCAACTGCACGTACGTGACATCGGTGCCGTTGTGCGACAGCGCGATTCCGTCCGGGTTGATCGACGCGGCACCGTCGAGAAGTTCGGGCAGCGACTTGGTGGCCGCCAGCTCCTGCGAGATCGAGTGCGACAACAGGGACTGCCCGCCCTCGTCCGGTACGGCGAGCCCGGCCTTCTCGTCCTCGGTCAGGATGTCGATGTCGCCGACGACGGCGTCCGCGTCGGCCGTGACGGCCTCCAGCACACGGACGAAACGGTCGGCGAAACCGCGGACCGTCGCCTCGTCGAAGAGATCGGTGGCGTAGGAGAACCAGCCCCGCATGCCGTTCGCGACGGAATCGTCGTCGAACCGTTCCTCGACGGCGACACCGAGATCGGTCTTGCTCGTGGTGAGTCCGCTCTCGAGGATCTCGACGGTCAGCCCGGCGAGTTCGAGCTTCGGCCTTTCGAGGTTCTGGAAGCTCAGCATCACCTGCGCGAGCGGCGCGTATGCGGCGGTGCGCGACGGCCGGAGCACCTCGACGATCTGCTCGAACGGCACATCGGCGTTGCCGAACGCGTTGAGATCGACCTCGCGGGCCTGCGTGAGCAACGTGCTGAAGCGGGCGTTCTGGTCGACCTCGGTGCGCAGCACCAGAGTGTTGACGAACATCCCGACGAGGTCGTCGAGCGCGCGGTCACCGCGGCCCGCGACCGGGGTGCTGACGGAGATGTCGCTGGTGCTGCTCAGTCGACCAAGCAGTACGGCGAGCGCGGTGTGCACCACCATGAACAGCGACGCCTGGTGGGTCTGCGCGAGTTCGTTCAGGGACCGGTGCACGTCCTGCTCGATCTCGAACTCGATCAGACCACCCTGCGGGTTCCGGACCGCCGGGCGCGGCCGGTCGGCCGGGAGGTCGAGGACCTCCGGCGCATCGCCGAGGACGTGCGTCCAGTAGGCGATCTGCTTGCCCGCAAGCGACTCCGGGTCGTCCTCGGAACCGAGGAGATTGCGCTGCCACAGGGCGAAGTCGGGGTACTGCACGGGCAGCGGCGAGAAGCCGGGCTCCTCCCCCTGCACGCGTGCACCGTACGCGCCGAACAGGTCCCGCGCGAGCGGGGCCATCGACGAACCGTCGGCCGAGATGTGGTGGACGACGACGAGAAGGACGTGGTCGCGTTCCCCGAGTTCGAACAGGGCGGCGCGCACCGGGACGTCGGCGGTGACGTCGAAGCCTGCCGACGCCAGCGTGACGACCCGCTCCCGCAGTTCCTGCTCGTCGGCCACACGGACCACGTCGAGCGCGGACTGCGTGTCGGACGCGGACAGGACGACCTGGTAGGGGCCGTCGACGGAATCCGGGTACACCGTGCGCAGCGATTCGTGCCGGGCCACGACGTCGGCGATCGCCGACTGCAACGCGTCGACGTCCAGTGCGCCGGTGAGCCGGAGCGCCAACGGGATGTTGTATTCCGCCGATTCGGGGTCGAATCGGTTGGCGTACCACATCCGCTGCTGCGCCAGTGACAGCGGCAGCCGGTCCGGGCGCGGTCCGGCGGTGACGGGCGGACGGGCGCCGCCGTCCACGCCGAGCGCTTCCAGCCTGCGAGCCAACTGCTCCACCGTGGGCGCCTCGAAGATCTCGCGGACCGGAGCGTCGATTCCGACGGCCTCGTTGATTCGCGCCATCACGCGGGTGGCGGCGAGCGAGTTTCCGCCGAGCGTGAAGAAGGAGTCGTCGGCGCCGACCTGGTCGACACCGAGTACCTCCGCGAACACCGCGGCGACCCGCTGTTCGAGAGCGGTACCCGCGGCACGGAACTCGCGGTCCTCCGCCAGGAACTCGGGCTCGGGCAGCGCCCGGCGGTCGAGTTTGCCCACCGGGGTGAGCGGGATCGCGTCGAGTGCCACGATCGTCGACGGCACCATGTACGTGGGGACGAACTCGCCCACGAAGTCCAGCACCGCGGTCACGTCCACCTCGGCGCCCGGCGCCGGGAGCACGTACGACACGAGGACCGAGTCCCCGGACGGTCCGGGCAGCACCGACGTCGTCGCGAAGTCGACGGCGGGATGCTTCGCCAGCACCGCGTCGATCTCGCCGAGCTCGATGCGGAACCCGCGGACCTTCACCTGCTGGTCCGAGCGCCCCACGTAGTCGACCGTCAGCGCGCCGTCCGCGTCCTTCTTCCAGCGCACGACGTCGCCGGTGCGGTACATCCGATCGCCCGGCTCACCGTAGGGGTTCGCCACGAAGCGCCCCGCGGTCAGCGGCGTGCGCCGGTGGTAGCCGCGGGCCAGTCCGAGGCCCGACAGATAGAGGTCACCTGCGATACCGACCGGGACGGGCCGGAGGCGGTCGTCGAGGACCAGTGCGCTGGTGCCGCGGATCGGACCACCGATCGTGACCGGGCCGTCGGCGGCCATCGGGTCGCTGATGTTGGTCATGATCGTGGTCTCGGTGGGACCGTAGCCGTTGAACAACGATCGTCCGGGCGCCCAGCGGGCCGCGAGTTCGGCCGGGACGGCCTCGCCGCCGGCGACGACGAACTGGAAGTCGTCGAGCCCGGACGGATCCACAGAGGCCAGCGCCGACGGCGTGACGAAGCCGTGCGTGACGCGGTGCTCGCGCAGGAACTTCGCGAACTCGGGTCCGCCGTACACGTCGGTGGGAGCGATCACCATGGTGGCGCCGGCGCCGACCGCGAGCAGCAGTTCGAGGACGGACGCGTCGAAACTCGGCGACGCAAAATGCAGTGTCCGCGAGTCGGTCGTCACCCGGTAACGCTCCCGCTGTTCGGCGGCGAAGTTGGCGAGACCCCGGTGCGTGACGACGACGCCCTTGGGCTGCCCGGTGGTGCCGGACGTGTAGATCACGTAGGCACTGTTGGCCGGGGTGACCGCCGTCCGGCGCTCCGCCTCCGCGACGGGAGCCGTGGAGTAGCGCGCCGAGGCGTCTGCGAACTCGTCGCTGTCGAGGACCAGCCAGTCGACGTCCTGCGGAAGCCGGCCGACCTCGGAGCTCACGGAAAGGCCGAGCGTCACACCGGAATCGGTGACCATGTGGGCGATGCGCTCGTCCGGGTACCCGGGGTCGATCGGCACGTACGCGCCGCCGCTCTTGGCGACGGCCCAGATGCCGACGATGGACGGGATCGAGCGGGTGATACCGAGCCCGACGAACGTCTCCGCACCGACCCCGCGTTCGATCAGGACGCGCGCCACCCGGTTCGAGCGCTCGTCCAGTTCGCGGTAGGTGATGCTGTCGCCGCCCGAGACGATCGCGTCCCCGTCCGGGTTCGCGGCGACCGCGGCCTCGAGCAGTTCGACGAGCGTGGTGGGCGCGACGCCCTCGAGACCGCGGACCGGTGTCAGTTCCTCGGTCTCCGCGGCGTCGAGAATGGGGATGTCCCCCACCGCGACGTCGGTCCCGCCGGCCGCGACGGCCGCGAGGATCCGCACGAAGCGGTCCGCGAAGCCCTGAACGGTATCGGTGTCGAAGATCTCGGTGGCGAACCCGAGAACACCGGTGATCCCGGTGGGCGCACCCTCGTCCGACCACAGTTCGCGCAGGTCGACGGTGAGGTCGAACTTGCTGAACTCGACGTCCACGGCACCGGGTGTCGCCTCGAGTCCGGCGAACTCGAGCGACGGGATGCCGTTGACCTGATGGGTCAGCACGACCTGGAACAGCGGCGAATACGCCGTGGACCGGGTCGGCTTCAGGGCGTCCACCAGCTGCTCGAACGGAACGTCCTGGTTGCTGAACGCGGCGAGGTCCTGGGTGCGGACCTGCTCGAGCAGTTCGGCGAAGGAGGTTCCGGGCTCGACCTCGGTCCGCAGCACCAGCGTGTTGACGAACATGCCGACAAGGTTCTCGAGCGCCTCGTCGCCGCGACCGGCCACCGCGGCGCCGATGGCGATGTCGGTGCTCGAACTGAGCCGCGCCAGCAGCACGGACAGCGAGGCGTGCAGCACCATGAACAGCGACACGTTGTGCGCCCGCGCGACCTCGCCGAGACGACGGTGCACGTCCGCGTCGACGGAGAAGCCGACGGAGGCGCCTGCCATCGACCGCACCGTCGGGCGGGGACGGTCGGTGGGGAGAGCCAGGACGTCGGGCACACCCGCGAGGGTCTTCGACCAGAAGTCGATCTGCGCGGCGGCCAGGGAATCGGGGTCGTCCTCGGAACCGAGCACGTCCCGCTGCCACAGCGCGTAGTCGGCGTACTGGACGGGCAGCACCGGCCAGGCGGGCTCCGTGCCCTCCCGGTGGGCCGCGTATGCCGTCATGACGTCGCGGGCCAGCGGCAGCGTGGAGGCGCCGTCGGACGCGATGTGGTGCATGACGAGCACGAGGACGTGGTCGTTCGCGCCGAGCCGGAACAGGCGGGTCCGGACCGGGATCGTGTCGGTGACGTCGAAGCCGGTGGACCCGAACTCGAACATCCGGTCCCGCAGGTCCTCTTCGCGGACGTCGACCGGTTCGAGCGTGAGGTCGACGTCGGCGGCGGGCAGGATCACCTGGTGCGCACCGGAATCGGAGTCCGGGAACACGGTCCGCAGCACCTCGTGCCGCGCGACCACGTCGGACAGGGCCGCGGCCAGGGCGTCGACGTCCAGTTCGCCGCGCAGCCGCACGGTGAGCGGAACGTTGTACGCGGGTGAGGACGGATCGAAACGGTTGAGGAACCACATCCGCTGCTGCGCGAGCGACAGCGGCAGCGACTCGGGGCGCGGGCCGGCGACGAGCGCGGGGCGGCGGGAGCCGTTGTGGGCCCGGTCCTCGACGAGCGTCGCGAGGGTCGCGACCGTGGGCGCCTCGAACAGGTCACGGATGCCGACCTCGGTGCCGGTCGCGGACGTGACGCGGGCAGCCACCCGGGTCGCGCTGAGCGAGTTGCCACCCAGGTCGAAGAACGACTCGTCGACGCTCACCCGCGGCGCGGAGATCACGTCACCGAAGATGCCGGCGAGGACCTCCTCGAGCGGTGTGCGCGGTGCGACGAACTCGGCGGTGCCCGTGGTGAAGACCGGCTCCGGAAGAGCCTTGCGGTCGACCTTGAGATTCGCGTTGAGTGGCATCTCGTCGAGGACCATCACCGTGTCCGGGATCATGTGCGAGGGCAGCACGTCACGCAGTGCGTCCACGGTCGCGTCGACGTCGAGTTCGGTCCCCGCGGTCGCGGTGACGTACGCGACGAGCCGGGGCCCCTGCTCGCTCTCGTGGACGACGACGACCGACTTCTGCACCGCGCTGTGCGCGGTGAGGGCGGCCTCGATCTCGCCGAGTTCGATCCGGAGACCGCGGATCTTGACCTGGAAGTCGCTGCGGCCCACGAACACGAGCCCACCGTGGTCGAGTTCGCGGACACGGTCACCGGTCCGGTACATGCGGGCGCCGGGCCCCTCGAACGGGTTCGCCACGAAACGCGACGCGGTGGTGCCGAACATGTTGCCGTAGCCGCGGGCCAAAACCTGGCCACCGATGTACAGGTCACCGGTCACTCCCGGCGGCACGGGACGCATCCGGCCGTCGAGCACGTGGTACCGGACACCGCGGAACGCGGTGCCGAACGGGACCGGCCACTTCTCGGCGTCCGCGGTGGAGAGGTCCAGTTCGTACGAGGAGCACGTGACCGAGGCCTCGGTCGGACCGTAATTGTTGAGCAGGCGCGAGTCCGTGCCGATCAGCGCCGTGCAGGCTGCCGGCCGCAGCATCTCACCGCCGAGGAGAATGACCTTCAGGTTGGGCAGGACACCCTCGGTGTCCAGTTCGGTGAGGACCTCGAACGCACTCGGCGCCAGGTTGGTGATCTGAACGTCGCCGGTGCCGATCATGCGGAGAATCGGTCCCGGATCGAAGCCGTCGTCGGCGAGGTGGAGCACACCGCCGTACGCGAGCCCGACCCAGATGTTCTTCTGCGTCTGGTCGAACAGCGGCGAGTTCGCGATCAGCAGTCCGGTGCCGTCCTTCACCCGGAGGTCGCCCTGGTACGACTGATAGTTGTTGGACAGACCCAGCATCGGCACCATCGTCGGCTTGGGCCGTCCGGTCGAGCCGGACGTCGAAATGACATGCCCCAGGCGCTTGCCCGCGTGCTCGTCGGACCACGGGTCGTGCGGGAAATCGGTGTCGTCGAGTGAAGCGAGGTGTTGCACCGTCTCGGGATCGTCGAGCACGATCGGATCGTCGAGCGCCGCGTTCCCGGTGGGTGCGCCGGTGAGCCCGCTCCAGGACCGGGTGGCCACCACGGCCCGCGTTCCACTGTCTTCGACGAGTCCCGTGATCCGCTCGATCCCCCACTTCTGGTCGAACGGCGAGTAGGCCGCGCCGACCTTCCATGCGGCGATCATCCCGATCACCCATTCCAGCGAGCGCGGGACGATCAGCGCCACGACGTCGTCGGGGCGAATACCGCGCGAGACCAGTTCGCGCGCGAGTTGGTTGGCGCGACGGTTCAGTTCACCGCGGGTGGTCGAGACACCCCCGGCGACGACAGCGGGCGCCTGCGGATCGCGCTCGACCCACTCCTGCCAGCGGGTGACGAACAGTTCGAGCGGCCAGCCCTCCGTCTCCGCGGATTCCGCCTCGGGTGCGGCGACGATCTCCGGTGCGGGCGCCACGATCTCGATGTCACCGACCAGGGCGTGCGCGTCCGCGATGACCTGGTCGAGGATCGTGCCGAAGCCGTCCTTCCCGTCCTCCGACGGCGGGGCCATCATGATGGTGGGAACCAGACCGGACAGCACCACGGACACGATCGCGTCGGGGCCCATGCCCCGCTCGGACAGCGGAGCCGACATCAGGCGCAGGCGCTCGTCGAACTCGCGGTACGTCACCTGCATGCCGTCGTGGGCGACGGCCACGGCGTCGGGGGCGACGTCGACCGCAGCGGCCAGAAGCTGCGGCAGCTCGCGAACTGTCATCGTGCGGGCAGGTCGCGCTTGGCTCAACTTTGCTCTCTCGTGTTCGGTGAGAATGTCGATGTCGCCTACAGCGACACCGGGATCGGTGACGACGGCCTCGAGGATCCTGATGAACCGTTCGGCGATACGTTCGGCGGTGCCGCGCTCGAACAGGTCGGTGGCGAACGTGAACCGCCCGCCCAGACCCGCGGGCCGACCCGACTCGTCGGCCTTCTCGGTGATCGTCAGCGTGAGGTCGTACTTGGCGCCCTGCGCCATGTCGTCGATCACGCGCACGGTCAGCCCGGGCAGTTCGAGCGCGTCCATCCGATTGTTCTGGAACGACAGCATCACCTGGAACAGCGGCGAGTAGGCCGCCGAGCGCCGGATCCGCAGCGCCTCCACGATCTTCTCGAACGGCACGTCGGAATTGCCGAATGCCGCCAGGTCACCTTCACGGACCCGGTCGACGAGACCGGAGAACGAATCTCCGGGCCGCACGTGGGTGCGCAGGACGAGGGTGTTGACGAACATGCCGACCAGGTCGTCGAGCGCCTGGTCACCGCGTGAAGCGAGCGGGGTGCCGACGGTGATGTCGTCACTGTTGCTCAGCCGCGACAGCAGCGTCGTCAGCGCCGCGTGCGTCACCATGAAGAGGGACGCGCCGCGGTCCTTGCCGACCGCTTCGAGGCCGCGCCGCAACTCGGGGGTGATCGCGAAGTCGATCGAGTCGCCCCGCATCGACTGCCTGGCCGGGCGTACGTGGTCCAGAGGAAGGTCGATCAGCTCGGGTGACCCCGCGAGAGTGTCCGCCCATTGGGCGATCTGCTTGCCCGCGAGCGACCGTGTGTCGGCGGGGTCGCCGAGGACCTCACGCTGCCAGAGCGCGAAGTCGGGGTACTGCACCGGAAGCGGCTGCCACAGCGGGGCCGCGCCCGCGGTGCGCGCGCTGTAGGCCACCATGACGTCCCGTGCGAGCGGCGCCATCGAGGCGCCGTCGGCGCAGATGTGGTGCACCACGAGGACGAGCAGGAATTCGCTGTCGCTCGTGGCGAACAGCCGGATCCGCAGCGGGGGCGCGACCGTGACGTCGAATCCCTCGGTGGCGAATTCGGTGAGGGCCGTATGGAGTTCGGCCTCGGGCACCCGCACCGGCGTGAGGTCGAACGGAACCTGTGCGACGTCGACGACCTGCTGGTACGGCCCGTCGGCGGAGTCCGGGAACACCGTCCGCAGCGACTCGTGCCGCGCGAGCACGTCGGAGACGGCCGACGACATCGCGTCGATGTCGAGTGCACCGGACAGCCGAACGGCGAGCGGGATGTTGTACGCCGAGGACGCCGTGTCGAACCGGTTCATCAGCCACATGCTCTGCTGCGCCATCGACAGCGGAACGCGCGCGGGGCGCGGCCGCGCGACGAGCGCCGGGCGGTCCGAGACGGTGCCTGCCTGCTCGGCGACCTTGACGGCGAGCCGTTCCACGGTCGGCGCCTCGAACAACTCGCGCACACCCAGTCGGGTGCCTGCGGCGGCGTTGAGCCGCGCGACCGCCTTCGTCGCGACGAGCGAGTTGCCGCCGAGGTCGAAGAACGACTCGGCGACGCTGATCTTCGCGAGCCCGAGCACGTCCGCGAGGACACCGGCGACCAGTTCCTCGGTCGGTGTGCGCGGTTCGACCATCTCGCCCTGGAGGGCGTCGAAATCGGGCTCGGGCAGAGCCTTCCGATCGAGTTTGCCTGCGGTGGTGAGCGGGATCTCGTCGAGGACGACGATCGCGCTGGGCACCATGTGCGCCGGCAGCGTGTCGCCGGCGAAGTGCGTCACCTCGGCGACGTCGACGGTGGCGCCCGCGGTCGGCAGCACGTACGAGACGAGGGCGGTCGATCCCGACGGCAGCGACGTGCCGACGGTGACCGCGAACTCGAGATTCGGGTGCGCCACCAGCGCCGCGTCGATCTCGCCGAGTTCGATGCGGAAGCCGCGGACCTTCACCTGGAAGTCGCTGCGGCCCACGTACTCCACCCCGTAACCGGCGCGGTGCCCGGGATCGACGACGAACCGGACGATGTCGCCCGTGCGGTACATCCGGCTGCCGTTCTCGCCGAACGGGTTCGCGACGAACCGTTCGGAGGTGAGGCCGAGACGGTCGTGGTAGCCACGGGCGAGACCGGGGCCCGCGATGTACAACTCCCCTGCCACGCCGACAGGTACCGGGCGCAGCAGTGCGTCGAGAACGTAGACGGTGACGGCGCAGACGGGACCGCCGATCTCGATCCGTTTCCCGGGCACCAGCATGTTGCTGACGTTGCTCATGACGGTGGCCTCGGTGGGACCGTAGCCGTTGTACATCCGGCGGCCCGGTGCCCAGCGTTCCACCAGTTCCGGCGGGCACGCCTCGCCGCCGACGACGACGACCTCGAGCCGGTCGAGTCCGGCCGGCTCCACCGACGCGAGCGCGGCGGGCGTGACGAAGGCGTGGGTGACCTCGTTGTCCGCGAGGAACTGTCGCAGTTCCTCGCCGCCGTACAGGTCGGCGGGGGCGACGACCATCGTCGCGCCGCAACCGAACGCGAGCAGCAGTTCGAGGACGGACGCGTCGAAACTCGGGGACGCGAAGTGCAGGGTCCGCGCCGACGGGCTCACCCCGTAGTGGGTCCGCTGTTCGGCGGAGAAGTTGGCCAGACCCGTGTGGGTGACGACGACGCCCTTCGGCAGACCTGTGGTGCCAGACGTGTAGATCATGTAGGCCGCGTGCTCGAGCCGCACCGACGTGGTCCGCTCGGAATCCGTCACCGGCTCCGGTGACTGCGTGGCGCACAGCGACTGGCACTCGGACGAGTCCAACGCGAGCCAGTCGACACCGGACGGAAGGCCGTCCCGCTGAGCGGACACGGTCAGGCCGAGGACGGCGCCGGAATCTGCGACCATGTGCGCGATGCGCTCGGACGGGTAGCGGGGGTCGACGGGCACGAACGTGCCGCCTGCCTTGGCCACCGCCCACGTTCCGATCACCGAGTGCTGCGAGCGCGTCATCCCGAGCGCCACAGATGTTTCCGGTCCGACTCCGCGGTCGATGAGCACCCGCGCGAGCCGGCTCGAGCGCGCGTCCAGTTCCGCGTACGTCATCGATTCGCCGTCCGCGACGAGCGCGATGCGCTCGCCGTTCTCCGCGGCGGTCGCGGCGAGGATCTCCGGCAGCGACAGCGGCGCGGCGGCCTCGGTGCCGTGCGCCGCCAGCAGCGACGCACGCTCGTCGGGCGCGAGGATGTCGATGTCCGCGACGCGCGTCTCGACGTCCCCGGACAACGCCCCGAGCACGCGGACGACCCGCGCCATGATCTCCTCGACCTCGGCGGCCTCGAACAGCTCGGGAAGGAACTTGGCGGTCAGGTGCAGCCGCGGGTCGGTCATCGCGACGATCGCCAGTGGGTAGTGCGTGGCGTCGTTGGACGTCACGTCGAGAACGCGGAGACCCTCGATGTCGCTGTTCTTCGTCAGGGCGTCACGGTCGAGCGGGTAGGACTCGTAGACCATCAGGGTGTCGAACAGCGCTCCGAGGCCGAGCCCCTGCTGGATGTCGGTGAGCCCGACGTGATGGTGGTCGAGCAACTCGGTCTGCTCGTGCTGGATGCGGTCGAGCAGGGTGCGCACGGCGTCGCCCGCCTGCACGCGGACCCGCACCGGCAGGGTGTTGATGAAGAGCCCGAGCATCGACTCGATGCCGGGCACCTGCGGTGGACGGCCCGACACGGTGGTGCCGAACACCACGTCGTCGCGTCCGGTCAGCCTGCCCAGCACGATTCCCCATGCGGCCTGGACGAGCGTGTTCATGGTGACGCCGAGTTCGCGTGAGCGCGCGGTCATGTCGGCGAGCAGGTCGTCCGGCAGATCGATCACGAGCTCACCGGGGGTGAGCGCCGGGGCCGTCTCCGTGTGCGCCGGCGCGAGGAGGGTGGGCTCCTCGATACCGCCGAGTGCCTTCGCCCACGCGTCCACCGACACCTGCGGATCCTGTGCCGACAGCCACTCGAGGTAGCTGCGGTACGGACGCGGCTGCGGCAGTGCCAAAGCGTCGCCGTCCACCGCGTACAGGGTCAGCAGATCCTGGATGAGGATCGGCAGCGACCAGCCGTCCAGCAGGATGTGGTGGTTGGTGACGGCGAACCGGTAACGGTCCGCACCCGTCTCGACCAGCAGGAACCGGACCAGCGGCGGGGCCGTCATGTCGAACCGGTCCGTCCGGTTCGCGAGCATCAGCGCGTCGAGTTCGGCGTCCCGATCGTGCTGGGACGCGGCCGAGAGGTCGACGTGCGTCCACGGCACGTCCACCCGGTCGACGACCACCTGCATGCCGGTGCCGTCGTCGCCCGCGACGAACGCGGTGCGCAGGTTGGGGTGCCGGGCGACGAGGGATTCCGCGGCGCGGCGGAGTCGGTCGGTGTCGACGGATCCGCCCAGGTCCATGACCAGCTGGGTGGTGTA
The DNA here is from genome assembly GCF_002165735.1 of Rhodococcus sp. NCIMB 12038. Lineage (NCBI taxonomy): Bacteria > Bacillati > Actinomycetota > Actinomycetes > Mycobacteriales > Nocardiaceae > Rhodococcus > Rhodococcus sp. NCIMB 12038. Next base: position 208,875 of record NZ_NHML01000012.1, read on the forward strand.
CACGTCGGTGGTGGCACCGGCCAGCGACGCGTGGAACAGCAGGCCCACCTGCAGCGGGGCCAGCGACCAGACGTCGGCGAGCGCCGGGTAGTCGCTCTCGAGGGTGTCGATCCGGCTCTGGCTCAGCGGAACGAGGTCGAGGTCCGACGGCGTCCGGCCGCCGGCTCCGGGCCGCCTCGTGTGCTCGACGAGCCCTTCGAGCGCGCGCGTCCACAGGCCCGTGAGCTCAACCACCTCGGCCTCCGTGAGGACACCCTGCGGGAAGTCGACGGTGGCCGAAAGTCGTTGCTCACCTTCGACGTCCACGATCATCGCGTTGATGTCGAGGGCGAAGTGCACCGGCATCTCACTGTTGCGGGTGCCGGTCAACTCCATGGTGTCGGTGTCGGGAACCCACCCCGCCGCCCGGAACGCGGCGGGAATCTCGCCGACCGACACGCGGCCCAGATAGTTGAAGCTGATCTGGGGGCTCGGCAGCGCCGCGAGAACCGCGCGGGTCTCGGCGTTGAGGAACCGCAGCATTCCGTAGCCGATGCCGTGCTCGGGTACGCGCGCGAGTTGTTCCTTCACCGACTTGACGGCCTGACCTGCGGCCGCCCCGCCGGCGAGGGCGTCGCGGACGTCGATCCCGGGCGCCGACAACCGGACCGGGTACATGCTGGTGAACCAGCCCACCGTGCGGGACAGGTCGGCGCCGGGCAGCACCGTCTCCTCGCGGCCGTGCCCTTCGAGGTGCACGAGCGTGGAGGACTCGGTGGTCCCGCGTTCCGCGCGCCACGCCGCAACGGCGAGCGCGAGGGCGGTGAGAAGGCCGTCGTTCACGCCACCGTGGAAGGCGCGCGGCACGTCGGTCAGCAGACCGTCGGTGACGTCCGCCGAAACCTCGAGGCGGATACGGCCGGTGGTCGAGACCGTGTCGCGACCATCCAGGGCCCGCGAACCGATCAGCGGGTCCGCACCGTCCAGCGTGGTGCGCCAGTAGTCGAGTTCGCCCACGCGCCGGGCACTGCGCGCGTTGTCGGCGAGGCCGTGCGCCCAGCGGCGGACCGAGGTTCCGACGGCCGGGAGCAGCGGGTCGGCACCGGCGGCGATCTGTCCCCACGCGGACGCGAAATCGGGCACCAGCACTCGCCAGGACACACCGTCCACCGCGAGGTGGTGGATCACGACGAGCAGACGTCCCGTGCGCGGGGCGCTCTCCGCTTCCGCGGTGTCGCCGTCCGAGGCGTCCCGGGGTGCCGGTTCGGCGGTGTCCTCGGTGGGCGCGAACCAGACGAACCGCACCACGCTGCCGGTCGCCGGGTCCAGCCTGTCCACGGTGCGATCGAGGGCGTGCGCTGCCAGCGCCTCGAACGTGCCGGTGCCGGGACCGTCGGCGAACTCGATGCGGTCGACGAGGCGGTCGACGTCGACCGAGCCGATCGGAGCGACCTCCAGCGACCACCCGGTCGGAGAGTCGTTGCGCCGCAACGACGAACGCAGGGCGTCGTGGCGGTCGACGACGGCCGCCAGCGTGCGCACCAGGCGCTCGCGCTCCACCTTCGGCGGGAGCGCGAGGAGAATGGACTGGGAGAACCGGTGGAAGTCGCCGCCCAGCTCCGTCATCCAGTGCACGACCGGTGTGAGCGGCATCGTGCCGATACCGGCGCCCGGCAGTTCCTCGAGGACGTGCACCGTCGCCGATTCGGATGCGGACTTCGCGACCTCGGCGAGCGAGGCAACGGTCTTGCGTTCGAAGACGTCCCGGGCCGTGAACAGGACGCCGGCTTCCTTCGCGCGGGACACCAGCTGGATCGAGACGATGCTGTCGCCGCCGAGCGCAAAGAACGAGTCGCCGACACTGACGCGGGGCAGACCGAGGACCTCGGCGAACAGGCCGGCTATCGACTCCTCCATGGTGCTGCGGGGAGCCACGTACTCACTGGCCTCCGCCGCGAACGTGGGTTCGGGCAGCGCCTTCCGGTCGAGCTTGCCGCTCGCACCGACCGGCATCTCGGCGAGCACCATGACGGCGTCGGGAACCATGTACGAGGGCACCGCGCGGCCGACGTGGACCGTCAGATCGTCGACGTCCAGCGCCGAACCCGGCTCGGGAACGACGTAACCGACGAGCCGCTGCCCGAGGGAACTGTCGTGCACGACCACAACCGACTGCGCCACATGGGGATACGAGGACATCGCGGACTCGATCTCGCCGAGCTCGATCCGCAGGCCGCGCACCTTCACCTGGAAGTCGGTGCGGCCGAGGTACTCGATGCTGCCGTCGACGCGCCACTTGACGAGGTCGCCGGTGCGGTACAGGCGGGTACCGGCGGCACCGAAAGGATTGGCCACGAAGCGTTCCGCCGTCAGTTCCGGCCTGCCCTCATAGCCGCGGGCCACCTGTGCGCCCGCGAGATAGAGCTCTCCCGCGGATCCGATGGGTGCGGGCCGGAGGTGGCCGTCGAGCACGTACGCCTCGGTGTTCCACACCGGGGTGCCGATGGGGATCGTGTGGACGGACTCCCGATCCACCTCACCCGCGGTGGCGTGCACGGTGAACTCGGTGGGGCCGTACAGGTTGTGCAACTCGGCACCGGACTTCGCCCGGAACGATGCTGCGACGGCAGGCGGAAATGCCTCTCCCGCAACGAGAACGAAGCGCAGGCTGACGAGTTGATCGCGAGCGGCCTCGGAGACGAACACCGACAGCATCGACGGGACGAACGACGTGGCCGTGACCTTCTCGCGCGCGATCACGTCGGCGAGGTAGGCGGGGTCGCGATGCCCCTCGGGCGCGGCGATCACCAGGCGCGAGCCGGAGGCGAGTGCGGAGAACAGTTCCCACACCGACACGTCGAACGTCGTCGGCGTCTTCTGCAGCACTACGTCGTTCGCATCGAGCCCGTAACGCGACGCGATCCACGTGACCTGGTTCAGGACCGCGGCGTGGCTGACCGCCACGCCCTTCGGACGTCCGGTGGACCCGGACGTGTAGATGACGTACGCCGGGTTGGCGGCCCGCAGGTCCGCAGTCCGCTCCTCGTCGCGGATCGGGCCCGCCGGAACGCCGCTCGAATCGACGGCGTCGATCTCCACGACGTCGTGATCGGCGGGGAAGACGAGTCCGTCCCGCGCGACCGTGAGGATGCACAGCGGGCGGGCGCTCGCCAGCACGTACGCCGTGCGCTCGGCGGGGTGGTCGGGGTCGAGGGGCACGTATGCGGCGCCCGCCTTGACGACGGCGTACATCGCGACCATGGAGTCGATCGAGCGGCGGATCGCGAGGGCGACCTTCGTCTCCGGACCCACACCCCGGCCGATCAGCGTCCGGGCGAGACGGTTCACCCGCGCGTCGAACTCGGCGTAGGTGAGCTCCTCGCCCTCGAAGACGAGTGCCGTCGCGTCGGGCGTGCGCACGACCTGGGCGTCGAACAGGTCGACGACGGTGCCCGCGGGCGGGGCCACGACGTCGCCGTTCCACCTCGTCACGACCTGCTCGTATTCCTCACCGCTCATTGTGGCCAGGTCGGACACCGAGGCGTCGTCGCCGGCGCCGAGGAAGCGCTCGAAGAAGTCGAAGAAGCGACTGTGGTGCCGGTCCAGCTCGTCCGCGGAGTACAGGTTGGGGTTGGCCTCGAAGTCGATGTGGATCTTGCTGCCTGCCACACCCTGGTAGATGTTCAGCGAGAGGTCCTCCACCGGCCCGGTGGTGAGGACGTTCTGGTGTCCGGTGACCGTTCCCAGCTTGATCTCGCTGTGGAACATCATGATGTTGATCGAGGGCCCGAAGAAGCCGCGCTGCCCCTGGGGCGCGCCGGCGTCGCGGCGGATGTCCTCGTGGCGGTAGCGCTGGCGGCGCAGGGCACCGGTGAGTTCGATCTGTACGCTCTTGACCAGCTCGGGGACGGTCATCTCCGGGGTGATCTGGAGCCTGAGCGGAACGATGTTGGACACCATTCCGCCGGAGCGACGCAACGTGGCGGTGGTGCGGGCCGACACCGGCAGGCTGAGGACGACGTCCGTCCGGTCCGTCATGTGCGCCAGGTACGCGGCGAACGCGGCCACCACGATGGGCGCGGAACTGGCGTTGCTGCCACCCAGCGCCTCGTCGAGAAGGGCGGCGGTGGACTCGGGCAGCGCCTCGGAGGAGAGCCGCGCGAACTTGCCGACCATCGCGGCACGACCGGCCAGGCTCGGGGCCTCGGGCAGGTGCGCGGTGCGTTCGGCCCAGTATTCGCGGTCCTTCGCGAACCGGTCGGAATTGCGGTACCGCTGCTCGTCCTCCACGATCCGGACCAGGTCCTCGGCGCGGCAGGCCGGCGGCTCGGCGCCCTCGACCAGCGCGGTGTAGATCTCGGCGATGCGCGCGATCAGCGCCATCGCGCCGAAGCCGTCGAGCGCGATGTGGTGGATACGGCAGAACCAGAAGTAGTGGTTCTCTCCGACGTGGAGCAGGTAGACCACGACGAGGCGGTCCTCGAGAAGGTCGACGGGGGCGCTGTAGTTGGCCCGCATCCACTTCTCGGCGGCGTCGACGGAATCGTCCTCGCCGCGCAGGTCGACGTAGGTGATGGCGTCGTCTAGCGCCTTGTCGACGTACTGGTACGGAACACCGTCGATCTCGACGAGGCGGAGGAAGCCGGAGCCGAACTCCCGGCCGGTGCGCTTGCTGGCCTCGGTGAGGAGGTCGAGGTCGATGTCGCCGCGAAGTTCGATGTACTGGGCGATAGTGAGGGGAACGTCGCCCATCGCGTGTTGCGCGAACCAGATGCCACGCTGCGCAGCCGACAGCGGAAACGCTCCTTCCGGAGCACCGCTACTACCCGCTGCATGTCCCGACCCCAAGGGTTACTCCGTTCTCGAACGCGTGGCGACTGCCGCCTGTGTCTTTGGTGATTCGTAGCTCTCGGTCCCACGGACTGCGCCGCGGGCCGGTCTTCCGATGAACGCCATCACATGAACAGGCCTTGCCGGTTCGAAGCTTCTCGCGGAACAGGGACGTGCCGAGCGCGGGACGACCCGCGCTGATCGAAGAGTTCCACCACACCCGGAGTCGATGTCAGACGATCGTCCGAAACCCGATTGCCTGCGACGCTGAACACTCCAAGGCCCTTACATCCCGAACTACTCGCGGTGAGCGGGTTCATACGTGGCTCCGTTCTCTCATCGATCCAACAAGCGGCCACCCAATCGGTGCTCGTCATCCTCCGAGTCGAGAGCCGAGTCTACGGCGCTGGTGAGGGAACGAAACATCGTCACGATCATCGCTTCGGCCTCCTCTCGATCGGTGGTGACATTCTCGGTTCGTACGGTCCCGCGGTAACACCGGGAATTACATCGGTGTCAGATCCAGTACCGTTACCGGCGCCGCTGTGACGTACCCAACCCTCGATACTTCCAGAACCGAGCCTGAATTCGATCTTCGACGCGCTCATATTCAACAGGCAGAACCACATCCCGGGCGTCGCGTCCAACCAGAACACGGATACCGTACCGAGAGTCGGAATTTCGCTAGGTGTACAACTGTCGTATCCAGTTTCATGTTCCGCCTCCCGACTCTTCCCATGCACGGTGCGGCCGATCCGGTGATCGACCGCGGCGTTGAACACCCACTGCCCCCCGTGACCGCAGTTTTTGCCAACCACCGTGTCTACCAAAGCCCCGCGCAGGTCTCAAAACGGCAAACACCCGAGGTTGCGCGCAGGGAATAACCGACCAGGCCCGTTACCCACCCGCACCGAGCGGAATACTGGACGCCCGCTCAGCGACGGGCGAGCCTCCGGATCATGTCAGATCGCCCGCTGACCTGCCATGAGGATGCGGAGGCGCGACCGCGACAAGGGAGCCCGAACCGACGACATCGCGGCCGCGTCCCAGTATCTGGAACACCCTCCCGAAACGGGACGCTCCCGGTGTCCGATTGGTCGGATTTCCCGCGGCGCGACCGGCCGGAGGGGAGCGGGAGATATCTCACACCTCGGCGCGCGCAACAAAGGTAAGGCTAACAAAATCGTTGGTGCCCGACGACGCTGCTACTCGGCGGAGCCGCTGCTCAGCGTCCGTGCCGCGCGAACCAGTCGAGCAGGCCGGGGTCGTCGACGGCGCTGCGGTCCACCGTCCGCCCCGCGTCCGCACCCTGGAAGATCCGTTTGAGCGGCACCTCGAGTTTCTTGCCGGTACGGGTGTGCGGGATGCCGGGCGCCTCGATGATGTCGTCGGGCACGTGCCGCGGAGAGGCCTGCTCCCGGATCGCTCCGCGGATCCGCTGCTTCAGCGCGTCGTCGAGTACGGCGCCCTCCGCGAGGACCACGAACAGCGGCATCCAGTATCCGCCGTCCGCCTGATCGACTCCGACGACGAGCGCCTCGGCAACTTCCGGGAGTTTCTCGACCACCTGGTAGATGTCGGCGCTGCCCATCCGGATTCCGTTGCGGTTCAACGTGGAATCGGACCGTCCGTGCATGAGGACGGTCCCGCGATCGGTGATCGTGATCCAGTCGCCGTGTCGCCACACTCCGGGGAACACCTCGAAATAGGCTTCGCGGTAACGCTTTCCGTCCGGATCGTTCCAGAACAACACCGGCATGGACGGCATCGGTGCGGTGACAACTAGTTCACCCACCTCGTCTCGCACCGGCCGCCCCGCTTCGTCGAACGCCTCGACGGCAACCCCGAGACAGGGGGCGGACAGCTCCCCCGGCCAGACCGGGACGGTGCGCGCTCCCCCGATGAACGCCGACACCACGTCGGTCCCCCCGGTGATCGACACGACGGGTACGCCGCGACCGACGTTCTCCGACAGCCACAGCGACGACGCCGCCGGCAACGTCGATCCCGTGACTCCCACCGCGCGGAGCGCGCTCAGATCGTGGTCGCGGACGGGGATCACCCCTGCCTTGTCGCACGCGAGAACGTAGCCGGGACTGGTGCCGAGCACTGTCACACCCAGTCGTGACGCCAAGGCCCACAACGCATCCGGAGTCGGATACGACGGACTTCCGTCGTAGCAGACGATCGTGGCTCCCACCAGCAGGCCCGCTGTCTGGAAGTTCCACATCATCCAGCTGGGACTCGTGTACCAGAAAAATATGTCCTCGCGGCCGAGGTCGAGGTGGAGCGCCAGCGACTTCACGTGCTCGAGGAGAACGCCGCCGTGACCGTGCACGATGCCCTTCGGCAGGCCGGTGGTACCCGAGGAGAACACCACCCACAACGGGTGGTCGAACGGGACGGGAACGGGTTCGAGTGCGCTGCCCCCGGCGGTGGCCTCCGCCCAGGTGAGAGCACCGTCGACGGCGGCGTCCGCATCGAGGTGGGGCACCACCACCGTGAGGGCCGGCGACAATCCGGCCCGCAACTCGGCCACTGCCCCCAGCCTGTCGTGTTCCTTGCCCGCGAACCGGTACCCGTCCGCAGTGATCAGCGCTGCCGGTTCCAGTTGACCCAGCCGATCGAGCGCGGCCGGCGCGGAATAGTCCTGCCCGCACGCGGCCCACACGGCGCCGAGCGACGCCGTGGCGAGGAACGCGACGACCGCCTCGGGGATGTTCGGAAGGTAGCCGACCACACGATCACCGACCCCGACCCCGTGCTCGCGGAGCGTCGCGGCGAGACCCGCCACCGCAGAACGCAACTCGTCCCACCCGACGGAGACGTCGGGAAATCCCTCACCCGCGTACAGGATCGCCGGGGTGCCGGGCCGGGCGTTCCGGAAGACGTGGTCGACGTAGTTGAGCGTCGCCCCCGGAAACCAGACGGCGCCCGGCATCGCGGCGTCGGCGAGGGCGGGCCCGGGATCGGTGGCGGACCGGAACTCGAAGTAGTCCCACACGTCCTGCCAGAACTCCCCCGGCGCCGCCACCGACCAGCGCCACAGCGACCGGTAGTCGTCGACCGTGACACTGTGGCGCCGTGCGACGAACGCGGCGAAATCGGTGATCACCGCGTCGCGCACGTCGGCTTCGGAGGGAACCCATTGCGGATCGGCAGCCATGGGGACCATCTTCCCCGAGAGCGCGGCCGTTCCGCTCTCTTTCGCCGCCTACCGCCGGCCTCAGGCCTGCTTGCCCCTTGCCGACTCGACCTGTGAGCGGCGCAGGATCGCCTCTGCGTGACGCAGGACCGGCGCGTCCACCATCTTTCCCTCGAACGCGAACACCCCGCGCTGGTCGGCGACGGCGGCGAGAACCCGCGTCGCCCAGTCGACGTCCTCGTCGGACGGTGCGTACGCCTCGCGGATCACCGCGACCTGACTCGGGTGGATGGCGACCTTGACGTCGAATCCGACGGCGACGGCGTCGAGGGCCTCGGCGCGCAACCCGTCCAGGTCCTTGATGTCGAGGTAGACGGAGTCCAGCGCGAGCCGGTGATAACCCTTGGCCGCCAGCAGCGTCGACGACCGCACCTGGGTGGCGACGTCGCGGTAGCTGCCGTCCTCGCGGCGGCTGGAGTTACCACCCATCGCGGCGACGAGGTCCTCGGCCCCCCACATCACGCCGATGGTGCTGGCCGCCAACGCGATCTCGGTGACGGCGAGGGCGCCGAGCGGTGACTCGACCAGGGCGATCACCTCGCGCGGAGCCAGCGACAGCACCTGGTCGGCCGACTCGCACTTGGCCAGCATGAGCCGGGTGTAGCGGGTGCCGTCGAGCGCAAGCAGGTCGCGTTCGTGGTCTTCGGTGCCGACCGGGTTGACCCGCACGACGGTCCGATCGGGATCCAGCGGGGTGTCGATGAGGGCGACCCGGGCCGCCTCCTTGTCGCCGGGCGCCACCCCGTCCTCGAGGTCGAGGATCACGACGTCGGCGGCCGCCGCCGCTTTCGCATACCGTTCGGGCCGGTCCGCCGGGCAGAACAACCAGGCGGGACCGGGCAGTTCCCAGCTCACGACGGCTTCTTCTGGACGAGGGTCTTGCGGACCGCGATGGCCACCACGTCGCCGTTCTGGTTGCGGCCGGTGTGCTCGAGAGTCACGATGCCCTCGCCGGGACGGCTCTTCGATTCGCGCTTGTCCACGATCTTCGTCTCCGCGTACAGCGTGTCCCCGTGGAACATCGGCTTCGGGAAGCTGATCTCCGAGAACCCCAGGTTCGCGACGATGGTCCCCTGCGTCAGCTGCGCCACCGACAGTCCGACCAGCGTCGAGAGGGTGAACATCGAGTTGACGAGTCGCACGCCGAACTGGGTGCCCTCGCTGTACGCCGCGTCCAGGTGCAGGGCCTGGGTGTTCATCGTCTGCGTCGTGAACAGGACGTTGTCGGCCTCGGTGACGGTCCGGCCGGGACGGTGCTCGTACACCGCGCCCAGCTCGAACTCCTCGAACCACAGGCCACGCTGGACGATTCGCCTGGGCTCCGTCGTCGCAGATTCGGTATCGGTGGTGCTCTCCGCGGAGGTCACAGTCCCGCCTCCCGCGCGATCAGCATCAACTGCACCTCGGTAGTGCCTTCACCGATCTCCAGAATCTTGCTGTCGCGGTAGTGCCGCGCCACGGTGTACTCGTTCATGAACCCGTAGCCGCCGTGGATCTGGGTGGCGTCCCGGGCGTTGTCCATCGCGGCCTCGGAGGCGACGAGCTTGGCGATGGCGGCCTGCTTCTTGAACGGCTTGCCGGACAGCATCCGGGCGGCGGCGTCGTAGTACGCCGTGCGCGCGGTGTGGGCGCGCGCCTCCATGCGGGCGATCTTGAAGGCGATGGCCTGGTTGTGCCCGATCGGCCGCCCGAACGCCTCACGTTCCTTGGCGTACTTGACCGACTCGTCGACGCATCCCTGGGCGGCGCCGACGCTGAGGGCGGCGATGGCGATGCGCCCCTCGTCGAGGATCCGGAGGAAGTTCGCGTACCCGCGACCGCGCTCGCCGAGCAGGTTCTCCTCCGGGACGCGCACATCGGCGAACGTGAGCGGGTGGGTGTCGGAGGCGTTCCAGCCGACCTTGTTGTACGCCGGTTCGGCGGTGAAGCCGGGTGTCGACGTCGGCACGAGGATGGTGGAGATCTCCTTCTTGCCGTCCTTCGTCCCGGTCACCGCGGTGACGGTAACGAGCTTGGTGATGTCGGTTCCGGAGTTCGTGATGAACTGCTTGTTGCCGTTGATGATCCATTCACCGCTGTCGAACTTCGCGGTGGTCTTCGTGCCGCCGGCGTCGCTTCCGGCGCCCGGCTCGGTGAGCCCGAACGCGGCCAGGCTCTTGCCGCTCGTCAGCTGCGGCAGCCACTCCTGCTTCTGCTCCTCGTTGCCGAACCGGTAGATCGGCATCGCACCCAGCGACACTCCGGCTTCCAGCGTGATCGCGACGCTCTGGTCGACCTTGCCGAGTTCTTCGAGTGCCAGGCAGAGGGCGAAGTAGTCGCCGCCCATTCCGCCGTACTCCTCGGGGAAGGGCAGGCCGAACAGGCCCATGTCGGCCATCCCCGACACCACCTCGTACGGGAACGTGTGGTTGGCGTCGTGCTCAGCCGCGACCGGTGCCACCACGTTCTTGGCGAAGTCCGCGACGGTCTTCGCCAACTGCTGGTACTCGTCCGGAAGCTGGCCGGTGGCAAGGAATTCAGTCATGACGCGTCTTCTTTCGTGTCGGTGGTGTCGGTGTGCGGGGTGACTCGTGCGAGCAGTTGGTCGACCATCACCTGGTCACCGGGCGCGACGAGGACGTCGACGACGCCGTCGACGGGCGCGGTGAGCGCATGCTCCATCTTCATCGCCTCGACTACGACGAGTGTCTGGCCGGCGGTGACGTGGGCGCCCGCCTCGGCGCCGACCGCGATGACGGATCCGGGCATGGGGCTGGTGATCTCCGCCTCGCCCGCGTGGACGTCGCCGGTGCGGACACTGAGTTCACGGACCTCACGCAGCATCGTCGTGCCGTCGGACCCCGCGAGCCAGATGTGCCCGTCGGTCTGGGCGACCCGGTAGGTCTCGCGCCTGCCGTCGATCACGACCGACAGCGTGGACCCGTCGAGCGCCGCCGTCAGCGACAGGGTGTCGCCGTCCTCGACCTGCGCGGTGGCCTCGGACGGGCTGCCCGTGATGCGCACGTGGTCGGTGCGGGTGGGCGAGGACAACCGGATGCTGGTGGGTGCCGGCGTCCCGACCCGCCAGCCGCTCGGAACGTCCCACGGGTCGGCCTGCGCACGCTCGGGCCAGCGCTGCAACCAGCGGAACGACGCCGCGGCGATCAGGGCGGCATCGGTGGCCTCCGCGGCGACGAAGTCCTCGAGCCGCCGGTCGAGCAGGCCCGTGTCGAGGGTGCCCGCCACCACGTCCGGGTCGGCGAGCAGGAAGCGCGCGAACTCGATGTTGGTGACCACTCCCAGCACACCGGTCCCGGCCAGGGCGCGGTCCAGTTTCCGCAGCGCGCCGGCGCGGTCGTCGGCGTGGGCGATGACCTTCGCCAGCATCGGGTCGTAATCGCTGCCCACGACCGTGCCGGGCTGCAGCCCGGAATCGACCCGGACACCGGGGCCTGCGGGTTCGACGACGTCGGCGACGAGTCCGCCGGTGGGGAGGAAGCCGCGACTGGGGTCCTCGGCGTAGACGCGGGCTTCGATGGCGTGCCCGGTGAGGGTGACGTCGTCCTGGGTGAACCCGAGTGGCTCACCGGCGGCGACCCGCACCTGCCACTCGACGAGGTCGAGGCCCGTGACGAGTTCGGTGACCGGGTGCTCGACCTGCAAACGGGTGTTCATCTCCATGAAGAAGAACTCGTCGGGCTTGTCGGCGGAGACGATGAACTCGACGGTTCCCGCACCGGAGTAGTCGACGCTGCGCGCCGTGTTGCAGGCGGCCTCGCCGATCCGGGCGCGCGTCGCCTCGTCCAGCAGCGGCGACGGCGCCTCCTCGATGACCTTCTGGTGGCGGCGCTGCAGACTGCATTCGCGCTCACCGAGATGGACCACGTTCCCGTGTCCGTCCGCGAGGATCTGCACCTCGATGTGCCGGGGGCGCAGCACGAACCGCTCGAGGAAGAGCGTGTCGTCGCCGAACGCCGACGCCGCTTCACGCCGCGCGCTGCGCAGCGCCTCGGCCAGTGCGCCCGGCTCCTCCACCAGGCGCATGCCCTTGCCGCCGCCACCAGCCGAGGGCTTGACGAGCACCGGGTATCCAATATCGCCCGCGGCCGCGATCAGTTCGTCGTCGGACAGGCCGGGCCGGGCGATGCCGGGAACGACCGGCACGTCGAACTTCGCCACCGCGTTCTTCGCGGTGATCTTGTCGCCCATCACCTCGATGGCGTGCGCGGACGGGCCGAGGAACGCGATCCCCGCATCGGCGCACGCGCCGGCGAACTTGGAGTTCTCCGACAGGAACCCGTAACCGGGATGGATCCCCTGCGCACCGGTCGCCTGCGCCGCCGCGATCACCTTCTCGATGACGAGGTAACTCTCCCGGGCCGCGGCCGGGCCGAGCAGGACCGCGGTGTCGGCCTCGCGGACGTGCCGGGCGTCCCGATCCGCCTCGCTGAAGACGGCGACGGAGCGGATTCCCATGGCCCGCAGCGTGCGGATCACGCGCACCGCGATCTCGCCGCGGTTGGCCACCAGGACGGTATCTATCCGAGTCATTTCAGTCATTCCACTCACATCCGGAAAACGCCGTAGGAGACCGGCTCGACCGGTGCGTTCGCACACACCGAGAGCGCCAGTCCGAGAACAGTTCTGGTATCGGCGGGGTCGATGATGCCGTCGTCCCACAGCCTGGCCGTCGAGTAGTACGGGTTGCCCTGCGCCTCGTACTGCTCGCGGATCGGCGCCTTGAACGCCTCCTCGTCGTCGGCCGACCACGGGTTGCCCGCGCTGTCGAGTTGCTCGCTGCGCACCGTCGACAGCACCGAGGCCGCCTGCTCCCCGCCCATCACGGAGATCCGGGCGTTCGGCCACATCCACAGGAACCGCGGCGAGTACGCCCGCCCGCACATCGAGTAGTTTCCCGCCCCGTAGGAGCCGCCGATCACGACGGTCAGCTTCGGCACCCGCGCACACGCCACCGCGGTGACCATCTTCGCGCCGTGCTTGGCGATGCCGCCCGCCTCGTAGTCGCGGCCGACCATGAAGCCGGCGATGTTCTGCAGGAACAACAGCGGAATCTTGCGCTTGTCGCACAGTTCGATGAAATGCGCGCCCTTCATCGCGGACTCGGCGAACAGCACACCGTTGTTGGCGACGATGCCGACCGGGTGGCCCTCGATGTGCGCGAAACCGGTGACCAGGGTCTTGCCGTACTCGGCCTTGAACTCCTGGAATTCACCACCGTCGACCATGCGGTCGATGACCTCGTGGACGTCGTAGGGGGTGCGCGGGTCGGTGGGGACCACGTCGTAGAGGTCGGTCTGCTGCGCCGTCGCGGGGACTGCGGAGATCACGTCCCACGGACGTTCGGCGCGCGGACCGAAGGTCGCGACGATGTTCCGCACGATCCGCAGCGCGTCCTGGTCGTCTTCCGCGAGGTGGTCGGTGACACCCGAGACCTTGGAGTGCAGGTCGCCGCCGCCGAGTTCCTCGGCGGTCACGACCTCACCGGTGGCCGCCTTCACCAGCGGCGGGCCGCCCAGGAAGATGGTGCCCTGGTTGCGGACGATGACCGCCTCGTCGCTCATGGCGGGCACGTAGGCGCCGCCCGCGGTGCAAGAGCCGAGGACCGCCGCGATCTGTGGGATGCCCTGCGCGCTCATCGTCGCCTGGTTGTAGAAGATGCGCCCGAAGTGCTCGCGGTCGGGAAACACCTCGTCCTGCCTGGGGAGGAACGCGCCGCCGGAGTCGACGAGGTAGATGCACGGAAGCTGGTTCTGCAGCGCGATCTCCTGCGCCCGCAGGTGCTTCTTCACCGTCATCGGGTAATAGGTGCCGCCCTTGACGGTCGCGTCGTTGGCGACGATCACGCATTCGCGTCCGGACACCCGGCCGATGCCGGCGATGACACCCGCGCCGGGGCTTTCGTCGTCGTACAGACCGTTCGCCGCGAGCGGCGAGATCTCGAGGAACGGGCTGCCGGGGTCGAGCAGCGTGTCGACCCGATCACGGGGCAGCAGCTTGCCTCGGCTCACATGCCGCTCGCGCGACTTCTCGCTGCCGCCGAGCGCGGCCACGGCCAGCCGCGACTTCAACTCGTCCACCAACTTCGTGTGCTCTGCCCGGTAGACCTCCCGTGCAGTTGTTCCGCCCAGTGTCATCCTGCCGCCTTCTTTTCTTGACGCCCGTGCCTAGTGAGTTAATGCTCGATAACTGAAACTAAGATAACTGTGATTAACTGAGTTGTCCAGACCACACCGCGGAAAAGAGCAAGGCGATGACTACAGACGTCGACGGCACCGAAGCGATGACCCCGACCAGCGACGGCGCCGGGGCCCCGATCACGCGCCGCGAGCAGATGAAGGCGGACCGCCGCCGCCAACTGCTCGACGCCGCCGCCCGCCTCATCGCCGAACGGGGCTTCCTCGGAGTCCGCCTCGAGGACCTCGGTTCCGCGGCGGGAATCAGCGGTCCCGCCGTGTACCGGCACTTCCCCAACAAGGACGCCGTCCTCGTCGAACTGCTCGTCGGGATCAGCACGCGACTGTTCGAAGGCGGGTCTCTCGTCGCGGCGGAGGCAACGTCCCCGGACGCGGCGCTGGAAGGTCTGGTCGACTTCCACCTCGACTTCGCACTGGGGGAACCCGACCTCATTCGCATCCAGGACCGAGACCTGGAGAGCCTGCCCGCCGACGCGCGCCGGGAGGTCCGGCAGAAGCAGCGGCGTTACGTGGAGATCTGGGTGAAGGTGCTTCTACAGGTGGATCCGGCACTGGACGAGACGGATGCCCGCACCAAGGCGCACGCCACGTTCGGGCTCATCAACTCGACCCCGCACAGCGCCGACCCCACCACCCCGTCGCGCACCCGGAAAGTGCTGCGCGACATGACGTTCTCATGCCTGCGGCCCGTGAGTACTTCTTAACCGCGGGCGGTTACTAAGTACTCACGGGCCGCAAGGCACTCCCGGGTGGTTACACCCTGTTCTTACTCGTCATCGCGGTGTACCCCAGCGACAGCACGGCCGCAGCGGCGATGCTGATGATCCACCGGATCCAGTCGATCCCTCCGGTGTTTCCCTTGCCGAGGAGCCCCTCCCACACCCAGTACCCGATCAGCGCGCCGATGATGCCGAGGACGACGGTGATGACCCACCCCATCGCCTGCTTTCCCGGAATCACGAGACGCGCCAGAACGCCGATGACCGCACCGAAGATGATGGTGCCGATGATGTTGCCGACCATGGCCCTTGTCCTCTCAACACGCAATTCATGGTGCGAGCGGAAGGTCACCGCTCATTTCGAACATAACCACCTGGACAGCTGTTCGACAGGGCTTCGGCAAATCGTTGCCAAAAGGTTCACGCGGTGGACCACCGTGAATCCCCCCGGTTCAGCGGATGCCCTGCCGCCGCAGCGCGACGGACACGGCTGCGGCCCGGGTGTCGACGCCGAGCTTCGAGTAGATGTGGGCGAGGTGTGTCTTGACCGTCGCCTCGCTGATGAACAGGGCCTTGCCGAGTTCCTTGTTGGTCATCCCCTTGGCCAGCAGGGTCAGCAATTCGGCCTCCCGCGGCGTGAGAGCCTCCTCGGGGCGCTGCATCTGCTGCAGCAGTCGCGACGCGACGGGCGGCGACAGCACACTCTGGCCGGCCGCCGCACCGCGGACGGCAGCGAAGATCTCCTGGGGCGTCGAATCCTTCAGAAGGTATCCGATGGCACCGGCGTCGATGGCGCGGACGACGTCGGCGTCCGTGTCGTACGTCGTGAACACCAGCACCGGCAGGTCCCGGTCGACCTGCCGGATCCGGCGGATGGCCTCCACCCCGTCGATGCCGGACCCGAGGGCCAGATCCATCGTCACGAGCCGCGGACGGTGGGTGATCACGGCGTCGACCGCCTCCTCCCCCGTGCCCGCCTCGGCGATGACCTCGATGTCGGGCTGCGAGTCGAGCAGCGCCCGCAGTCCCGCGCGCACGACCGCGTGATCGTCGACCAGCAACACGGTCACGGTCGTCATGTCGAGGCTCCTCTCGCGCACGGTATCTGCGCGGCCACCACGGTGCCCTCGCCCGGTGCGCTCTCGACGGTGAACGTGCCGCCCAGTTGCTCGACGCGACTGCGCATCGCACGCAGGCCGTACCCGCCGCGGTCCGAGGGAGGTCCGGCGGGTGCGGGGTCGAAACCGGCGCCGTCGTCGTAGATGTCGAGTGCGACGGCGTCCGGAAGATACGTCAGGGTGACACCGACGGTCTCGGCCCGTGCGTGCCGGGTGATGTTGGAGACCGCGCTCTGGGTGATCCGCAGCAGCGCGTGCGCCACCTCCGCCGGTATCGCGATCGGAGTGCCCACGATCCGGAGTTCCGCCCGCGGGTGATGGGAACGGGCGGCGGCGAGCAGTGCCGCGTCGATCGGCTGGGATTCCAGGTTGGGCGGCGCGAGATGGTGCACGAGACTGCGGGTTTCCGCCAGGTTCTCGCGCAGCGTTCCGGTCGCCACACGGACGTCCTCGCGGGCCCGTGCCTCCGCCCGCGGATCGGCCTGCGCCCAGATCTGCTCGGCCGCCTCGAGCCGGAGGAGGCTGCTCGTCAGTCCCTGCGTCACGGTGTCGTGGATCTCGCGAGCCAGTCGTTCGCGTTCGGCGAGGACGCCCGCCTCCCGCTCGGTCTCCGCGAGCCGGGACCGCGTCTCCGCGACCTGACGGAGCAGCCGCACCCGCTCCCGCCCGTCCCGCTCGATCTGGCTGTACGCCATGACGATCAGTGCCCCGGTGCACAGCGGTCCCACCAGCACCGCCCACTCGGTGCGCCCGGAGAACGTGAAGAACGCCAGCGACGTGAGGACGGCGAGAACACCGACGACGGGATATGCGATACGGCTCGGGTAGGCCCTCGTGCACAGGAAGAACATGGGAAACGCGCACCAGGCGAAACTCGGCGCGAGCCAGACGAGTACCGCCCAGGTCGTCAGGACCGGCCACACCCACGGTTCCCACGCACCGTCCCGTCGCGCCACCACCACGGTCGACGTGTACAGCGCGGCGAGCCCAGCGATCAACGCGACCACGACGACGAACTGACCGCTGACACCGTGGTAAGTGAGATATCGCGCCGTCGACGTCGCGAGGAGAACGTAGAAGGAGACGTGGATGGCCGTGCCGAGCGGGCCGCGCAGACTCTCGCCGGCCGACCTGTCCACTCCGTCCACGGGTCCAGTCACGTCTGTGGATCCTACGGACGTGCGGAAGGTCGCGGATCCACCGTTCGGATGATCTGCCGGCGCCGGACGGATGAGTCCGGGAGCACCGTCGGCCCGATGCGGTGACCGGTGCCTGCGAGCCAGGCTGGTCACGTCACCTCGTCACTTCCCCGAAAGGTCCTCCGATGCGCACCTTCCACCGCCTCCCCCGCATTCTGGCGATCATCGTCCCGCTGGCCGCGATCGTCGCGACCGCGGCGTGCGGATCGTCCGCGACGGACGGCGCGACGGCGGCGACCACTCCGGTCGCGACCGCACCCGCCCCGGTCGATGGCGCGGACGGTCTGGTCAGCCAGAACCGTCTCGGTGTCGGGGCCGCGCAGACCGCCGCGCAGGCGGCGCTCGCAAAGTGCCAGGCCGACGGGCTCGGCTTCGTCACCGTGTCGGTGGTCGACCGCAACGGCAACGTGCAGGCCATGCTGCGGGGGGACAACGCCGCGCAGCACACCGTGGAGGCGGCCCGGCAGAAGGCGTACACCGCCGCCGCGTTCGGCGCGAACACCAGCGACCTGAGCGACCGCGCCAAGGGTGACGGCGCGACGGTCGCCGACCTGCCCGGCACGTTGTTCCTCGCGGGCGGCGTGAGTGTGAAATCCGCGAGCGGGTCGATCGCGGGTATCGGCGTCGGCGGCGCCCCCGACGGTATGCGGGATCAGGCCTGCGCGGCGGCCGGTCTCGACGCGATCGCCGGCAACCTGGGTTGAAGAACCGCTGCTGCGGACCGGGTGACAGGGGCGGGTCAGGTGCGCCCGATCAGGTCGAGGGACTGCTCCCGCATCTCGACCTTGCGCACCTTGCCCGTCACGGTCATCGGGAACTCGTCGACGACGTGCACGTACTTCGGAATCTTGTAGTGAGCGAGCTTGCCGGTGCAGAATTCGCGCACCTTCGCCGCGTCCAGGGGTTCGGTGTCCTCCTTCATCCGCACCCACACCATCAGTTCCTCGCCGTACTTCGCGTCCGGGACGCCGATCACCTGGGCGTCGAGGACGTCGGGATGGGTGTACAGGAACTCCTCGATCTCCCGGGGGTAGACGTTCTCGCCGCCGCGGATCACCATGTCCTTGATCCGCCCGGTGATCGCGACGTACCCGTCGGAATCCATCACACCGATGTCGCCGGTGTGCATCCACCGTCCGGCGTCGATCGCTTCCGCGGTCTTCTCCGGATTGTTCCAGTACCCGAGCATCACCGAGTAGCCGCGGGTGCACAGCTCCCCCGGCTCACCCCGCGGAACGGTCAATCCTGTTGCCGGATCGACGATCTTGACCTCGAGGTGCGGGCCGACCCGGCCGACGGTCGACACCTTCTGGTCGATGGTGTCGTCGGACCGCGTCTGCAGCGACACCGGCGACGTCTCGGTCATGCCGTAGCAGATGGAGACCTCGGCCATCCCCATCAGTTCGATGACGTGCTTCATCACCTCGACCGGGCAGGGCGATCCGGCCATGATCCCGGTCCGCAGACTGGACAGGTCGAAGGACTCGAAGTCGTGGTCGGCGAGTTCGGCGATGAACATCGTCGGCACCCCGTACAGCGACGTGCACTTCTCCGCCTCGACGGCCTGCAGCGTCGCCCTCGGGTCGAACGACGGTCCCGGAATCACCATGGTGGCACCGTGACTCGTGCACGCGAGGTTGCCCATGACCATGCCGAAGCAGTGGTAGAACGGCACCGGGATGCAGACGCGGTCGTTCTCGGTGTAGTGGCACAGCTCGCCGACGAAATACCCGTTGTTGAGGATGTTGTGGTGACTGAGCGTCGCGCCCTTCGGGAAACCGGTTGTCCCCGAGGTGTATTGGATGTTGATCGGGTCGTCGGGAGACAGCGCGGCCTGTGCCGCAGGCAGCCGGGCCGGGTCCGCGGCGTGCGCGGCCATGCCGTCCGACGCCAGCCTGCTCCACTCGGCACTCCCGAGCAGCACGACCATCTCGAGGTCGCCGCACTCGGGGCGGACCTCCTCGATCATCGCCGCGTAGTCGGAGGACTTGAACTGCGGGGCCGACACCAGCAGCCGGATACCGGCCTGGTCGAGCACGTACTTCAATTCGTGCGCCCGGTACGCGGGGTTGATGTTGACGAGGATCGCGCCGATCTTCGCGGTCGCGTACTGGATCAACGTCCACTCCGGGCAGTTCGGCGCCCAGATCCCGACCCGGTCGCCCTTCGCGATGCCCTGCTTCAGCAACCCCGCCGCCACGGCGTCGACGTCCCGCTTCAGTTCGGCGTACGTCCACCGCCGCCCCGACGGCCGGTCGACCAGGGCGTCACGATCGGCGTGGGCCGCGACGGTCCGGTCGAAGTTGTCTCCGATGGTGTCGCCGAGCATGGGGGCGTCCCACACGCCGTGGGTGTAACTGGGAAGCGGGGTTGTCATCACTCTTCCTCTCCAGGAGCCCGTTCGGGCGCCTACGGGACGGGCAGACCGGAAGGCCCTTCCGCGGTCGAACTTACTCTTGGTTGTTGTGATCCAGGGCATACTGCACGGCGAGGGGTGCCGGTAACTGTGCGAAGTCCGGACACCCCTCGCCTGCGACGTCAGAGCGCGTCGTCTTTCGTTTCCACCAGGGCCTTGGTGCACAGCAGGCTCACCACGCCGAGGACGGCGAGCAGCACGCCGATCGCGGCGCTGCCGTACGCGGACGCCAGGGGCGCTGCGATCAGCGGCGGTACCGCCCCGCCGAGCACGCCGGCGAGGTTGTAGCCGAGGCCCGCGCCGGTGTACCGGTACCGCGTCTGGAACATCTCCGGGAGCAGCGCGCCGCAGGGACCGTATGCGATTCCGAAGATGGCGAGCGTGACCATCACGCCGATCGTGAACGCGACGGGCGAACCGGTGTCGAGCAGCGGGAACAGCGCGAGCGCCCACACGACGGCCAGCCCGCAGGAGATCATGATGACCCGTCGACGTCCGATCCGGTCCGAGTACAGCGCGGACACGACGATGGTGAATCCGAAGACCACCGCCGACGCGATCCCGACCGTCAGCACGAACGGGCGGCTGAACCCGAGGGTCTTGGTGCCGTAGCTGGTGAGAAACGCCGTGCCCATGTAGAAGAACGCGAACAGGGTGGCCAGTGCACCGGCCGAGAGGAGGATCTCCTTGGTCTGGAATCGCCAGGCGTCCATCAGCGGGAGGGTGCGCGGGGCCGCGTCGGCGCGGTCGGCCTGCTGAGCGGCGCGGAACACCGGCGTCTCCTCGATCGCCAACCGCATGTAGAGACCGATTCCGACGAGGACGGCACTGAACAGGAACGGAATCCGCCACCCGTAGTCGAGGAAGACCTCGTTGGTGTCGCCGAGCAGGCTGCCGGTGACGAGGAACGTGGTGCTGGAGAGGATGAACGCGACCGCGGGCCCGAGTTGTGGGAACATCGCGTACAGGCCGCGCTTGCCCGGCGGTGCATACTCCGCCGTCAGCAGCGTAGCGCCCGCCCACTCGCCGCCGACCGCGAAACCCTGCCCGAAACGCAGCAGCACCAACAGGATCGGGGCCGCGACGCCGATGGTCGCGGCGCCGGGCAGCAGGCCGATGAGGAAGGTCGAGACGCCCATCAGGATGAGCGTGGAGATCAGGGTCTTCTTCCGCCCGATCCGGTCGCCGTAGTGGCCGAACAGCATCGCACCCACCGGCCTGGCGACGAAGGCCACAGCGAACGTCGCGAAGGAGGCGACGGTGCCCGCGGTGGAACCGAGGGCGGGAAAGAACACCGTGGGGAACACCAGGGCTGCGGCGGTGCCGTAGATGAAGAAGTCGTAGAACTCGATGGTCGTGCCGATGCCACTGGCAATGGCCACCTTGCGGACGCTGGTACCGCCCTGTCGCACCGGTGTCGGGGCGTGGGGGGCGCCCGCACCCGAGTTGGAGACTGTGGTCACTCGATTCCTCCGTGGTCCGTGGGCAACGCCCTGGTGGGCGTATCCCGGATGAGAGGAAAAGTAGTGATCCGGCTCACTGCGTCACCACCCCCGAATGGGGGGTGGTGACGCGGCTCACGTCACTCGGTGGCGCCGGACGCGCCGATCAGCTCCCTGCGCAGCTCGGTCCACACGGTGGCGTACGAGTCGATCACCGGTTCCGAGATCCACTTCGTCTCCCCCGCAGCAACTTTCGCGAGAGCGTCGGCGAACAGGTCCTGGTAGCGGGACAACCGGGGCACGAACGCCGACAGGTCGTCGAACACGACCGACGCGCGGCGGTCCAGGTCGGCCAGCTGATCGGCGTCGGCCGTGTCGATCAATCCGACGAACTCCTCGTGGAACGGCACGAAGCTCTCGTACACCTCGGCGATCGAGTCCTCGTCGATGGACACGCGCTCGGCGTCGAGTTGGTCCTCGAGCTCCGCCAGCCCGGCGTCGGTGAGCGCGATCCGGCCGTCGGAGGCTTCCTGCGCCTTGCCCTGGGTCAGCAGCGCGTCGTACGCGGCCTGCGCGGACGCGGCGCTCACACCGAGATGTTCGGCGAGTACCGCCGCGCTGACCTGCTCTTTCAACCGGACCGCCTGCAGCAGGGCCAACTCGTCCACATTGCCAGCGAAGGCCATAGATCTCTCCTCGTCACACCCCGTCCAGGGCGGTTCTCCGCAGGCCCGGTCGGACCTGCCGCCCTTTAGATAACACGACTACAGTTCGAGGATCTCCGAGGGGGCTGCCAGCGCATCCGCGCGGGAAGTGTCCTTCAACTCCACTCCGGACCGGCCCAGTTTCCGGGCGCCGGATACGAGGCCCGCCACGACGCGCGCGGCGAGTTCGTAGCCGAGCCCCTCGGGTGGGTGGATGTTGGACACGCAGTTCCGGTCGGCGTCGGTGCGTCCGGGGCGCGGCAGGTGTGTGAGGTAGACGCCGACGCTGTCGGCCACCGACAGTCCCGGCCGCTCCCCGATCAGCAGGACGAGCGTCTGCACACCCAGCGCCTGCGCGATGTGGTCGCCGAGCGCCACCCGGGCCTGGGTCGCGATCACCGGCGGCGCCAATGAGTACGTTCCCCCGAATTCGTCGACCAGCGCCGACAGCAGGGACACCCCGTGATCGGTGAGCGCGCGAGGCGACAACCCGTCGGCGAGGACGAACCCCACCTCCGCGTTCCCCGCGGGGACACCGGACAGGTCTGCCGGCGTGCGGCCCAGGTCGGGGCGGCGCAGGTATTCGCTGCGATCCGACGCCTGACTCGTGACGACCACCGGTCTGCCCAGGCCCACCGCCTCGACCTGCTCGGCCAGCGCCTGTGCGTCGAGCGGCTGATGGACCGCATCGCGAGCCGCGGCGTGCGCCGACCGGAACTCGAGAACACGCTGCGTGGGCAGCGCGTCCCCGGTGCGGCCGAGTCCGATACGCGCCTGCGTCGTGGCTCGCATTTCCGCCCAGAAGTCTTGTGCGACAGGATCGGTCATCGTGCCCCCGTCAGTGCTCGCAGCGGCGACGCCGCGGCGTCGACCGGCAGCACCCGCCCCGCGTCGTCGACCATGCCGAGGCGGCGCATCCAGTCCTCGAATTCGGGCGCAGGCCTGAGTCCGAGCACCTGGCGCGCGTACAGCGCGTCGTGGAACGACAGGCTCTGATAGCCGAGCATGACGTCGTCCGCACCCGGCACCGCGATGACGAACGCCGCGCCCGCCACCCCGAGCAGGGTGAGCAGCGTGTCCATGTCGTCCTGGTCGGCCTCGGCATGATTGGTGTAGCACACGTCCACACCCATCGGCAGACCCAGCAGTTTCCCGCAGAAGTGATCCTCGAGCCCGGCCCTGATGATCTGCTTGCCGTCGTACAGGTACTCCGGCCCGATGAAACCGACGACCGTGTTGATCAGCAGCGGTTCCAGGTCGCGGGCCACCGCATACGCCCTGGTCTCCAGGGTCTGCTGGTCGACGGGCCTGCCACCCGTGCCGAGGTGCGCGCCGGCGCTCAGGGCCGACCCCTGCCCCGTTTCCAGATACATCACGTTGTCGCCGACGGTGCCGCGTTTCAGCGACCGGCCTGCCGCGTTCGCCTCCCGCAGCAGCGAGATGTCGACGCCGAAACTGGAATTGGCGCCCTGCGTCCCGGCGATGGACTGGAACACCAGATCGACGGGAACACCTTCCTCGATCAGGCCCATCGTGGTGGTCACGTGCGACAGCACACACGACTGCGCCGGAATGTCGAAACGCTGACGGATGTCGTCGAGCAGGTGCAGCAGTTCCGCGGTGGCGTGCGGCGAATCGGTGGCCGGGTTGATGCCGATGACGGCGTCACCACACCCGAGCAGCAGTCCGTCGAGGGTCGCCGCCGCGATACCGCGGGGATCGTCGGTGGGATGGTTGGGCTGCAACCGGGTTCCCAGATGGCCGGGTACGCCGAGCGTCGTCCGGAACCCCGCGGTGACGGTGACCGCCCGTGCGACCGCGATGAGGTCCTGGTTGCGCATGATCTTGCTGACCGCCGCCACCATCTCCGGGGTGAGCCCCGGGGCGACGCGGCGGAACGTCTCGGCCGCGCCGGCCCGCGCCGCGACGTCCAGCAGCCAGTCGCGCAGGCCGCCCACGGTGAGGTGGGAGATCTCGCCGAACGCGACCCGGTCGTGCGAGTCGATGATGAGCCTCGTGACCTCGTCGTCCTCGTAGGGCACGACGAGTTCGTTCAGGAACGTGCCGAGCGGCACATCGGCCAGCGCCCACTGCGCGGCGGCGCGTTCGGCGTCGGACGACGCCGCGCACCCGGCGAGTTCGTCCCCGCTGCGCAGCGGCGTCGCCTTGGCCATCAGGTCGACGAGACCGTCGAACGCGTACCCGGTTCCTGCGACTCCGTGACTGTAGGTGGTCATTCGAGTTCTTCCTCCGCCTTTGCAAGAACAGCAAACTCCTCGTCGGGCGAATTGGCAACGAGGTGATGACGGCTGTACAGGCCGAAGTACGCCATGAAGGCCGCGAACGCTATCAGCGTCCAGAGTGCCGCGACCGGATCGACGAGGAACGTGGCGATCACCGCGGCAGCCGCGATGACCAGCGCGAACGATGTGGTGACGATGCCGCCGGGTGTGCGGTACGGCCGCTTCATCTCCGGCTCGCGCCTGCGGAGGACGATGTGGCTGACCATCATCAGCACGTAGCTGACGGCCGCGCCGAGCACCGCCATGTTCAGCAGCATCGCGCCTTCACCGGTGAGCGAGAGTACGAACCCGATGACACCCGGCACGATGAGTGCGAGCGTGGGCGCCTTCCGCGAGTTGGTGACCGACAGGTTCGTCGGCAGGTAACCGGCGCGGGACAGCGCGAACGTCTGCCGCGAGTAGGCGTACATGATCGAGAAGAAGCTGGCGACGAGTCCGGCCAGGCCGATGTAGTTGACGACCTTCGCCGCGGTTCCGTCACCGAGCGCCTCGACCAGCGGATTCCCGGACGTCGACAGGCTCTCGGCACCCAGTGCCCCCGTCGCGAGGAACAGGACCGATGCCCCCGTGACGATGAGGATGAGCATGCTGATGATGATTCCTCGGGGCACGTTCTTCTCCGGCTCGCGTGCCTCCTCCGCGGCCAGCGGCACGCCTTCGACGGCGAGGAAGAACCAGATGGCGAACGGGACGGCCGCCCAGATGCCGAACGCGCCGAACGGCAGGAAACTCGACGCCCCCGCCGCATCGGTCGCGGCGATGTCGGTGAGGTTGCCCGCGTCGAACAGCCCGATCGCGGAGACCGCGAAGATCACGAGCCCGACGAGTGCGATCGCCGTGATGACGAACATGGCCTTGAGCGCCTCGCCGGCGCCGGTCAGGTGGATTCCGATGAAGATCGCGTAGACCGCCAGGTACACCCACCACCCGTCGGTGATGCCGAACAGGTTCAGCGATTCGACGTAACTGCCGATGAACGTCGCGATGGCGGCGGGCGCGATCGCGTATTCGATGAGAATGGCGGTGCCGGTGGCGAATCCGCCCCACGGCCCGAGCGCCCGCCGGGCGAACGTATAACCGCCGCCCGCGGCGGGCAGGGCGGAGGACATCTCGGCCATCCCCAGCACCATGGCCAGATACATGCCCGCGATGACGACACCGGCGATCAGCAGTCCGCCGAATCCGCCCTCGGCAAGCCCGTTGTTCCATCCGGCGTAGTCACCGGAGATCACGTAGCTGACGCCGAGCCCTGCGAGCAGCACCCAGCCCGCCGAACCCTTTCGGAGCGTGCGTTTTTCCAGATAGCTGTTGTCTTCGGAGTGGAAGTCGGCAGCATCGTGGTGGTTACCGGTTCCGGAATTCTTGGATGGTTCTACGAGTGACATTCCGTCCCCTACGTCGATCCGAATATTGCCTCGCCGACGCCACGCGAGATGCGGTGCCGAACGGCCGAGGCCAATGGTGAATGAGCTGTGTACACGTCGTGTCAGGAGAACGTGACCACGACGTAAAAACCGCGGTCGCAGTGAACTTCGGGCGCTAGGGGCCCGGGCGGCGAGCGGGCACGGGACATGCGTCGACGGCTTCGGCGACCACTTGCGGTTCGGGTGACGGTGCGGGCCTCCAGCCCTGCTCCCACCGCTCGCCCACGATGACGTCCTCCGCGGCGAGGCTGGTGTTCTCCTCCGGGGTGAAGGCACGCGCACGGCTGAGGAAGCGCATGCCTTCCGGGGTTTCGAGGCTGAAGCCCGACCCGCGACCGGGGACCACGTCGAGCACCAGCTGGGTGTGCTTCCACGCCTCGAACTGCGAACCGGAGATCCACACGGGCACGGCGTCGGCGCCCTCGGGCCGGGTGGACGGGGTCTCCCCGACACCGAGACGCAGGTCGAGGACACCGAGCAGCACGTCGCGGTCGCCGACGATGAATTCGCCGTCGGGATAACACATCGGCGCGGACCCGTCGCAGCATCCGCCGGATTGATGCATCATCAGCGCCCCGTGGGTACCGCCGAGGCGGCGGAGAAGCTCCACCGCCCCGGCGGTTGCCTTCAGGCGCTGAGGCGCCCGGGCTGCGTCCATCAGAAGAAGCCCTGAGCCTTCTGGGCGTAGCTGACCAGCAGGTTCTTCGTCTGCTGGTAGTGCTCGAGCATCATCAGGTGGTTCTCGCGGCCGATGCCCGACTGCTTGTAGCCACCGAACGCGGCGTGCGCCGGGTACTGGTGATACGTGTTGGTCCACACACGGCCGGCCTGGATGTCGCGGCCCGCTCGGTAGGCGACGCCACCGTCGCGGGACCACACGCCGGCGCCGAGGCCGTACAGCGTGTCGTTGGCGATCTCGATGGCCTGGTCGTAGTCCTTGAACGACGTGACGGACACGACGGGACCGAAGATCTCCTCCTGGAAGATCCGCATCTTGTTCTGGCCGGTGAAGATGGTCGGCTGCACGTAGTAGCCGCCGGACAGGTCGCCGCCGAGTTCGGCGCGCTCACCACCGGTGATCACCTTGGCGCCTTCGCCCTTGCCGATCTCGATGTACGACAGGATCTTCTCGAGCTGATCGTTGGATGCCTGCGCGCCGATCATCGTGTCGGTGTCGAGCGGGTCGCCCTGGCGGACGGCCTTGGTGCGGATGGCCGCCATCGCGAGGAATTCGTCGAAGATGTCCTCCTGGATCAGCGAACGCGACGGGCAGGTGCACACCTCACCCTGGTTGAGGGCGAACATCGTGAAGCCCTCGAGCGCCTTGTCCTGGTAGTCGTCGTTGGACGACAGGACGTCGGAGAAGAAGATGTTGGGGCTCTTGCCACCCAATTCGAGGGTGACGGGGATCAGGTTCTGCGACGCGTACTGCATGATGAGCCGGCCCGTGGTGGTCTCACCGGTGAACGCGATCTTCCGGATCCGCGGGCTCGAGGCCAGCGGCTTGCCCGCCTCGACACCGAAACCGTTGACGATGTTCACCACACCGGCGGGCAGCAGGTCGCCGATGACGGAGATCAGATGCAGGATCGAAGCCGGGGTCTGCTCGGCGGGCTTGAGAACGACCGCGTTGCCTGCGGCGAGCGCGGGGGCGAGCTTCCACACGGCCATCAGGATCGGGAAGTTCCAGGGGATGATCTGGCCGACGACGCCGAGCGGCTCGTGGAAGTGGTAGGCGACGGTGTCGGAGTCGATCTCCGACAGGGCGCCTTCCTGCGCGCGGATCGCACCGGCGAAGTAGCGGAAGTGGTCGATGGCCAACGGAATGTCGGCGTTCAGGGTTTCGCGGATCGGCTTGCCGTTGTCCCAGGACTCGGCGAGGGCGATGGACTCGAGGTTCTCCTCGATGCGGTCCGCGATCTTGTTCAGGATGATGGCGCGCTCGGCTACCGACGTCTTGCCCCAGGCCGGAGCCGCGGCGTGTGCGGCGTCGAGTGCAAGCTCGATGTCCTCGGACGTCGACCGCGCGACCTCGCAGAACGGCTGCCCGGTGACGGGGGTCGGATTCTCGAAGTACTGGCCCTTGACGGGCGCAACCCACTGGCCGCCGATCCAGTTGTCGTAACGCGATTGGAAGGACATGACGGCGTCGGGCGAACCCGGGCGGGCATACACGGTCATCGATAACTCCCTGGTGTCGTGAAACTCGATGGAACTTTCTCGGTGTGACTCACAACACTAGGGACCGTACCGTTGCAACTACGTTGCGTACTGCTGATCGAACAGATCGATCCTCGACTTGACCTGCGAATACAACGGGGAACGCGGATCGAGGCCCGCGAGGTACGCCTCCCATGCGGCGACGTCCTCGCGGCCGTGGACGGACGTGGTCCACTTCGCGAGCAACCGTTGATCGCCCTCCCGCAGCAGCGCCGCCTGGACGCGGGCCCGCAGTTCGCCGCGCAGGTCCTCGACCCCGGGAGCCTCCGACCCGGGCAGGACCGGACCCGAGTAGACGTCGAGGGCGGCGGACAGCTCACCGCGGTCCAAAGCTCCGCGCACCTGCCGGACGTCGGACGTCAATTCGGTGAGCAGCCGGTACGGCCGCGAACCGAGGTTCGCCGGACCGAAAACCTTGCGCAGGCGTGACATCTCGGCACGAATGGTGACGGCGTCGAGTTCGTTCTCGTCGAGCAGCACCGCGAGCCGGTCGGAGCTCAGGCCCTCGGGGTGTTCTGCGAGGAGCAGCAGGATTTCGGCGTGCCGCTGCGACAGCGGGATGCGGTCGGCGCCGCGCACCAGAGTCGGTCGTCCCGACCCCAGCACCTCCAGCCGCAGCACCGTCTCGACCAGCGGCTGCGGTGAGCGCAGCAGGTGCAGGCGCAATTCCGCCTCGGCGGCCGCGACGGTGGCCCGGATCAGCGACAGCACCTCGGGTACCGCCACCCGCGGCCCGCCGGTGATGTCGATGGCGCCGACGATCAGCCCTGTCGCCGGGTCGTGGACGGGCGCCGCCGAACAACTCCAGTCGTGCACCGACCTGCTGAAGTGCTCGGCTCCGAAGATCTGCACGCAGTGGTCGAGCGCCAGCGCGGTGCCCGGTGCGTTGGTGCCGACTGTGTCCTCACTCCAGTCGGCACCCTCGACGAAGTTCATCTCCAGTGCGCGGTCCTTGGCGGACGAATCGCCCTCGACCCACAGCAACTGGCCCTTCTCGTCCGTGATGGCGACGAGCAGACCGGTGTCGGCGGCGTCCTCGACGAGGAGTTTGCGCACCACCGGCCGGATGATCGACATCGGGTGCGACGCCCGGTACGCGGCGAGGTCCGCGGCCGCCAGATCGACCGCGCGGGCGGACCCGTCCGGGCTGACGCCCTTGCTCGTGCTGCGCATCCACGAATCGAGGATGACCGACCGCACCGAATTTCCGTCACCTGCCTGGTCACGGCCTGCGGGGGCGCGACGATCGACGAACAACTGATGCGCCGACGACACCCTGCGCGCCAGCATCGCGACGTCGTCTCCCGGGCGCACGGCGACCCACGGATTGCCCCCTGTGGGCGGTTGACTTTGCATCGAACTCCTCCACGGCGTCTCTGCCTACTGTAACCCGGGTCACACGGGGCCGGGTTCCGCCCTCCGTCACTCCCCGAGGAAGGTACTGACCCGCTCGGCGACCATGACCGCGGTGGCGTGCGGCCCCCGGCTCGGGACCACCGGGAACACCGAGGTGTCCGCGATGGTCAGACCCTCCATGCCGCGGACGTTGCACCGATCGTCCACGACCGCGCCCGCGTCTGCGCGTCCGCCCATCCGGCAACTGCCGCACAGATGCAGCGACGTCCCCAGGTGCGCGAGCACGGAGCGGTCGGACACCTCCTCGGACAGCGGCCGGACCAAGGGGCCGAGTTCCGGCGAGCGCAGCAGGTCCAGTGCGACGGCCAGCCCCTCACGCAGCGCCCGGCGGTCGGCCGCCGATTGCGCGTAGCGGTACTGGATCCGGGGACGGTCCCGGCGGTGCCCCGACGTGAGCCGGATGTCGCCCCGGCTCTCCGTCACCATGAGCCCG
This sequence comes from Rhodococcus sp. NCIMB 12038, assembly GCF_002165735.1. NCBI lineage: Bacteria > Bacillati > Actinomycetota > Actinomycetes > Mycobacteriales > Nocardiaceae > Rhodococcus > Rhodococcus sp. NCIMB 12038. The sequence continues at coordinate 238,477 of NZ_NHML01000012.1, forward strand.
ATCCCGAGGACCGGGTCGGGTTGCCCGGATCCGGGGACGAGCACGTCGAACGGCGCCGTGTACGGACGGATCTCGAGGTCGCCGACGTTCAGCACCGTTTCGACGACCGGACTCGTGCCACTGCGGCGGAGCGTGTTCCGGATACGGTACGGTAGCGCGACTTCGGGGTGATCGCTGAAGTCGCTGCCCACACCGGGCGCATCGAGGACGACATCGATGTCGTTGTCCCTCAGATGTTCTGCCGGACCGATTCCCGAAAGCATCAGCAGCACCGGGGTTTCGACGGGTCCCGCCGCCAGTACGACCCGGCCGGCGCGGACCGTGCGACGGATGCCGGCCGACTCGACCTCGACGCCCACCGTCTCGTGACCGGAGAACAGGATTCGCACGACAGCGGAGTTCGCCTCGACCGTCAGATTGGGCCGCTCCACTGCCGGCAGCAGATACGCGAGGGCGGTGCTGACCCGGCGGCCACCGTCGACGTTGAGCGGCACCGGGCCGATCCCGCCGTCGCCGGCTCCGTTCTTGTCGGGTTCCTCGGGATGTCCCGCGCCGAGCGCCGCGGCGCGGAACGCCGCGCTGATCTCGCTCAGCTGCTCCGCGGGCTGCCTGCGCACGGGCATCGGGCCGGTGGTGCCGTGCCGGGGGTCGTCGAAGTCGGCGTCGCGCTCGAGCGTCCGGAACGTGGGCAGCACGTTCTCGTACGACCACGACACGGGCCAGTTCCGGAAATCCGCTTCCGTCCCGCGGACGAAGTAGGCGCCGTTGACGGCGCCCGACCCGCCGAGGACGTGACCGCGCACCATGGCCGAGGGCACGCTCGGCGCCAACTCCACGCCGTACGCCTGCGCGAATGCGCTGCCCGGACCGACGGGCAGCGTTCGGTAGTCGAGGACGGGACAGTCGAGCGCCGACCGGTAACCGGGTCCGGACTCGAGGAGGAGGACCGATCGTTCAGGATCCTCGCTGAGCCGCGCGGCCACCACGCATCCACTCGAACCGCCGCCGACGACCACGACGTCGGCGGCGCGAATCGGATCGGCCACTACGACTTCAACCGGGGCTTCAATGCGTCGAAGTCGCGGGCGGCGACAGCGCCCTTCCAGAGCCCGGCACCGTACGCGACGTCGTCGAGCCGCTTGAACACCGTGTGCCGCACCGGTCCCAGCCCGCCGGGCTCCCGGTGGGTGACCCAGTCGGCGACCCCCTCGGCGACGGCGATCGCGAGCGCGATCCGGCGAATCCGTTTCGAGAACAACACCGCCAGCAGCGTGACGGGCCAGTAGTGGCGGCACATCGCGGACGCCAGCTGCCAGGCACCACCAGCGAAGCCCTGGGCGGCGAGGATGGCGGCGATGCGGGTCGGCTGGTCGAGTCCCGTGAACATGCGGCGCAGGCGCACCAGCATCATCGCGAGCGTGGCGACGGCGCCGAGCAGACCCAGCCGGGTGCAGGTGGCCGCGGCGAGGCACGCGAAGAACGTCCACGGCGACATCGACAGCGGTGGGACCATGCCCGAATGCCTCGCCGCCAGCGGCGCCGCACCGGTGCCGTAGAACAGCTTGCGGCCGAACCACTTTCCGAACGCCACGCGATGGTCGTGCGCGACGTGGGCCACGGGCTCGTACCGCAGTCGCCAGCCCGACTCCTGGAGTCGCCAGCACAGGTCGACGTCCTCCGCCACATGCATGGACTCGTCGAAGCCGCCGAACTCGTCGAGCACCTCACGACGGGCGATCATCGCGGCGCTCGGGACGTACGACACCGGGCCGCCGGACTGGACCGCGGACTCCTTCCGTCCGAGGTCGAGGGAGGAGCGGGCGTGCTCGTACCGGGCGAGCGTGCTCGCCTCGGATTCGAGCGCCACGATCCGCGGGGCGACCAGCGCGACCGCCGGGTCGCTGAAGTGGCCGAGCATGACCTCGATCCACCCGGTGCGCGGCAGGACGTCGGAGTCGAGGAACGCCACGAACGGAGTTGCGGCGTAACGCAGACCGGTGTTGCGGGCCGCGGCGGGCCCCTCGGCCGTCTCGTGGCGCAGCACGGTGACGTTGCCACCGCACCCGTTCTGCAGCGCGGGGGCGACGATCGGGACGTCGGAACCGTCGTCGACGACGACGACCTCGAGTCCGCGGAGCGCGGCCAGCACCCGGTGCAGGCCGGACGCGTTGTTCTTCACCGGAATGACGACGGTGACGTCCCGCGGGGACGGCGTGCTCATGGGGCGCGGGTTGGCGACCCCCGAGTCGAGGAGGCGGCGTGCGACGACGGCGGACTGCGGATCGACGACCTCGAGGTAGCCGTCTCCGATCATGGCCGCCGCGGTGGGCGCCAGCTTCAGCATCCGGGTCGGCGAACCGCCGATGAGCACTCGACCTCCGGAATATGCGCGTACCTTGGGGTCGATTCGGATCCCGAATCCGTCGGGAAGTCGAGCTTGGCGCATCAGTCGATCGTATGCGGATCGGACAGCGCCGGCAGGGCATGCCGGAAATCAGCCGCAAGGATGTGCCGAAAATCCGCCCTCGGCAACTCGAGGGCGCCCGTGCGGGTCATTGGAGCCTCCCATCGGCGCCCGGTTCGCACCGGAGCCGTCCGTCGGGGCCCGGTTCCCACCGGGCCAGTGCCTTGGTGACTGTGTGGACGAGCACGCCGAAGATCTGCGCCCCCTCCGCGGCCGTTGCGCCCGTCGGGTCACCGAGCACCCCATTGGCCGACACGGCGACCATACCGCCTTCACGCAGTCTTGGCATCAACCTCGCGACAGGTTCCGTATTACCGGGCTCGGCCCTGGACAACCGCACCCGACCAGGCGAAAGGTGTAGCAACAAGGAGGTTTCCGTACGCCCGGCATGCGCGTCGGCTCCGGGGACCGCGCACGGCACCCAGGCCACGTCCCGGGCCTCGTAACGAAGCAAGGCGACAGCCTTGACCAATGCGGGTCCGTTTCCTCCGTGCCCGTTGACGAACAGCACGCGGTCCGCCCACCGGCATGCGGACCTGCCGTATTCGACCAGGACGGCCTCGAGCGCCTCCGACCCCAGCGAGACGGTCCCGGGAAACCCCTCGTGCTCGCCACTGGCGCCGTACGCGATCGGGGGTGCGACGAGCACGTGCGGCAGCGCGCGGGACACGGCGTCGGCGATGGTGGTGTCGGTGTCGAGCGGCAGATGCGGTCCGTGCTGCTCGAGGGAGCCGACTGGGACGACGACCGTCGACACGTGGGACACGAGGTCGGGCCACACCGCGTCGTCGAGGTGTCCGGAATGGGGCATCCCCCGATGCTAGGCGACCGCGGATTCGACCCGGGCCGTGACCGCCTGCGTCAGAGCGCGAGCGCGACCCGCTCCCCCTCGATGACGGCGGAGTGCGCGCGGCGCGGAGCCAGGGCGTCCCCGACGCGATGCACCTCGATACCACTGTCGGCCAGCTGTTTCCAGAGCCCGTCCTCCGGTTTCTGATGTGCGGACGACACCACCCAGTCGACGGTGAGTCGACGCGACGCACCGGTCGGGTGGTGCAGGAGCGTGACCACGAGCCTGCCCTCGCCGGCGTCGTCGCACCCGGTCGGCACCACATCCGAGACCTGGGTGATGCCCTTGCCGTGCGCCCGCCGGTTCCATCCCTCGAGGTCCAGTGTGATCCCGAGATCCTGGCCGACGATCATCCCCGGCGTGCAGATCGTGACGGCACACCCGGCGTCGGCGACGAACTCCGCGACGGACGTGCCCTGATGGAATCCCAGTTCGTCGACAACCAGCACCGACCCGGACGGGTGCGCGCGACCCTCCAGCACGTCCCGCACATCCACCACCCGGTCCGACGCACCCGCCCAGCGCGGACGGCGCGGACGTGCCCCGGTCGCGAGCACCACCACGTCAGGTCGTCCCTGCGCGAGCGCCTCGGCGGTCGCGTCGGTGCCGGTCCGCACATCCACGCCGCGCCGAACGCATTCCGCTTCCAGGTCGACGACGAGATCGAGGAACTCGCGGCGTCCCGGGACGACGGCGGCCGTCCGGACCTGACCGCCGAGGACGGCGGCGCGTTCGAACAGCGTCACCTGGTGCCCCCGCTGCGCGGCGGTGGCGGCGGCCTTCAGCCCGGCAGGTCCGCCGCCGACCACCACGACCCGCCTGCCGCGGATCGTGGGTTCGGGCAGCAGGACCGATTCCCTGCCCGCACGCGGGTTGACGACGCAGCCGAGCCACCGGCCGAGACCCATGCGTCCGATGCATTCCTGATTGCACGCCAGGCACGATCGGATGGTGTCCTCTTCGCCGGCCAGTGCCTTCGCCGCGAAGTCCGGGTCCGCGATCTGGCCGCGCACCACCCCGATCAGGTCGCAATGCCCCTCGTCGAGAGCCCGGTCGGCCTGATGCGGATCCGAGAACCGTCCGACACCGACCACCGGAAGTCCGACTCGCTGCCGGATCGCATCGGGGACGAACAGCGCATACCCGCGGGGGACGGCCATGGACGCCTCGATCATGTGCAGCGTCTCGGTGGCCATCCCGATGGACGTGTTGAGGTAGTCGACCCGGCCGTCCGCCTCCAGCAGAGCGGCCACCTCCACCGCCTCGTCGAGGTGCACCCCGCCGTCGAACAGGTCCTCCCCCGCGAGCCTCACCCCGAGCGCGCGGTCCGGGCCGATCGCCGCGCGCACCGCCTCGACGACCTCGAGGAGGAAGCGCGCACGGTTGGCCAGCGACCCGCCGTAGCGGTCCCTGCGCTGATTCGTGGCGGGGGCGAGGAAACTGCGCACCAGCGACGAGTGCGAGCACTGCAGTTCGATGCCGTCGAATCCGCCTCGGACACAGTGCTCCGCCACGCGCGCGTACCCGTCGACGAGGGCCCGGATCTCCCGGTGATCGACCGCCTTCGGGACTTCGCGGAACAGTGGGTCCGGGACGGCACTCGGCGCCCACAGTGGCCGCCGCGAATACATGCTCGACCCCTGGCCGCCGTTGTGGTTGACCTGCGCGAGGATCGGGACTCCGTGTGCGTGGACCGCGTCGGTGATCCGCCGGTATCCCGGGACGACCTCCGGCCGGTAACCGGCGATCACCTTCTCGTACGGCCAGTCACCCGGGTGGATGGCGTGCTCTTCGGAGATGATCAGGCCCGCACCGCCCTTCGCGCGCGCCGCATAGTAGGCGGCGTGCTGAGCGGTGGGCAGACCGTCGACGGCGTACCCCGTGAGATGCGCCGAGAAGACCACCCGATTGCGCAGAGTCAGCGGTCCCAGGCGCAACGGGGTGAACAGGTGGCGGTACGCGGAGGTGCTCACACCTTGGTGTTGCCCATGTCGACGGCGACCTGGCTGCCCGTGACCCGCCGCGACCCGTCACCGGCCAGCCACACCACCGCGTCGGTGATGTCGTCGGTCTCGGCCAGCGGGTGCTCGGTGAGGATGGTGCCGAAGCTCGACAAGTAGTGCGGGTGCTTCTCGAGAATCACGAGGCTGCCCGGGTCGGTGCCCATCGGGGTCTTCACCCCGTACGGGTGAATGGAGTTGACCCGGATGTCGTACTCGCCCAGTTCCTTGGCCGCGGTCTGGGTGAGTCCCACGAGCCCGAACTTGGAGGCGGCGTAATTGGCCTGCCCCGGGAGCGGTTTGATCCCGGCGACGGAACTGATCACGATGATCGACCCGCCGCGGCCACCCTCGATCAGCGCCGGGACCGCTGCCTTCAGTGTCTTCCACGCGCCGGTGAGATTTACGTCGATCAGCGTCTCCCATTGCTCGTCGGGCATCTCCCAGAAGCGATTCCAATTGCAGATCCCGGCGTTCGCGATCACGATGTCGAGACGGCCGAACTGTTCGACTCCCCGGTCCACGACCGCCTTCAGTTGCGCGCTGTCCCGCACGTCCGCCTGCTCGGCGAGAATCTTGCCGCCCTCGGATTCCACGAGCCGCACCGTCTCGGCGAGGTCGTCCGCCGTCGCCGGCTCATAGGTGTTGAACTCCGACACCGGTCCGCAGATGTCGACACCGATGATCGCCGCACCTTCGCGCGCCAACCGCACCGCATGCGTCCGCCCCTGCCCACGGGCAGCCCCGGTGATGAACGCGACCTTGTCGTCGAACTGTCCCATGAAATGTCCTATCTCTCGGTGACGAGGGTGAACGGATGGTGATCGAACTCGGACCGCCGGTGTGCGGCCACGGCCAGCGCCTCGGTGCGACCCTCCCGGACCGCCTCGAGCAGTGTGCGGGGGGCCACGCAGTCGCCGGCCCGCACCGCGTCCGGGCGGGTCGCGCCGAGCGTGTCCGCGGGGAGACGATGCGAACAGTCGATCAGCACGGCGCACGGCACCACCGACTCTTCGCCGGTGTACCGGTTGCGCAACCGCATTCCGTCGCCGTCGATCGACACGATGCGGCTGTCGAGGTGACGCGTCACCCCGGCCCGTTGCAAGCGGGTGTTGGCGTCGGCGAGGTCGCCGGTCAGGCCGAGTCGTGAGCCGGCCACGGAGTCCTGGGTCACGATGCTCACGTCGCGTCCCCGCGCCGCGAGCCAGTCGGCGACCGCCACGCCGACGGGTCCGCCGACCGGGTCGAAGACGACGTGGGGTCCCTCAACCGGTTCGTCACCGTCCTGCAGGTCCGCGGCGCCGAAACACCGGACACTTCCCCCGACGGGGAACGGCAGCGGCCTGGGCGTGCTGCCGGTCGCGAGGATCACCGTCACGCCGTCCCGTTCCGCGGCGTCGAGTTCGGCTTCGAAGACCGTTGTGCCGAGACGGAATTCGACGCCGAGACCGCGGCATTCGTTCTCCAGCCAGTCGGTCAGCGCCCTGAGGTGCGGCGCCCCGACCGCAGCCCGCACCATCCCGCCGAGCCGTGTCGACGCCTCCGCCACGGTGACCCGGTGACCTCGCAGCGCAAGTACCCGCGCCGCCTCGAGTCCGGCCGGACCACCCCCGACCACCAGTACCGTGCCGCCGACCACAGCGGCGTCCTCGGTGGGATCGACGGTCTCGTGCCCGGCCGTCGGATTTCCGATGCACGTGACGACCGGGTTGCGGGGGTCGAGTACCTGGCACGTCTGATTGCACAGGACGCACGGCCGCGGCGCTGCACCGCGGCGGATCTTGACGACGAGATCGGGATCGGCGATTTGGGCACGCGTCATCTCGACGACGTCGGCGACACCCTCCTCCAGCGCCCACCGGGCATCGGCCGGATCGACGACGCTGCCCTGGAGAACGACCGGGACCGCGCCCGTGACGGCCGTGCGGATGCCGCGGCAGAGTTCGGTGCCGAACGCCTGCGGCCGGTGGAAGTCGGGGCGGTAGGCGTTCGGCGACAGCGGCCCGCCCCGGACCACCACGAGCAGATCGAGTGCGTCGGCCACGTCCCGTACGTGACCGGCGGCGATCGACGGCGTGATCCCCGCCCAGGACGTCTCCTCGTCGCAGCTCAGGCGCAGGGACAGTATCCGGCCGGGGCCCAGCTCTGCGCGGACGGCGGTGAGGACCTCGCGGATGAGCCGGAGCGGGTCGGTACCGTACTCGTCTTCGCGCACGTTGGTGAGGTTCGAAAGGAACTGTCGCAGTAGCGCTCTCGGTCCGGCGTCGAGTTCGACACCGTCCACGTCCGCTGCGACCGCCGCAGCGGCCCCGGCCCGGAAGCCGTCGACGAGACTGTCGATCTCCGCCTGCTCCATCTGCATCGGCATCTCACGGGAGATCACGTCGGCGACCCCCGACGGTCCCCACAGCACCGACTGCGAGTAGGCGCTCGACCCCTGCAGTCCGGTGTGCCCCAACCCGGCCAGCACCAGCGTGCCGTGCGGGCGGCAGGCCGCGACCACGTCCCGCCATCCGGCGACGCAGTCGGTCGCCAGCGGAGCCCGCTCGTACGGCCAGTCGGAGGCATGGACCGACGCCACCTCGGTGACGACGATCCCCGCGCCGCCACGCGCCCGGCGCTCGTAGTACGCGACGTGACGCGGTGACAGTGTTCTACCCGCACCGAGATTGGTGGGATGCGGACCCAGAAGCACCCTGGACGGAGCGTGGCGTCCGGCCAGGGTGATCGGGCCTGTCAGTTGCGCAGACATCTACGCCGTTCGTGGTTCAGGATTCGGCGCCGAGTACGCGGGTGAATCCGGGTGGGATCACCACGTCGGACGGGGTGAGGTCGTGGATGTTCGAGTGGCCCAGCCCGAGCAGTGCCGAATCGATACCGCCGCGCAGGACGTCGAGGACGTTCTCGACGCCGGCCTGACCGTTCGCCGAGAGACCCCACAGGTACGCGCGGCCGATCATCACCGCCCGTGCACCGAGCGCGACGGCCTTCACGACGTCGCTGCCGCGGCGGATGCCGCCGTCGAGGAGCACCTCGACCTGATCGCCCACGGCCTCCGCGATGGCGGGCAGCGCGCGGATCGGCGCCGGGGTGCCGTCGAGGTTGTTGCCACCGTGATTCGACACGGAGATCGCGGTGACACCGGCGTCGACGGCCCGCTTCGCGTCGTCGACCCGCATGACACCCTTGAGCATGAACGGGCCGCCCCACTGCTCACGCAGCCACGCGATGTCGTCCCACGTCGGCAGCGGCGTCTGCATCCACTCGCCGTAGGCGCCGAAGAAGGTCGGCGGTTCCTGACCGGGCTGCGCCAGGTTCGGGGTGGTCAGATCCGGGATCTTGCGGGTCTTCGCGAACTCGTACAACCACTTCGGCCGGGTGATTCCCTCCGGCGCGAACTGGAGAATGGCCCTCAGGTCCATCTTCTCGGGGATGGCCGGGCTACCCCAGTCACGTCCGTACGAGAACGACCAGTCGGTGGTGATGATCAGTCCGGTCGCCCCAGCGGCGCGGGCGCGCTCCATCCGCTGGATCAGCACCTCGCGGCTGCCGACCCAGTACATCTGGAAGAATGTCTGAGGATTGGCCGCCGTGACCTCCTCGACCGACTTGCTCGCGAACGAACTCAGACCGATCGCCGTCCCCCGTGCCGCCGCCGCACGCGCGACCGCGACCTCACCGTCGGGATGCACCGCCTGCACACCGGTCGGGGAGATGATGACGGGCAGCGAAATCGGCTGTCCCATCACGGTCGTGGACAGCTCGCGCTTGTCGGACAGCCCCACCACGTGCGGGGCGAACCCCAGTTCGCCGAACGCCGCGATGTTGTCGTCGACCGTCACGCCGCGCTCGGACCCGGCGATCAGCGCCGCGTACACCGACTTCGGCAGGCGCTTCTTCGCGCGTCGCTGAGCCTCGGCCACCGTCTCGAAGAACGGATTCTTACCCATGGAAATACCTCTCGTACCCGGCAGACGTGTTACGTCTGGTCCATGCCCGCAAGCGGGTTCTCGTCACAAATCTTTGCCGGCGGACGCACCATCAGCGTCAACGGAACCGGCGCCCGCGGAGTCCGGCGCTGGCCGGTGCGGGAGTGGTCGACACTGGATTTGGGGATCTCCCCCGCGGCAGCCAACGCCAGTTCGCCGTTGCCGATCACACATTCGGGGTCCGGGCCGTCCATCGGCAGGCCGGTGAAGAACTTCGCGGCCATGCACCCGCCGCGGCAGGAGTCGTAGTGGTTGCACTTGCTGCACGCGCCGCCGGTCTGCGGGGACCGCAGCTCCTGGAAGAGCTCCGACGTCTGCCACACCTGCTGGAAACCGCCGTCCGCCACGATGTTTCCGGCGAGGAACTGGTCGTGGATCGCGAACGGGCAGGCGTAGACGTCGCCGATCGGGTCGATCAGGCACACCACCCGTCCGGCGCCGCACAGGTTCAGGCCGGGCAACGCGTCGCCATAGGCGGACAGGTGGAAGAAGGAGTCGCCGGTGAGCACACCCTCGCCGTTGGCGACCAGCCAGTTGTACAGCTCGCGCTGCTGCGCCTGCGTGGGATGCAGTTCGTCCCACACGTCCGCGCCGCGCCCCGACGGTCGCAGGCGGGTGATGCGCAGGGTGGCGCCGTACTTGTCGGCCAGCGCCTTGAAGTCGTCGAGCTGGGACACGTTGTGCCGGGTGACCACCACGGAGATCTTGGCGTCCTTGAAACCGGCCTCGGACAGATTCTCGAGCGCCCGCACCGCCATCGCAAACGAACCCGGACCACGGACGGCGTCGTTGACCTCGGCCGTCGCACCGTCGAGGGAGATCTGCACGTCGACGTAGTCGCTGGCCGCGAGCCGGGCGGCGACCTTCTTGTCGATCTTCACCCCGTTCGTGGAGAACTTCACCCCGACCTGGTGGGCGGTCGCGTAGTCGACCAGCTCCCAGAAGTCCGAGCGAACCGTCGGTTCGCCGCCACCGATGTTCACGTAGAACACCTGCATGCGCTGCAGTTCGTCGATGATCGACTTGCACTGCTCGGTGCTCAGCTCCCGCGGGTCACGCCGGCCCGACGAGGACAGACAGTGCACACACGACAGGTTGCACGCGTAGGTCAACTCCCAGGTCAGGCAGATCGGGGCGTCGAGACCGAGTTCGAACTGGTCGACGAGGCGGCCGACCGGGGCGGAAGGCCTTTCGAGCATGGAGGTCATGGGCTGTGTCCTCTGATACGGGGTGAAGAGAGCTGGTCAGGCGGGGACGATCATGTGCGACTCGGCCAACGTGCCGAGCGCTCGCGCGTACTGCGCGGCCGCGTCGTCCCCGATACCCTGCGCCCGCAGTGCGGACCGGGCGTCGGCGTGTGAGGGAAGCGATTCGACCACCGCGACGATCGTGCGGTTCTTCAGGAACGACAGTTTGCGCGTCCCGAAGTGGTAGAGCAGCGCCCCGAAAGGTTCGGGACGCAGCGCCACCTGCGGATGAAGCTTCCAGCCCACATCGAGATCGATACCGGCGTTGCCGGTCACTGAAGCAGATGCTGGAGCGGACATGATCAGTACACGCCGCACATGCCGTCGATCGAGACCTCTTCCACCAGGGATTCCTCGACCAAGTCGTTTTCCAGCACGTTGTTGTCGCGATCCGACATGATTTCCTCCTACTGTTCGGTGATACGGCGCGAGCCGGAGGGATGTTCCCCGTCATAGGTGACCATTCCTGTGACTCGCCTCACCACTGTAATGGCATCGAGTGCAGAATGACAGCTCGGGAGGGTACGAAAGTTGAGAAGTCGGCGAAAACCATCCAGTCGGATAGGGCGACGCCCGTCCACGACGCAGGATCGGATCAGCACCGTCGGGATCGAGTTGTTCACGGAACAGGGGTTCGACGCCACCAGCGTCGACGAAGTCGCCGAGGCGTCCGGCATCGCCCGCCGCACCCTGTTCCGCTACTTCCCGTCCAAGAACGCGATCCCGTGGGGCGACTTCGACGCCCACCTCGCCGAAATGCGCGCCCAACTCGCCGCGCAACCCGGCGACATCCCGATCGTCGACGGGCTCACCGCGGCACTCCTGGAGTTCAACGCGTTTCCCGAGAGCGAGGAAGTCAACCACCGCAAACGCATGGGGTTGATCCTGCGAGTGCCCGCCCTGCAGGCGTATTCGGTGGTGATGTACGAAGGGTGGCGCAACGTCATCGCCGAGTACGTCGCGAGCCGGCTCGGGGTCTCACCGACCGACCACGTTCCGCGGACCGTCGGCTATCTCCTACTCGGCGTTGCGATGTCGGCGTACGAGCAGTGGCTCGACGACGATTCGCTCGAACTGAACGAACTACTCGCCAGCGGAATGCAATCGCTCTACGATGGGCTGAGTTCCCTCGGCGAGCCCGACACCCGAACCTGACCCACTCCCGCCATCACCTCTCGGCAAGGTTGCTTCGAATGACTTCCACTCTCGACACACCCGCGTTCGACTCTCTCGCTCCGTGCGAACCCGGGCTGTGGTCGCACGGCCACGTCACGGTCGAACGGGTGGCGGACGGGCCGCTCACCCTCACCCGCGACGGCGACCGGTTGCGGGTCACACACGCCCTGACACCCGAGGATCTGAGCGAGAGACTCGTCGCCGCGGTCACCGCGTCCATCGAGGACGCCGACTTCGGTCAGGGTGAGTTCGAATCGACGATGGTCGGACTGGTGCGCTCCACCGTCGACGGTGCGCTCGAGGCGTGGACCGTCTACTACCGCAACTCGCTGAACGAGCTGCTCGACGGCACCGCCGACTTCGCACCGATCCACGAGAAGGCGGAACAACTGGTCCGCGGCTCCGTCCTCGACCTCGGGTCGTGCTTCGGCTTCCTCCCTTTGCGACTCGCCCGCGCCGGACGGTCCGTCACGGCAACCGACATCCTTCCCGGCACCATGACCCTCCTCGACGCGGTGGCACCGGAACTCGGACTCCATCTGCGCACCGTCGTGTGCGACGCCGCACACGTGCCGGTCCCCGACGACAGCGCAGACACCGTCACCGCCATCCACCTCCTCGAGCACGTCGACGAAAACATCGGGGCCGCAGTAATATCCGAGGCCCTCCGGGTTGCGCGCGAACGGGTTGTCGTCGCCGTCCCCTACGAGGAAGAGGCAACGGCCTGCCACGGACACATCCGCACCTTCGACACACCGTCGCTCACCGAACTCGGCGAATCGACGGGACGCCCGTTCGAGGTGTTCGAGCACCACGGCGGCTGGCTCGTCATCGACTGCTGATCTCCTCATGACGCTCGGAGGTGCGCGATCAGGATCGCCTCGATCTCCGACCGTCGCGCCGCGGACGGCAGTCGTGGGGCCGCCGACCGGTAGTGATGCCCGGTCGGGGTACCGAGGTCGAAGAGATGCGTGCGGCCGTGCCGCCTGACGGGGCGGGCGGTCCAGCCGTCGCCTTCCTTCGCGTAATTGCAGGCCGCGCACAAACCGGCCCCGTTGTGCGCGGTGGTGGCACCCTTATTGCGGCGGGACAGGATGTGGTCGTGATGCCGGATCGGCGCATCACACCACGGCGTCCGGCACGTCCGGTCCCGCAGGTCGATCAACGTCCGCAAGCCTTTCGGGAACGCCCGCGACTGCGACTCCATCGCCGTCAACGCCCCCGACAACGGACACGAGTACACGTTTCGCAGGGTCACCGCGGCATCGCCATCGAGGGCATTCGCCACCAGTTGCCGCGCGATCCCCGCCGGCACCGGACCGAAGCCCGCCACATCCGCCGCCTCGTTCTCCCCTGCCAACAAGGCCTCGTCGGAGATCACCAGATTCACTGCCACCGGCACACCATCGGCCACCGAGGCTCCGGTGCCGCGGTCGAACAACAAATCCGCCATCAACTGATTCCGGGTGCGGCCACCACTGTCCCCGGTGGCGATGAGACTGTCGGCGTCCCGACCCAGCGTCGCCCGTAGGCACACCGCTTGCTCCATCGGCAGCAGCACACTCAGATACGCCATCGAATCCGGGGCCGGCCGCGTCGTCACCCGACGCTCGGAGACGGCCTTGCGGTACCGGGCCACCACCGCGGCAGCGTCGAGTTCCACCGCCANNGCCTTCGCCTTCGCGACCAGCCCGCGGTCACCGACNCCGTCGAGAACGTCCGGGTCCGAACACAACCGCCGATCCACCACCGCGCGATCCTGAGCCGACAGGCACGCCGTCTCCCGCACCAGAAGCGTCGCACGCCATTCGTTCAACCGCCCCGACCGCAGCAACGCCAACGTGTGCGGCATCTCGTGCACCACNGCCTGCGCGAACCCCAGATGCCGGCCNCCNCGGTTCGGGGATTCCCTGCGCGCCAACGCGATCTGCGAGGCNATGCCGCGGTTCCACTCCGCCCGCGGCAACCGGCGGGCCTTGCGGTCCTCCCGCATGCAGGTGGCGACATCATCGGTCACGACGGCCTGCACCGCACACCCCACCGACTTCAACGACTCCACCGCGTCGATCCACTCGATCCCCAACCCGGCATCACCACACGCCTCGACGCACCGCAACCGCGTCGTGAACGCCCGCAACTCCTCCAGGTCCGGTGCCTTCATTTCCCCCACGACCAGCCCTCCCCCGAGGTTGTTCGAAACTTTGTTCGACTCTAGCAGCCCGACTGGACCACAGGCAATGACCGAAAGTTCAGATCCCCAGTGCCGCAGCGGCCGCGAGGACGAGGGATTCGTCGACCGCGTCGTAGCCGCCGGACCCACCGCCGGGGCCGCCGCTGTCGGCGACGGTGCGGCGGGCGGACAGGTGTATCGCATCGACACCGGTCCCCGCGACCGCGGCGATGTCGTCGACGCGGATCCCGCCTCCTGCCATCACCTGGATCCGCCCGTGTGCGTGGGCGACCATAGCCGTCAGCGCGTCGAGGCCGTCGATGCAGCGCGGCGCTCCGCCGGAGGTGAGGACGCGGATGATGCCCGACCGTGCGAGCGCGTCGAGGGCGGTCGCCCTGTCGACGACGACGTCCATCGCACGATGGAACGTCACCTCCACCGCGTAGGGGTCGATGCCGTCGAGCAGGCGGGCCAGAGCGCCGCGGTCGACGGCCATGCCGGGCGTCAGCGCACCGACAACGACGCCGGATGCGCCCGCGCCCACGGCGGCCCGGATGTCGCGCGCCATGACCGCGATCTCGTCGGCGTCGTAGACGAATCCGCCGGGCCGGCAGCGGATCAGCGGATGCACCGCGATCCCCTGAGCCGCAACGGCTTCGATCATGCCGATGCTCGGCGTCAGCCCACCGGTCGCGCCGAGCGCGGTACACAACTCGACCCGCGAGGCTCCGGCGCGCCGTGCGATCCGGGCGCCCGCGACGTCCTGGACGGCCAGTTCGAGTACGGGCGCCATCTAGAACGACTGCCAGGAAGGCTTGTGTTCCAGCGCATACCGGTAGTAGTCGGCGAGTTGCAGCTTGCTCGCTGCGGCTTCGTCGATGACGACGGTGACGTGCGCATGAAGTTGCATCACCGAAGCGGGGCAGAACGCGGAGAGCGGTCCCTCCGCGGCGGCGGCGATCGCCTCTGCCTTGCCCTTGCCGAACGCGATCATCACCAGGTGCCGGGCTTCGCAGATGGTGCCCAGCCCCTGAGTGAGGACGTGGTGCGGGACGTCGTCCACGCTGTCGAAGAACCGCGCGTTGTCGAGGCGGGTCTGCTCGGTGAGGGTCTTGACGCGGGTGCGTGACGTCAGCGCGGAGCCCGGTTCGTTGAACCCGATGTGGCCGTCGGTTCCGATGCCGAGCAGTTGCACGTCGACGCCGCCCGCCGCGGCGATGGCCGCGTCGTAGCGTGCGCCTTCCTCGGCGATGTCCGGCGATTCGCCGTTCGGGCTGAGCACCCGGTCGGGGTCGAGGTTGACGTGGTCGACGAACTCCGAGCGGATCACCGAGAAGTACGACTGGTCGTGACTTTTCGGCAGCCCGACGTATTCGTCGAGGAGGAAGGCCCGCGCGTCCGTGAAGTCCAGTCCGGACTCGCGGTGCCGTCGCGCGAGTTCGCGGTAGCTCCCGAGCGGGGACGACCCGGTGGCGAGGCCCAGTGTCGTCGGCCCGCGCCGGACGTACCTCTCGACGATGTCCGCCACGGTCGTGCTGACCTCCGACGGGGTCTGCCGGATTACGATTTCCATGCGAGTCCTTCCGTTCCGGCGGGCATTCCGCCGGAAAACACGCCACGCGGGCGCAGTTGGTGATCGGTCACGACGATGTCGGCGCGGAGGCCCGGGGCCAGGGTTCCGCGTTCGGTTTCCAGGCCGAGCAGCCGGGCCGGGGTCCTGGTGGCGGACGCGACGGCGTCGACGAGTCCGACGCCGCTGTCGACAACGGCGGTGCGCACGACGTCCAGCAGTCGTGCGGTGCCGCCCGCGATGGCCCCCTCAGATCCGTCGGCGGTCGCGAGCCGGGCAACACCGCGGGAGACGCACACGTCCAGAGGCCCGAGTTGGTAGTCGCCGTCCGAGACGCCGGCGGCGGCCATGGCGTCGCTGACGAGGACGATCTGCTCGGGTCCGACGGTGTCGAACACCATCGACACGGTGTCGGGCGCGAGATGCACTCCGTCCGCGATCAATTCGACGACGATGTCGCCGCGACCGGCTGCGGCGAGAAACGCGGCCACCGGGCCCGGCGCGCGGTGGTGCAGCGGCGGCATCGCATTGAACAGGTGCGTGGCGGTCAGCGGCCCGCCGGCGGCGTCGGCGATCCGCGCGGACGTCGTCGCCGCGTCGGTGTCGGTGTGGCCGAGGCTCGGCAGCACGCCGCGCCGGCGCATCGCGGTGAGAAGCTCACCGAAGTGCGCGGTCTCCGGTGCGAGCGTCATCGACCGGACGGAGCCGCGCGCCGCGTCGCAGATCCGCTCGAACAGGCCGGGGTCGCCGGGCATCACGGACGCGGGATCCTGCGCACCGCAGCGGGCACCGGAGATGAACGGGCCCTCCAGGTGGATCCCGAGGAGATCACCGCGTTCCACCAGGTCGGCGAGGATTCCGGCCTGCCGGAGCAGGTCCTGCTCCCCCGCCGACACCAGGCTTCCGAGCAGCCCGGTGGTGCCGTGCCCGCGGTGGTGGTCCGCGGCCAGCCTCGCCCCGTCGGCGTCCGCGTTGGGAAAGCCCGCGCCGGCGCCGCCGTGGCAGTGCAGGTCGATCAGGCCCGGAAGCAGTATCGACGAACTCGGGTCCGGCAGCGGCACCTGCCCGCGGTACTGCGACGCCGCACCGACCCAGGAGATTCGGTCGCCGTCGGTGACGACGACGCCGTCGGCGAGGACGCCGTCCTCCACGACGGCCCTGCCGCGCAGGATCATCGCGGTGCCCCGGACGCGAGAGCCGCGACTGCCGACCGGGCGGCCTGTGGGGACTGTGCGCTGCGCGCGGCGACCGCCATCTCCCGGCACCGGTCGAGGTCGGTGGCGGCCAGGCGGGCCCGCACGGCGCCCAGCGACGGCGCCACCATGGACAGGCTCGTGACACCCAGCCCGACGAGCACCGGCGCCAGCGCGGGATCGGACGCGGCCTCACCGCAGACCCCGACGGGTACCCCCGCCTCGGCGCCGGCCGCGCCGACCAGGCCGACGAGGTCCAGGACGGCGGGCTGCCACGGGTCGAGCAACGTGGCGAGACCGCCGGCCATCCGGTCTGCGGCGCAGGTGTACTGGCTCAGATCGTTGGTGCCGATGCTGACGAAATCGAGGTGTTCGAGCAGGTCGCGGGCTCGAAGGGCGGCCGAGGGGATCTCGATCATCGCCCCGACCTTCGCGATGCCTCGGGACCGGGCGAGCGCGGCGAAGCCCTCCGCCTCGTCCGCCGTGGCGACCATCGGGGCCATCACCCACAGGTCGGCGCCGGTGGCGGAGGCAGCGACGCCGAGCGCTTCCAGCTGGGTGGCCAGGACGTCCGGGTAGACGGAGCCGACCCGCAACCCGCGCACGCCGAGGGCCGGGTTCTCCTCGGCGCCCAGGTCGAGGAACGTCAGTGGTTTGTCGGATCCGGAATCGAGTGTCCGGACCACCACCTTCCGTCTGGCGAACTTCTCCAGCACGGCGGTGTACGTGGTGATCTGCTCGTCGAGGGTGGGCGCGGTCTGCCTGCCGAGGTACAGGAACTCGGTGCGGAACAGTCCGACGCCCTCCGAATCCGCGGTGGCGGCGCGCACGGCGTCGTCGACGGTGCCGATGTTGACGAGCAACCCGACGGGTGCGCCGTCCCGGGTGCGGCCCGGACCGGTCGTGACCGCGACCCGCGCCTCGGCGATCCGCGCCGCCACCTCCGACCGTCGGTGTTCGCCGGGGTCGACGACGACCTCACCCGTGGCGCCGTCGAGCACCACCGGTCGCCCCTCGACCAATCGGTCGAGGCCGGCGCAGTTCACGATCGCGGGCAGGCCGAGCGACTTCGCCAGTATCGCAGTGTGACTCGTGGGCCCGCCCTCCGCGGTGAGCAGACCCACCACCTCGCTGCCGCCGAGCATCGCGGTGTCCGCGGGCGACAGGTCCCGTGCCACGAGCACGAACGGGTGTCCCGGATCGGGGATTCCGGGCATCGGCACGCCCAGCAGCACCGCGACCGCGCGATGTCCGAGGTCCCGCAGGTCCGCGACACGCTCGGCGAGATACCCGCCGAGGGCCTCGAGTGTGGTGCAGAAGCCGTCGAACGCGACGCTGACGGCGTGTGCCGTCGGCATGCCGCAGCGAAGGTTCTCCTCGGCGGCGGACACGATTCCCGGGTCGCGGGCCATGGCCGCCGACACGAGCAGGATCTCGGACGCGACGCCGTCCACCTGCGCGGCGCGGGCCTCGAGGTCGCCGGACACCGTCGCGAGGGCGTCGCGCACCCGGGCGATCTCCGCTGGGACCGATTTGCCGACAGGGTCTTCGGCGGACGTCTCGACCGGCGTCCCGAACGCGAGCCAGGGCGCGCAGACCAGCCCCGGACTCACCCCGAGTCCGTGCACCACCTGTTCCGTGGTCGTCGGCATCAGGCGGCGTCGAGGTCGGAGGCGAGCAGGTCGGCGAGGCGGTCGAGGGCCTCCTCGCTGCCCTCCCCGTCCGCGGTGATCGTCACCTCGGTACCGAATGCGGCGCCGAGGGTCATGACCGCGAGCATGCTGCCCGCGTCCACCGGCGCGGATTCGCCGACCGCGATCTGCACCGGGATGGGCACGGCCGCGGCGGCCTGGGTGAACTTTGCGGCGGGGCGGGCGTGCAGGCCCACCTTCGAACCGATGAGGACCGTTCGTGAAGCCATGATCACTGACCTGCCTTTTCCGTGTCGGTGTCGGTGTTGGTGTCCGCGTCGTCCTCCCGGCCGGGGGTGCGCAGGTTCCATTTCTTGATGACGAAGCTGAACAGGACGTAATAGATCACCGCGTACCCGAGCCCGATGGGGATCAGCATCCACGCGTTGGTGGCCTTGCCGAAGTTGAGGACGTAGTCGAAGAAGCCTGCGGAGAACGTGAATCCGTCGTGGATGCCGAGCGCGTTGACCAGGGCCATCGAGGTGCCGGTGAGGAACGCGTGGATCAGGTACAGCGGCCAGGCGACGAACATGAACGCGAATTCGAGGGGCTCCGTGATCCCGGTGAGGAACGCCGTCAGCGCGGTGGAGAGCATGATGCCGCCCACGACCTTCTTCTGCGACGGCCGGGCGTTGCGCCAGATCGCCAGTGCGGCAGCGGGAAGCGCGAACATCATGATCGGGAAGAAGCCCGTCATGAAGATGCCGGCGCTCGGGTCGCCGGCGAAGAACCGGTTGAGGTCGCCGCGGACGAGTTCTCCGCTCGAGTTCTGGTAGTCGCCGACGAGGAACCACACGGTGGAGTTCAGGATGTGGTGCAGGCCGGTCGGGATGAGCAGGCGGTTGGCCATGCCGTAGACGCCGCCACCGATCACCGAGTTCTCCGCGACGGTCTCGCCCACCCACGTCAGGGCGGAGTTGAACGCCGGATACAGGAACGCCATGAGGACGCCGACGACGAGACCGGTGACGGCGGTGAGGATGGGAACGAGCCTGCGCCCGTTGAAGAATCCGAGGTAGTCGGGCAGTTTGGTGCGGTAGAACCGCTGCCACAGGATGGCGGACAGCAGACCCATCACGATGCCCGCGAGGACACCGTAGTTGATCAGCGCCTGGTCGCCGTTCGGATCGGTCTTGCCTTCCAGCACGACCGGGGACATGGCCTCGAACACGCCGTTGATGACCATGTATCCGACCACGGCGGCCAGGGCGGTGGATCCGTCCGCCTTCTTGGCCCAGCCGATGGCGATGCCCACCGCGAAGATGAGGGGAAGCCAGGTGAACACGGCCTGGCCGGCCGCGGAGATGACGGACGCGGCGGTGTGCATCGAGTCGAATCGTCCGAGGAGGTCGTCCTGGCCGAGCCGGAGCAAGATGCCGGCCGCGGGAAGTACCGCGATCGGCAGCATCAGGCTGCGCCCGAGGCGCTGTAACCCGGCAAACACCGCTGATTCCTTTTTCGGGCTGTCTACGACAGTCATATCGGCCTTCTCTGTGCGCTTCGGTCGCCGAATCGGCGTCTGGTGAGTCCCGAAACCAGTGGCGGCGAGCGCGTCGTACGGCTTCGGGAAAACTATTGTGGACCAGCACCCCCAACGGGTACTGTCCGGTCATAACCAGTTGCTAGTTTGACCAGGTGAGCACAGGATGTCAACAGGCAAATGTGATCCAGCTAACTCATTCCGCACCTTCACCTGCAGCGCAAACACGAACTACGAGGGAGAACCGATGTCCAAAGCGGACGCAATCATCAGCGGCCTCGGCGGTGCCGACAACATCGTCGAGATCGAGGCCTGCATCACCCGGCTGCGTACCGAGGTCAAGGACGGCGCCAAGGTCGACGAGGCCGCGCTCAAGGCCGCAGGCGCCCACGGGGTGTTGAAGGCGGGCAGCGTCGTGCAGGTCATCGTCGGCCCCGAGGCGGACACCCTGGCCGAGGACATCGAGGACATCCTGTGAGCCTGTCCGTACAGGCACCACTGCCCGGCCGGGTACTCGCCCTGGCGGACGTGCCCGACCCCGTGTTCGCCGGACAGATGGTGGGTTCCGGAATCGCGATCGAGCCGGCACGCGACCGCGGCGCCCTCGACGTGCTCGCGCCCATCTCCGGCAAGATCCTCAAACTCCACCCGCACGCGTTCGTCATCCTGGGCTCTGCGGGCGGCGGCGTACTGGTCCACCTGGGTATCGACACGGTGAAGCTGCAAGGCGAGGGGTTCACCCTGCTGGCCGCGGAGGGCGACGAGGTGGACGCCGGCGACCCCGTGGTGCGATTCGATCCGACCGAGATCGACGGCACCGGGTACTCCGCCGTCTGCCCGATCGTGGTGATGGATTCCAAGCCGGATTCGGTGTCCACCGACACCATCGGATCCGACGTGACCACCGGCGACGTCCTGTTCGACTGGACGGCGTAATAAAAGCCGGGGCTGCCGGGCTCAGACGCTGCGCCGAGTCCGCTCCCCTTGCACTTCCATCTGCAGTTGGTAGCGATCGGACCGGTACCAGCTGCGGGTGTGCTCGACCGGCGTGGGGCCGCTGAAGGACACCCGGTCGAAGTACATCACCGGGGCGCCCTTCTTGATGCCGAGCAGGGTCGCGATCTCCTGGCTCGCCCCGTCGGCGCTGACGGTCTGCTCCGCCCGGTCGATCGGCATGTCGTACCGGTCGGCGGTGGCCCGGTAGATCGACCCGGTGAGGTCGAGGTCCAGCAGGCCGGGAAGCAGCGCGGCGTTGAACCAGCCGTCGTCGACGCTGACCGGTTCGCCGTCGGCCAGTCGCAGCCGTTTGACGTGATAGGCGCTGGTGTCCGGCGCGATCCGCAGCGCCTTCGCGGTGGCCTCGGGCGCCGCGTCCTCCTCGCTCTGGAGCACCACCGTCGTCGGCTTGTGCCCCTGCGCCCGCATTTCCTCCGTGAACGAGGCCAGGTGCAGTTTCGACTGCACCGGACGATGCGCCACGAACGTGCCCTTGCCGCGCACCCGCACCAGGTGACCCTCGTTGACGAGCTGCCCGATCGCCTCGCGAACGGTGATGCGACTGACGCCGTAGTCCTGCATCAGTTTTCGTTCGCTGGTCATCAGGTCGCCGGGCTGAAGTTCCTTTGTGCACTTGTGCAGCAGGATGGCACGGAGTTGCTCGTGCTTCGGAATCACGCTGTCGCGTAGATGTACGGGCATCATGCCGGCGGCTCCAGCTCTGTTCAGGGGTCGGACACATCGGATCAGGCAGTCGGACTGCAAAGGTCCCGTCCGGTCCGGTCCAACACCGAGAATACGTGATCCGGGCGCCCGGGCCTACCGTGCCGCGGCCGCCAATGCCTCGAGGTACCTGCGCGTCATCACCTTCTGCACGACCCGGCCCGCCGGCCCGCCGATCCGCGTGAACCACCGACCCGGTTTCGAGAACGCCGACACGGTCGCGACGACGGCGCCGTCCGGCCGCTGTTCAACGACGAAGCTCTCCTCACCCCGCTCGGGGTGACCCGGCAACGTGCCGTAGGCGAATCCCTTGCGCTGCGGGTCGTCGAGCACGTAGACGACCCGGCAGGAGAACGCCAGCCGGAGCGGACCGATCCCCCAGCGCAGTTCGACCGTCGTGCCGGGCACGGCGGTCGGAGTCTCGGCCCGCACGTCGAGCCCGGCGCCGCGGTGCATCCCCCAGGAACCCAGGTGGGCCGCGGCCGCCTCGAATGCGTCTGCACCGTAACCGATCACCTTCTGCTCGCGCAGATGGTGGTATCCCGCGGGGAACGGAACGTCGCGGCTCGCACCCACCTCCGGGTACGTGAACGCGGGCAGGTCGTCTCCGGCGGTGCTGATGGCGGTCGATCCTCTCGGTCGGGAGGTTGCCCAGCCTACTGCTCCGACCGGACCGCGGGACGGATGTTCTGATTCACATGGAAGAGGTTGTCCGGATCGTACTTCGCCTTCACCTGTGCGAGCCGGTCGTAGTTGCCGAGGTAGGAGGCACGCACCCGGTCCTCGCCCTCGGACATCATGAAGTTGACGTACGCCCCGCCCGCGGTCGTCGGGTGGAGGGCCTCCCAGTACTGCTTGGCCCAGTCCGTGATGACCTGGGCGTTCGCCGGATCCGGGTCGACACCGACGATCACGCCCGCCCAGCCACCGTCCCGGTACGCGAACGCCGTGCCATCTTCGGCCACCCGCGTCGCCGCGCCGTCGATCGGATACATGTGCATCGTCGAATGGCCGGTGGGCAGCCGACGGCCGAACTCCAGGTGGATGTCGACGGCCTCGTCGGAGATCTCCCGGACGAAGTCTGCGCGCCAGTACCACTGCAATCCCGCCGGGTACAGTGCGTCGAACGCCGATTGCAATGCCGTGAAGGGCATTTCGCCGACCCCTACCAGCAGTGGGTCACCGAATTCGCGGATCGGTTCGAGCACCGCGTCGGCCTTGCCCGGATCACCGGTGTAGCACCAGATGATGCCGCACACCTTGCGTCCCCACAGTTCCTCGGGGAACGGCGGTGCCGGCGGAATGGTCAGCAGTCCGATCCAGCCGTTGAGTTCCTCGGGCAGCGACGGCAGGAGTTCGCGGTACCACCGCATCACGTCGGGGGTGTCCTCCAGGTCGTACAGCACCGGCCCGCCGACGATATTTCCGTGGTCGCCGATCTCGTGACACGCGAACTGGAACGACGTGACCACACCGAAGTTTCCGCCGCCGCCACGCAGCGCCCAGAACAGGTCCGGATGCGAGCGTTCGCTCGCCGTCACCAGTGTGCCGTCGGCGAGGACGACGTCGGCGGAGAGCAGATTGTCCACCGTGAGACCGAAACGGCGCGTCAGGTAGCCGATCCCGCCGCCGAGCGTCAGCCCGCCGACACCGGTGGAGGCGATGAACCCGGAGGGGGTGGCCATGCCGAACGGCACGGTGGCATGGTCGACGTCGCTCCAGGTGCACCCGCCGTCGACCCGGACGGTCCGGTCGCCGGGCGAGACCGTGGTCCCGCGCATCCCCGACAGATCGATCACGAGGGCGTCGTCCCACACGCCGAGGCCCCCCGCATTGTGTCCCCCTCCGCGGACCGCGAGTTCGACGTGCTGCTCCCGGGCGAACCGCACACACGCGACGACGTCCGCGGCGTTGGCGCACCGCGCGATGGCCGCGGGCCGACGGTCGATCATGGCGTTGTACACCGCGCGCGCGTCGTCGTAACCGGCGTCGCCGGGCGTGATCAACTCTCCGCGCAGAGACGCGGCCAGTTCCGTGAAAGGCGGTGTCGTCGTCGGTGTCGAACTGGTGGTGGTGCTCATGACCTTCTCCTCGGATCGGCGGCCCCGGAACGGGTAGTTCCTGGTACTTCACACCGTAGGAATCGGGCGTTCGCGCACCGTTCGCGCCGAATCCCCGCCTGCGAACGGTCCGACGTCCGCGCGAAGCCGGAGGACCTGCGGCAACCACCACCGGTCGTCGTGTTGCTCGGCGGCGATCAGGGCGGCATCGAGGGTGGCGCGGGCGGCGGCCGTCGACCCGATGTCGATCTGGACCTCCGCCAGCAGCGAGAGCCAGTACGGCATCCGCGCGAACGCCCGCTGCCGTCGCAACGCGGCGAGCCCGTCGCGGATCTTCGCGATGCCCGGTTCGCCGCCGAGAAGCCGGCCTTCGAGGATCTGCGACCACTGGCTGTAGTACGCGAAGTGGTAGCGCTCGCACAGCTGCCGCAACTCCGTCAGCGAGGCGAGCAGCGCGGTGTCGTCGCCCCGCACCTGATGCAGCACCGACGCGTATCCCAGCGCCACCGCGAGACTGTACGGATGGCCGCAGGTCCTGCCCAGCGCGAGGGCATCCGCACACGCCTGCTCGGCCGCCTGCTCGTCGCCGATCATCCAGTACGCGTGCGACGCCCACGCGTGGCAATGCACCTCGAGCCGCGTTCCGAGGATGAACGAATAGTCGTCCGAGAACGATCGCTGCGCGATGTCGAAATGTTCGATCGCTTCCCTCGGCCTGCCGAGACCGAGGGCGCCCCCCGCCACGGCGAAATGCGCCTGACCCTCGAATTCCGGATCCGCCGCGGACAGTTCGAGGGCGCGCACGCCGAGCCTGTGGGCCTGTGCGGTGTGCCCCTGCACGAAGTGGACCGCGAACAATCCGATCAGCGCACCGAGCACCACCTTCGGCCTGCGGAGTCGTTGCCCCAACTCCATGGTGCGGTCGAGCGTCCGTTCGAGCGGCGGGGCGGAGTACCCGTACAGGGTGGTCAGCGGCGCCGACATGCCCAGGCGCACGTCCACCTCGTGAGCGTCCCGGTTGCGGCCCAGCGGCATCGCCTCGAGAAGGTCGAGGCAGTCCCGGAAGAGGCGCAGGGCGTCGGCGTTCGCGAACACGCCTGCCGCTACCTCGGCGGCGCGCTGCAGATAGTGGAGGGCACGGTCGGGGCGGCCGCCGCGCCGATACTGCTCGGCGAGTTGGGCGGCCACGTCATCGGTGCGGCCGGTGTGGAGGAGTTCGAGTCCCTGCGCCAGACGCCGATGCAGGAGCCAGCGTCGCGGTGGACCGACCGAGCGGTACGCGGCCTCCCGGACCAGATCGTGCACGAAGTCGTACCCGGTGCCCGCGGGCCGGACGATCCTGCGCCGCCACAGTTCGTCGACCGCCTGCACGAGGGAATCGGTGTCCAGGTCGCTCGCCTCGCTGAGCAGGTCCAGATCGAAATCCGTGCCGAGCGCCGCGGCGAGGCCTGCGACGTCCCGGGCCGGTTCCGAGCACTGCTCGAGTCGCCGGGCCAGCACCTCGCCGAGGTCGCCGGCGCCCCCGCCGCGCCCGGTCCCATCCGCGGCGGGCACCATCCTGGCGGCCTCGACGACGTACAGCGGGTAGCCCGCGGTCGCGGCGTACAGCACCGCTTCCTCGGAAGGATTCAGCGCCGGGCCACCGAGGGACCTCGCCAGTTCGGCGGTCGCGTCCGCGGTCAACGGGTCCACCTGGACGTCCGTGACCAGTCGCGCCGACCGGAGGGCCCCCACCGCGTCCGTCACGTCGCGGCGGGACTGCGCCTCGTCCGTGCGGGCGGTCGCCGCGACCAGGACGCGCAGGTGGGTGTCGAGGGACAGCAGGAACGCGAGCCACGCCGTCGTCTCCGCGTCGCACCACTGCAGATCGTCGAGGACGAGCAGCACCGGCCGTCCGGGCGACAGCACCGCCCGCGCCGTCCCCTCGAAGAAGCGGTGCCTCTGCCACGCGTCGACCATCGCCCGGGACGTCGCGGGCCGCGGCGCGGACTCGGCGCTCGGGACCAGCCGCTCGACCTCGGCCCTCCACAACGGGTCCAGCGACCCGACCGCCGATCGAAACTCCGCGCTGCGCAGCCACTCGGCGACGGGGGCGAGCGCGACGCGGCCCGGCAGTCCGAAACACCGCGCGGTCGCCACGACTGCCCCGTCGGCGCGGGCGATCTCCGCGAGTTCGGTGGTCAACCGGGTCTTGCCGACTCCCGCGTCACCCGACACGAGCACCAGGCCCTGGCTGCCGTCGAGGGTCTGCCGCCACCGCCGCTGCAATTCCCCGCATTCGCGTTCCCGCCCGATGAGGGCGGGCACCGCCGTCCGGACGTGTTCGGGCCGGGGAGCCGGGGCGGGTTGCTCCCCGAGCAGGTTGTCGAACAGCCGGGTGGTCGCGGCGCCCGGCGCGACCCCGAGTTCGGTCTCGAGCACTGCCGCGCACCGGTGATACGTGGTCATCGCCGCCGCCCGGTCGCCCGATGCGGCCTGCAGTTCCATGAGCGTCCGGTACCCGGCCTCCGCCAGCGGGTCGAGTTGGATGCGACGGCGTGCGCACGCCGTCGCCGTCTCCACATCACCCGACTCGCGCAGCACCCGTACCGTCGCCTCGCAGAGTTCGATGCACTCCCGGCGCAGCACGTCGCGATGGTCGAGGACCCAGTCCTCGTACGCCCCGGGCATGAGGTCACCGCGATAGGTGTCGATCGCGAGGTCCGCGTGTTCGAGAAATGCCTGGGTGTCGGAATCCGCGAGGGCGGCGAGGGCGGCCGCCCGCTCGTTGCGGAACGTGTCGACGTCCACCCGGCACGACGGCGAGTCGGACCACGCCAGCGTCGGCCCGTCCGCGGTCGGCGCACCGTCCGATCCCAGGAGACCGCGGAGGTTGTGCAGTTCCCGCCGCAGGTTGGTGCGGGCCTGCTGCTCGCTCGACTCGGGCCAGAACAGCCCGGCGAGACGGGTCCGGGACTGCGCGAGACCGGCGTGCAGCACGAGATAGGCCAGCAGCGCGATCGCCCGTGACGAGACGGTGCCCGCCCGGTCGTCCTCCGGGTCCGACACGCGCTGCTCGCCGAGCAGGTAGACCGTCACCATGACTGACCAGCTCCCGGTCGCGGAACGAGGCGAGCTTCCGCGTCCTTCATCATCGCACGGTCAGCGGAAGTGCTGGTACAGCGCTTTCAGCTCCCGGATCGCGGCGTCCACCGCACGCTCGTCCTCACTGACCGAGCGGATCGCCTTCCGAAGCAGCAGCGGGTCGAGGTCGTCGATCGCCGCCCGGAAGTCGACGTCGGGCAGTCCGGGCAGCGAGGACTCGTCACCGAACCAGTCGTCGACATCGGCTTCGGCGGAGTCGCCCCCGACGCCCTCGATCAGCATGTCCAGATCGACGCCGCGCAGCGTGAGGATCTCGAGCGGGTTCTCGTCGATGCGTTCGGTGGTGAGGTACGCGACCGCCGCCGCATGCTTGCACGGCCATCCGTCGTCCGGGCAGGTGCAGTCGTAGTTCAGCGCGGACGCTCCGGCGGGCAGCAGCATGGGGCCGAGCGCCTCCGGAACCCCGCCGCCCGCCAGCATCGCCAGACTGCCCGGTTGCATGCGCACCAGCGCGACCAGTTCGGCGACCTCCGACTCGTCGAGGCGATCGATCGACACGGTCGCGACGAAGGGCTGGAGTTGACTGCCCTGGACCTCCCCCGTCACCGTTCCGCCCGCGATCTCGAGCGAGATCACCTGACCGCTGCGCGCGTAACTCCGCCCGCGGCTCATCCGGCCCTTGTCAGCGACGAACTCGATGATCTCGACGAATTCGCGGCCCCACCACGTGCGCCCGAACGATCCCCGCTGCGACCGTGCCTCCAGCCCGCCCGACACCGGTCGTCGCCGGCCGTACTGGCCGAAATACGGTCCGGGGCGCCGATTCGTCATTCGCCCACCGCCTCGTCGCCGAGCCGCAGCAGTTCGCCCAGCTGTTCGGTGCTCATCTCCGTCACCCAGTTCTCGCCCGTCCCGACGGCGAGGTCCGCCAACTCCTGTTTGGTGGCGATCATCGCGTCGATCCGCTCCTCCAGCGTGCCGACGCACACGAGTTTGCGTACCTGCACGTCGCGCCGCTGGCCGATCCGGAACGCGCGGTCCGTGGCCTGGTTCTCGACCGCCGGGTTCCACCACCGGTCGAGGTGGACGACGTGGTTGGCCGCGGTGAGGTTCAGCCCGGTTCCGCCGGCCTTCAGCGACAGCATCATGATCGGCGGCCCGTCGTCGCCCTGGAACGAGGCCACCATGTCGTCGCGCTTCTGCTTCGACACGCCCCCGTGCAGAAACGGCACGGGAGTACCGAAACGTTCGGCGAGGTACGGAGTGACGAGATCACCGAATTCACGGAACTGGGTGAACAGCAACGCCTTCTCGCCGTCCGCGACGACGGAATCGAGGATGTCCTCGACGAGCCCCAGCTTCCCGGAGCGGTGCTGTCCGCGCCGCATCACCGCCGAACCGTCGCGCAGGAAATGCGCCGGATGGTTGCACACCTGCTTGAGTTTCGTCAGAGCGGCGAGCACGGCGCCCTTGCGCTTCATCCCCTTCTTGTCCTTGATCTGCGCCATCATGTCGTCGACCACCGCCCGGTACAGCGCGGCCTGCTCGGCGGTGAGGTTGGCGCGGACCGTCATCTCGAACTTGTCCGGAAGATCCGCGATGACCGCGGGATCGGTCTTGACGCGGCGCAGCACGAACGGAGATGTGACGGCGCGGAGCCGGGCGACGGCCGTCTCGTCCTGCTCCCGCTCGATCGGCACCACGAAACGCTTGCGGAACATCGCCTCCGAACCCAGGATGCCGGAGTTCGCGAAATCGAGGATCGAGCGCAGTTCGTCCAGCCGGTTCTCGACCGGAGTGCCCGTCAACGCGACGCGGTGCTCCGCCGGGATGCTGCGGGCCGCTCGCGCCTGCCCGGTTTTCGCGTTCTTGATGTGCTGCGCCTCGTCGAGGACCACCCGCCGCCAGTCCTGTTCCTTCAGTTGCGCGACGTCGCGGGCGAGCAGCGCGTACGTGGTGATCACCAGGTCGCTCTGCGTCACGGCGGCGGTGAGGTCGTCGCCGTTCAGCCGCTGCGGACCGTGGTGGACCAGCACCCGCAGCGAGGGAACGAAGCGGGCCGCCTCCCGCTGCCAGTTGCCGACCACCGACATCGGGCACACCAGCAGGGTGGGCGTGGCGGCGTTCTCGTGCGCCAGCAGCGCGAGAAGTTGCAGCGTCTTGCCGAGACCCATGTCGTCGGCCAGGACCGCCCCGAGCCCGAGGCGGCTCATGAACACCAGCCAGTCGAGCCCCCGCTTCTGGTACGGCCGCAGCGTGGCGTCCAACCCGTCGGGGGTCGGCACGTCCTGCGGCTTCGTGTCGCCGTCCAGCAGCGCGGCCGCCCAGCCGGTGGCGGTGACCTCCTCGACGGGGAGGTCGGACAGATCGTCCGCGATCAGGTCTTTCAGTAGGTCCACGATGGCGCGGTCGCCGGAGCCGTGCCGCTCCGCGACGTACCGGGCGGCACGGGAGAGCACCTCCTGATCGGCCCGGACCCACTCACCCCGCAGCCGCACGAGATCGCTCTTCGCATTGACCAGCCGGTTCATCTCGGCGGCGGTGAGCACCGTGTCGCCGAGTGCCAGTTCCCAGTTGTACTGCACCAACTGGTCTTTGCCGACGGACCGGTTCTCGGCGC
Organism: Rhodococcus sp. NCIMB 12038; assembly: GCF_002165735.1. Taxonomy (NCBI): domain Bacteria; kingdom Bacillati; phylum Actinomycetota; class Actinomycetes; order Mycobacteriales; family Nocardiaceae; genus Rhodococcus; species Rhodococcus sp. NCIMB 12038. The sequence continues at coordinate 267,790 of NZ_NHML01000012.1, forward strand.
TGGCCGGGGTGCTCGGCGAGCTCACCCGCAGTCGCATCGACGGCGACGCCACACTCCACGCCCGCGGCAGCAGCAGGCTGATGCCCTTCTCCTTCAACGCCACCGCACCGTGCCCGACGAGGTCGATGACCACCGCGGTCGGCAGCATCAGGTCGAGACTGTCGGGATCGCTCGGGACGTCCTGCAGTCGCGGGTAGGCGGCGACGGCCTCAGTCAGTTTGCGAACCCCGGTCTGCAGGCGGCTCGCCTCGGTGCGGTGCAGCGGAATCGGCACCGGCGCTTCACCTTCCGGCCGCAGGCACACCTGCAGCCGCCACAGCACCGTGTCCGGGTCCCAATCCCCCTCCACGTCCACATCTTCCGGCTCGAGCAGTCGCAGCACCAGTTCGGGCTCGTCCACCTTCAGGCTGTCCCGCCACCCGTCGAGCGAACCCGCCAGCTGGGCGGTGCCGTCGGCGAAGTCCTCACCCCGAACCAGAGCCTCGATCAGCGGGTGCTCCGCGTCGCTGCCGGAATCGTCGGGGTGCCCGCCGCCCAGGACCCGCCGGGCGACGGGGTCGGTCAACTCGGTCACCATGTCGTCGAGCACCGCCCGCGGGGTGGTTCCGTGGCGCTGCACCGGGGGCATCGCGACCGACAGTTCCGTGAGCCACGCACGCTGCCGTTCGCCGCCGAGGAGCCGCCAGCGCGGCCACCAGCCGCCCTCCGCCCGGTGCACCTCCGGCACCACGCGTCCCGCACGCACCCAGCGCTCGACACCGCGCGCCACATGGGCGAGGTAGCGCAGATCCCCGGCGATCCGGGGGTCGCGGGCCGACACCGACAGCAGAAAATCCGTCGCGTCCGGCGGCGCGAGGGCGACCGCCGCCCACTCGAGCATCTCCGGCCCCGACGGCGTCGGCATCGGCACCTTCACGTGATGGCGGAACTTCCGGGCGAGCACCCGCCCGACCGCGTCGGTCTGCTCCTCGGCGGCCGGATTGCGGTCCTCGACCCACAGCATGAGACCCGAACCGGGTGTCCAGAGGCCGTGCAGCATGCACCCATCCAATCAGGCCCGACCGACAGCGGGAGAAATCCCTGCTCGGGGACTGTAACCATCCACGACATTCCACCGATGAACGAGGTGGCGGCTGTCCACGCCGGAATCGACCGGGATCGCTGCCGTTCGTAGATCGCAGTGATCGGAGGAGATAAAAATGGACCCTACACAGATGTTGCAAGTTCTCGTTCAGCTCGTTCAGCTCCTAGGACCGATGATGGGTGGCGGCGGAGGCGGCGGAGGCACAGGCTCCCTGGGTAGCCTGTTCGGCTCCTGAGTTCTCACGAGAAGGCCCGCCGACTCCGGTTCGGCGGGCCTTCTTCGTGCCCGGATCCTGGTTCCGGTTCGTGATAGGACTGTGGGCGTGAGCATGGCATACGGCTTCAGTGAATACGGCGGCCCCGAGACGCAGCAGTTCTTCGACGTCCCCATTCCCTCCCCCGGCCCCGGACAGTTGCTGGTCGCCGTCCACGCGGCGGGCGTGAATCCCGCCGACTGGAAGGTGCGGGCGGGAACGCGCAAGGACACTGTCCCGGTCACCCTTCCCGCGGTTCTCGGGCGGGAGGTCGCGGGTGTGGTCGCCGATGTCGGCCCCCGGGTGGCCGATTTCGCGGTCGGCGACGCCGTGTTCGGCGCGACCGCCACCGGATTCGGTGGATACACCGAGTACACCCTGGTCAACACGGCCGCTGCGGCACACAAGCCCGACGGGGTCTCGTTCGCCGACGCGGCCACCCTGCCCGTCGCGGCGGGGACCGCGTACGACGCGCTGACCACCCTGGACCTGGCGCCCGGCAGCAGGCTGCTCGTCGTCGGCGCGGGCGGTGGCGTGGGAGTGGCGGCGCTGCAGTTGGCCGCGGCCCGGGACGTCACGGTGATCGGGGTCGCGAGCGAGGGCAAACGGGAGGTCGTCGAATCGCTCGGCGCCACCTGGGTGGCGTCCGGGGACGGACTCGCCGAACGCGTGCCCGGCCCCGTGGACGCCGTCTTCGATCTCGTCGGCGGTAACGCGCTGGCCGAGGCGGCGCGGGTGGTGACGGACCCGGCGGCGATCATCAGCGTCGGCGACCCCCTCGCGGCACGGGACCTCGGCGGCTCGGGAGTGGAACGACGCCGCACGTCCGCGGTATTCGCGGAGGTGGCCGCACTGGTGTCCGACGGAACCCTCGACCCGCGGGTCGCCCACCGGTTCCCGTTCGCCCACGCCGGTCACGCTCTCGCGACGGTCGAGTCCGGTCACACGAGCGGCAAGGTCGTGATCGAGTTCGGTTAGCGGGTCTGGCGTTCACCCGGTCCGAGGTAGATGCTGGAGAGACGTAGCTGCCGGAAACTCTCGGGAGTCGGTCATGAGCATCCTGATCCAGGTTCTCGAACAGGGGTACGCGCTCACCACCCCGTGGGAGCAACGGAAGTACGCCTTCGTCGATGCCACGCACATCGTCACCATCCGCTTGGACGGGCAGTCGGGTGTGTGGCTCGACGGAATGAAACACGGTGAGGCACACCGGCTTGCGGTCACTCCCGTCGCCAGCGAGGCGATCTTCTTCCTCCTGCGCACCCTCGACCTGCTCGCCGAATGCCGGCAGAGCGGCGGTTCCTGGGTCATCGGCCACGACGGCATGCACGTGTCGTCGATCGCCGCGGTGCGTCTGCCCTTCAGCTGACCTGTCGGAGGCCGGGTGCATACTCCTGGACGGTAGGGGGAGAGTGTTCGAGCGCCGGGGGACGCATGAGACTTCTGTACGTGACGGCGTGGCTGGCCGTGATGCTGTCGGTCGGCGGCTGCGGGGTGTCGCTGCTCGAACTGGGCGACAGCCCCGCACCGGGCAGCCCGCCCCGCGCGCACATCGAGGAGTTGCTCGGGCGGGTCGCCACCGTCGAATCCCGCCCGCACCCCGGCGGATACCAGCGCGGGTGTTCCGGCCGGGAGTTGTGCGTCTTCGGACCGGCCTGGACCGACGACCAGGACGCCGCGGGCGGCCACGACGGGTGCGATACCCGCAACAACGTTCTGGCGATCGATCTCCGCTCCGTGGTGTTCCGCGACGGCACCCGCGACTGCGTGGTGCTCAGCGGGACCCTCGCCGATCCGTACTCCGGTGGGGTGCTCCAGTTCGACCGGGCGGACGCGAAAGCCGTCCAGATCGACCACGTCTACCCGCTGGCGGCGGCGTGGGACATGGGCGCGTCGACGTGGCCGCCCGAGCGCCGGCTCCGGTTCGCCAACGACGTCACGTTCAACCTGCTGGCCGTCAACGGTGCGGACAATCAGGACAAGGGGGACCAGACCCCGCAGGACTGGCTGCCACCGAATCCCGCGTACCGCTGCTTTTACGCGGGCAAGTACCTCTCGGTGGCGGTGGAGTACGGACTTCCGGTGACGCTGGCGGACCGCGACGCGCTCGCCGAGGTGGCGGAGCGGTGTCCGTGACTGCCTCAGGCCACGGTGAACGACCGGGTGTGCCAGCCGGTGGCGCCGCTCGGGACCGGCGGCGTCCGCTCCTCCACCTGCACGTTGCCGTCCAGATCGGTGGCGCGCACCTGGAGTGTGTGCAGGCCGGACGCGGCCTGCCACTCCCACGTCCACTGCCGCCAGGTGTCGATGGTGTACTGCGGGGCGAGGGTCGCGGTCTGCCATGCGCCGTTGTCGACCCGCACCTCCACCTTCTCGATGCCGCGGTGCTGCGCCCATGCGGTTCCGGCGACGAGTACCGGGCCGGGCGCGGTGGGTGCGAACGGGGCGGGCACGTCGATCCGGGACGCGGTCTTGATCGGACCTTCCGCGGACCATCCGCGCTTCGTCCAGTAGGCCTCGGCCTTGTCGAATCGTGTGAGTTCCCAATCGACCACCCATTTGGTGGCCGACACGTAACCGTAGAGACCGGGGACGACCTGCCGCACCGGGTAACCGTGTTCGAACGGCAGCGGCTGACCGTTCATCGCCACCGCGAGAATCGCGTCGCGTCCGTCCCGCAGTGCCGCGACCGGGGTGCCCGCCGTGAAGTGGTCACTGCTCGTGGACAGCAGCATGTCGGCGTCCGGGTGCACGCCGGCCTCGTCGAGGATGTCCTTGATGGGGTAGCCGATCCACGTGGCGTTGCCTGCGAGGTTTCCGCCGACCTCGTTGGACACGCACGTCAACGTGACCACCCGTTCCACGGGCGTCCGCGCGATCAGGTCGTCCCACGAGAGGGTGAGTTCGCGGTCCACCATGCCGTGGATGCGCAGTTGCCAGTCGTCCGTCGTCAGTCGCGGCACCCGCAGGGCGGTGTCGATCCGGTAGAAGTCCTCGTTCGACGTGACGAACGGGGTGCCGCCCGGCACGCCGATGTCGGTGCCCGGGGCGATCGCGCCCGCCCGGTCCGTCACACTCGGAATCGCGAAGGCGCGGCGGTTGTCCACGGCGCCCGCGACCTGCTGCCCGAGGTACCGGCCCGCGGCTCCGGCGGCCGCGGCCGTCGCGGCGGCTGCCGCCGCCAACAGGAGAAAAGTGCGGCGCGGCAACCACGAATCCTCGGAATCCGAATTCTCCGGTGCCCGCGCGGTGGCCGTCAGCACCCGCAGGACCGCGATGCCGGCGACGACCCCCACCACGGTCGGCAGCGCATACATCCAGGTGGCGCCGGGACGCTGGGTGGCGGCCACGATTCCCACCAGCCCGAGCACCGCGAGAATCGCACTGCCGAACGGGGCGCGGGGGCGCTCGACGATCCCCGCGACCGCGGCGAGGAGCACGATGAGGATCGTCATGCCCACGAACAACGCGGGTTTGTCGTTGGTGCCGAACGTGTGTATCGCGAACTCGCGGGCCCACGCGGGGCTGCGGTCCACCGTCGTCGAACCGACCGCGTAGAACGGCGACGAGTTCGGGTCGATCAGCGCCGCGAGCAGTTCGCCCACTCCGAGTACCACGCCGGCGGCGATCACTCCGGCGAGCGCGCGGGAGAACAGGTGCCGCCGTCTCCGCGGCGTCCGCGCCGCCTCGTGCCGGTCACCGATCGTGGTAGTCATCGCAGCCTTGCTCCTTTGCCGTCGTCACCGTGTATTCGGAGCTGAGAACGCGCACGGATGGGACCCCACCACTAGTATTTACCGGATGAACCAGCTCGACAAAGACACTCTTCTCTGCATCTCGCTCTCCGGTCGTCCGAGCAACATCGGCACCCGGTTTCACAATTATCTGTACGGCGAGCTGGGCCTCAATTTCGTGTACAAAGCCTTCACCACCAACGACCTCCAGGCCGCGGTCGGCGGCATCCGGGCGCTGGGGATCCGCGGCGCCGGCGTCTCCATGCCGTTCAAGGAGCAGATCATCGACTACGTCGACGTGATGCACGAATCGGCGTCGGTCATCGAGTCCGTCAACACGGTCGTCAACGAGGACGGGGTGTTGCACGCCTACAACACCGACTATCAGGCCATCGCGAACCTGTTGCGCGACAACGCGTTGCCCCATTCGCTGTCGGTGGCGGTGGCCGGCAGCGGCGGCATGGCCAAGGCCGTCGTGGCGGCCGTGCGCGACTACGGGTTCACCGACGTCACCGTGATCGCCCGCAACGAGAAGACGGGCGGCGCCGTCGCGAAGCAGTACGGATTCGACTGGCAACCCGAACTGGGCACGGCGCGGCCGGGGCTGTTGATCAACGCCACCCCCATCGGAATGGCCGGTGGTCCCGAGGCCGAGGATCTGGCATTCGAACTCGACGCCATCGCCGCGGCGGACGCCGTGTTCGACGTGGTCGCGATGCCCGCCGCGACGCCGCTGATCCGGGCCGCGGCCGAACGCCACAAGACCGTCATCACGGGCGCCGAGGTGATCGCACTGCAGGCCGCGGAACAATTCGTCCTCTACACCGGCGTGCGCCCGTCCCCCGAAGAGATCCGCAGGGCCTCCGAGTATTCACGGTCGTGAGGTGAGCACCGCCGAGACACCCGCGCAGCGGCTCGCACGCAATTTCAGCGAGCTGCTGCAGGAACTCCGTGTCGCGCAGGCCGGTGTGCAGATCCTGTTCGCCTTCCTCCTCGCGGTCGCCTTCACCGAGGCGTACGAGGAGCAGTCGTTCGGCCTCCGCATGCTGCACCTCGTGACGGTGCTCCTGACGACGGTGTCCTCGGCGCTCCTCATCGCCCCGGCGGTCTGGCATCGCGTGTTGTTCCGTCAGGGCCGCCGGGCCGACATCCTGCGCAAGGCCAACCTGTTCGCGCTGTGGGGTGTCGGATTTCTGGCCGCCGCCATGACCGGCGCCGTGATCCTGATTGCAGAAGTGGCAGTGGGCGGTCCGGTCGCGATCGCGATCGGCGTGGTGGCCGCGCTGATGTTCGCGACGCTGTGGTTCGTGTTGCCCCGTCTTTTCAACCACCACGCCGACGGCGAGGACTAGGTCCCGCCGTCCCGTTGTCCGTGAGCTGTTGCGCAGCAACGCTTTCCTCACCGGGGGTTCCCCGCTCCCGGGACCCGACGCGCCTCCGTCCGGCCGTGAACCCCTCCCGTGTCCGAATCTGGATTAATTCAATTTTGGGTCTTGACACGCATTGTGACCCCTGTCACGCTTCTCTATACGGAATCATTATTTCGCATTGTGGAAGAAGGGTCGCATGGTTTTCGATGCAGGACTCCGACGATTCAACGAGGCCTCCCAGTCCGAGGCGACGGAATGGGCGCGAATCTGCCTGGACATCCCCCGGTGGGCAGACGAACTCGTCTCCGCCCGGCCGTACCCCGATCGCTCCTCGTTGCTCACCGCCGCCAGGACGGGGGCCGGCCCACTGTCCGCGGAGGAGATAGAACTGGCCCTCGCCCGTCACCCCCGGATCGGTGAACCCCCGGGCGGCGACAACGCCGAGGCGCACCTGGCCCGCTCGGAACAGTCGAACGTCGATTCGTCCGACGCGGCGGCGAAGAAGCGGCTCACCGACGGCAACCGTGCCTACGAGGACAAGTTCGGACGGGTCTTCCTGATCCGCGCCGCCGGGCGCAGCACGTCCGACGTCCTCACCGCCCTCGACCGCAGGCTGGCCAACGACGAGCACAGCGAATTGGCCGTTGTCGCAGAGGAACTGCGCGACATCGCCGCCCTCCGGCTCGCCGGGATGCTGGACGCATGAGCGACGTCAGCCAGGTCACCACCCACGTCCTGGATGCGGCGGAAGGCGTGCCCGCACAGGAGGTGCCGGTCACGCTCGCGGTCCGGCGAGAGTCCGAATGGATCACCGTCGCCGACGCCGTCACTGACGACGACGGACGCGCCGTCACCCTGGGACCCGCCCGACTCGAGCCGGGCACCTACCGGATCGTCTTCGACACCGGACGCTACTTCGCCGCGAAGGGCCGTCCGACGTTCTACCCCGACATCACCATCACGTTCGCCCTCACCGACAGCGAACAGCACTACCACGTACCTGTCCTTCTCAGCCCATTCGCATACTCGACCTACCGAGGGAGCTAATCATGAGCAAGATCGTGCTCGGCCAGAACCAGTACGGCAAGGCGGAAGTCCGGTTGGTCAAGATCACCCGGGACACCAAGCGACACGAGATCGAAGACGTCAGCGTGACTTCGCAACTGCGCGGAGACCTCGACGCTGTACACACCGAAGGCGACAACGCGCACGTCGTGGCCACGGACACCCAGAAGAACACGGTGTACGCGTTCGCTCGCGACGGCGTCGGCGCGATCGAGACGTTCGCGCTGCGTCTCGGGAAGCACTTCACCGGCGAGTTCGAGTGGATCACGGGCGGCCGCTGGGAGATCGAGCAGTACTCGTGGGCGCGGATCCCGGTCGACGGCGAGGGCCACGACCACTCCTTCGTCCGATCCAGTGACGAACGGCGGAACACCGTGGTCACGATCGACGGCGACCGGACGTGGATCGTGTCCGGTCTCAGCAACATGGTCGTGTTGAAGTCGACGGGTTCGGAGTTCCGCGGATACCCGAAGGACAAGTACACCACCCTGCGGGAGACGTCCGACCGGATTCTCGCAACGTCGGTGAGCGCCCGATGGCGGTACCTCACCACAGACGTCGACTTCGACAAGACGTTCGAGAACGTACGCGCAATCATGTTGGAGGCGTTCGCCACAACCCATTCACTCGCGCTGCAGCAGTCGCTGTTCCAGATGGGTTCGGCGGTCCTCGAGGCGCATCCCGAGATCGCCGAGGTGAAGTTCTCGATGCCGAACAAACACCACTTCCTGGTCGACCTGGAACCGTTCGGACTCGACAACCCCGGGGAGGTATTCTTCGCGGCCGACCGCCCCTACGGGTTGATCGAGGCGACCGTCGAGCGTGAGGACGCGCCCGACGCCGGCCGCGCCTGGGACTCCGTTCCCGGATTCTGCTAGGAGCGCGGCGATGAAACGGATCGGACATCGGGTCGCCGGAACGACCGGACCCGAAGACGAGCGTTTGCCGCTCGGAAAGTCGTACATCTACGGGCTGCAGCACATCCTGACCATGTACGGCGGCGTGATCGCGCCGCCCCTGATCGTGGGCGGCGCCGCCGGACTCACCGGCGTCGAGATCGGCTTGCTCGTGTCGGCGGCCTTGTTCGTCAGCGGCGCCGCCACCCTGCTGCAGACCCTCGGCGTTCCCTTCTTCGGCGCCAGACTCCCCCTGGTGCAGGGCATTTCCTTCGCCTCGGTGTCGACGATGGTGGCGGTGGCCGCCGGTCCGGGCGGGCTGCGCTCCGTGTTCGGAGCCATCATGGTCGCCGGCGTGATCGGATTGTTGATCAGCCCGTTCTTCTGCAAGATCGTGCGTTACTTCCCGCCCGTCGTCACCGGGTCGATCATCACGGTCATCGGCATCTCCCTCCTCCCGGTCGCGGTGCGGTGGGCGATGGGCGGCAACGCCAAGGCCCCGGACTGGGGGTCGATGTCCAACATCGGACTCGCCGGGTTCAGCCTGTTCGTCGTGTTGCTGGTGAGCCGCCTGGTCCAGGGCACCTTGTCGCGGTTGTCCATCCTGATCGGCATCGTGGTGGGCACCCTGTTCGCCGCCCTGATCGGCAAGGCCGACTTCAGTGCCGTCGGAAAGGGTGCGATCTTCGAACTGCCGCAGGTGTTCGCGTTCGGAACCCCGCTGTTCCAGATCGGCGCGATCATCTCGATGACGGTGGTGATCCTGGTGATCATGACCGAGACGACGGCGGACATCCTCGCGGTCGGCGAGATCGTGGGGACGAAGGTGGACGCCCGCCGGGTCGGCGACGGACTCCGCGCCGACATGCTCGCCACCACCGTGGCGCCGGTGTTCGGGACGTTCCCGGCCAGCGCGTTCGCCCAGAACGTCGGGCTCGTCGCGATCACCGGGATCAAGAGCCGGTACGTCGTCGCGGCCGGCGGTTCGGTCCTGTTCGCCCTGGGCCTGTTCCCCATTCTGGGTCGGCTGGTGGCCTCCGTGCCGCTGCCCGTCCTCGGCGGTGCCGGGATCGTGCTCTTCGGTTCGGTGGCCGCGAGCGGAATCCGCACCCTGTCCAAGGTGTCGTACGACGGCAATCTGAACCTGGTGATCGTCGCGGTGGCCCTCGGATTCGGCGTCATCCCGATCGCGGTGCCCGAGTTCTACTCGGCCTTCCCGGAGTGGGTGCACATCGTCTTCGACTCGGGAATCAGCGCGGCGAGCATCGTCGCGGTGTTGCTGAACATCCTGTTCAACGAGATCAAGGCAGGCAACCGGCCCACTCCGTCGGTGGTGTCGGCGGCGCCTCCCGTCGCCGTCCACCGCGCCGAGGACACGGAGCACCCGGCCGACACCGAGCTGCCGGATAACGAACACCGGGCGGACACGGCGCGCACCTCCGTCGTGCGCAATGAGTGATCAGCCGTATCAGCCGACGCTGACGCAACTCCGCGCTTTCGCCGCCGTCGCCACCCACCTGCATTTCGGCTCGGCGGCATCGGATCTCGGGATCAGCCAGCCCACCCTCTCGCGGGCGCTGGCTGCTCTCGAGACCGGGCTCGGGGTCACCCTGATCGAGCGGAGCAGTCGCCGGGCGATCCTGACCCCGGTCGGCGGGCGACTGCTTCCGTACGCCCAGCGCACCCTCGACGCCACCGAGGAATTCGTGGCCTCGGCCACCGCGATGGCGTCGCGCCGTATCCGGACCCGGTGAGGGTGGGGACGCGGGCGGGCGGCCTCATCCCACCTCGGCCCGCAGCAGAGACGCCATCCGCGCGTCGAACGCCACGAACAGCACCCGCGGGATCCCGGAGTCCGATTCACGGACGGCGCCGACCGCCTGCCGAACGGCGTCGTCCGCGGGCCAGCCGTACACCCCGGACGAGATCAGCGGGAACGCGACGGACTGCGCGCCGAGGTCGGCGGCCACTGCCAGGCTGGCGGTGTAGGCGCTGCGCAGGGTGGCCGACCGGTCGTCCGAAGAGGAGTAGACGGGGCCGACCGTGTGGATCACCCATCGGGCGGGCAAGCGGCCCGCCGTCGTCGCGACCGCCTGTCCCGCCGGTAGTCCGTCCTGCAACGTGGTGGCCCGCAGTTGCTTGCATTCGGCGAGGATCTCGGGGCCCCCGGCCCGGTGGATGGCACCGTCCACTCCACCGCCGCCGAGCAGTCCGGAGTTGGCGGCGTTGACGATCGCGTCGACCTCGACCGTCGTGATGTCACCCTGCACTACCTCGATGGTGGTCATGTGCCCATTATCGCCGCGAGCCCACCGCGATCCGCACGATCAGGCCGGCGACCAGCGCCCAGAACGCGGACCCGATGCCGAGGATGCTCACCCCCGAGGCGGCGATCAGGAACGTGACGACGGCGCCTTCCCGTTCGCGGACGTCGTCGAGGGCGGATGCCAGGGCCCCGCCGAGGGTGCCGAGGAGGGCGAGTCCGGCGACCGCCTCCACGACGCCCTCCGGCGCCGCGGCGATGAGGGTGGCGACCGCGGCGGAACACGCCGCGAGCACCAGGTACGCCCAACCTGCCGTGAAGGCCGCGACCCAGCGTTTCCGCGGGTCGGGATGTGCGGACGGCGCGGCGGCGAGGGCGGCGCTGATCGCGGCGAGGTTGATGGCGTGCCCACCCGCGGGGGCGCCGACGAGGGTCCCGACACCGGTCACCAGCATGGCCGGCCGCCACGGCACCCGGTAGCCGAAGGAATTCATGACGGCGGTGCCGGGAATGTTCTGGGACGCCATCGTCACGATGTACAGCGGGATCGCGATCCCGATCATCGCCTGCCACGTCCACGCCGGTGCCGTGACGTCGAGCCTCGGCAGGAGCGCGCTCGTGTCGAGGGTGTCGCTGCCGGAGACGAGACCGGCCGCGATCACCACCGCGGCGGCGGCGAACGCGGCCGGGACCGCCCATCGCGGCGAATACCGCTGCAGAACCAGCCACACGAGGACGACGGGCGCGACGGCGAGCGGGGCGTCCCGCAGCGCCAGCACCGGCGCCAGGCACAGCGGCAGCAGCACCCCGGCGAGCATCGCCTGCGCCAGCGCCGGGGGGATGGCCGCGATGAGCCGTCCCAGCCGCGGCCACAGCCCGGTGAGGATGACGGCCGCCCCCACGACGGCGAACGCGCCGACCGCGGCCGGCCACCCGCCGGTCACCGTTCCCGCCCCGGCGAGGAGAGCCGCGCCCGGCGTCGACCACGCGAGGGTGATCGGCATGCGGTAGTGCCGCGACATCCACAGCATCCCCAGCGCCTGCGTCACACACAGCGCCAGCAGCCCCGACGCGGCCTGGGCGGAGTTCGCGCCCACCGCCGTCAGCCCGGTGAGTACGACCGCGAACGAACTGGTGAAGCCCACCAGGGCGGTGACGATTCCGGCGCTGATCGGCTGGGCGGCGGAATCCGGTGAACGCACATCACTGTCGGGCACAGACATAGGACGCGATTCTGCCCGACGCGCGGTGCAGACGATCCGTGGCATTAGGGTCGGGACGGTGAAACACGCCGACACCCCCGCGATGCCGACCGCCGCCGACTTCCCCGCCCTGTGGCCGGTGCCGACCCGCTGGGCGGACAACGACCACTACGGGCACGTCAACAACGTCACGTACTACTCGTATTTCGACACCGCCGTCAACGGGTGGCTGATCGCGACGACCGGCACCGACATCCGGGATCTGCCCGCGATCGGCGTGGTCGCCGAGACGTCCTGCAGGTATGTCAGCGAACTGACGTTCCCGGACCGCCTGCAGGTGGGATTGTCCGTCGAGAAGCTGGGCACCCGGAGCATCGTGTACGCCTTGGCGATCTTCCGCGAGATCGGCGACGCACTCGACCTCGCCGCTCTCGGCCGCTTCGTTCACGTGTACGTGGACGCGGAGACCCACACACCGGTTCCGATTCCCGACGAGATTCGCAGCGCCGTAACTCTTCTGGTGGTACCGGACACGCTCTGACGGCCCGGCACCACCGGGAGTTCAGTGCAGGCCCTCGGCCTCGGCCGTGGCCACCGCCCGGGCGATGATCCCGTCGATCAGCGCGACCGTCGGCGCGCCGGTCTCGGCCTTGTTCCGGGGGTCGTCGATCACGCGGCGCAGCACGCCTTCGGCGATGATCGCCAGCTTCCACAACGCCAGCACGTGCCAGTACCCGACGTGCGTGACGTCGCGTTTGGTGTGGTGGACATAGGCCTCCACGAGTTCGGCCCGGGTGGGGAATCCCTCGAGAGTGGAGGCGGGGAACGGTCCGGCGTCCTCGTCGCCCGCCTCGGGCCAGTAGGCCAGCAACGCGCCCACGTCGGCGAGGGGGTCGCCCAGCGTGCACAGTTCCCAGTCGACCACCGCGACCACCTCGCCTTCCTCCGGCGAGGTGATGACGTTGCTCAGGTGAAAATCTCCGTGCACCAACGACAGTTCGGCCTGTTCCGGCATGTTGCGTTCGAGAATCCCGGCCAGATCCTCGATCGCCGGGACCTCCCGAGTGTGGGACTTCGCCCACTGATCCGTCCAGCGCTTCAACTGCCTTGCCGCGTAAGGCTTGTGGCTGGCCAGATCCTCCAGCCCGGCGTCCCGGAGATCGACCGCATGGATCTTGGCGAGCGCCTTCGGCATCGCCAGCCCGACGGCGTTCCGCTGTCCGGGTGTCAGCTTCTTCGCCACGCCGACGCTGTCGATCACCACCCCCGCGACGTAACTCATCAGCACGAGCGGCGCGTCCGTGACCTCCGGATCTTCGGTGAGCCCGAGGATCTTCGGCACCGGAACGTCGGATCCCTGCAGAGAGGACAGAATCCGGTGTTCGCGGACCACGTCGTGCGCCGACGCGAGCAGATGTCCGAGCGGGGGCCGCCGCAGCACCCACCGTCCGCCACCCGCGTCGCTGACCGCGTACGTGAGATTCGACTGACCGTTCCCGATCCTCTCGAAGCTCAGCGGCGCGATCGCTCCCACACCGAGTCCGGCAATCCACGCGGAAACGGCATCTTCGTTCAGCCCCACAGCATTCACGCGCTCGATGCTAACCGCTCGGAAGCCCGATGCGGAGGGAACCGGTCCGCACCGCAGGTCGCGGCCCTAGGGTGGCAACAGTGAGGCCGATTCGGCCGGAACTGGAGGGACGGACGTGGAAGTTTTCCTCATCGTGTGTGGCGTGCTCCTCGCCGTGAGTGCCGTCGCCGTGAGCATTCCCAAGCTGAGACTGAAGGGAACCGCGTGGACGGGGTTGCAGGCCCGGGGCCTGAGCGGGCAGCAGGTGCGGCTGATCGGCGTGGCGGAACTCGCCGGAGGTATCGGCGTACTCATCGGCCTCTACTGGACTCCACTGGGTGTGATCGCGACGGTGGCGCTGCTGATTCTCCTCCTGTGCGCTATCGCGTTTCACGTCAGACAGGGCGATTACGGCAATCCCGACACCCGGGGAGTCGCGATGCCCGCGGTCTACCTCGCGGTGCTCGCCGTCCTCGCCTCGATCGGGTTCGTGTTCGCAGGGTGATCCGGACGTTTCGGACAATTGCAGCGACAACCATGCGTCGGTGGCATTCGCATTGGTCATTAGACGCAGCATGACACCCTCAACACCCCCGAAACTGGGCATTCTGCTCGACGTCGGTGGTGCCACTTGCGCACTTCGCGTTCCCGTGGATGCTGTGAAGTAGGACACACCCGTCCTACCGCAGTACCCGTCTCCGACGAACCCACAAGGTTCACGGACTCGACAACACGAGGTGACCCCGATGGTCGACAAGATTGCCTATCCGGTCCAGCTCATCCAGCCGGACGGCCGACGGGTCTTCAGACCCGACTACACGAGCCTCGTCCGAGACATCGGACCCGACCAACTGCGCGACCTGTACGAGGATCTCGTCGTCGCGCGTCGGATGGATGTCGAGGCGGTCGCTCTGCAACGCCAGGGTGAACTGGGACTCTGGGCCCCATTGCTCGGTCAGGAAGCCGCCCAGGTCGGCTCCGCCCGCGCGCTCCGTCCCGACGACTACGCGTTCATCAGCTACCGCGAACATGCCGTTGCCTACTGCCGGGGCGTGGACCCGGGTGTGATGACCCGCATGTGGCGGGGATGCGCCCATTCCGCCTGGGATCCGAGTTCCGTGAACGTGACGAATCCGGCGATCGTGGTCGGCTCCCAGGGGCTGCACGCCACCGGGTACGCCATGGGCGCCCACCTCGACGGTGCGGAGATCGCGACGATCGCCTACTTCGGCGACGGCGCCACCAGTCAGGGCGACCTCGCGGAGGCCCTCGGCTTCTCGATGAGTTTCAACGCGCCGGTCGTATTCTTCTGCCAGAACAACCAGTTCGCGATCAGCGAACCGGTCCACCTGCAGAGTCCCGTCCCCATCGCGCAGCGCGCCGCCGGTTACGGCATGCCCGCCCTCCGGGTGGACGGCAACGACGTTCTCGCGGTCCTCGCGGTCACCCGCCAGGCCACGCAGCGGGCCCGCGAAGGCAGTGGGCCGACGTTCATCGAGGCCATCACGTACCGCATGGGTCCCCACACCACGTCGGACGATCCCACCCGGTACCGGGCGGCGGCCGAGACGGAGATCTGGAAGGCCCGCGACCCCATCGACCGGATGAGGCGACTTCTCGAGAGGGAGGGACTGCTGGGCGACGAGTTCCTCGCCCGGGTGCAGGCCACCGCCGACGCCGTCGCCGCGCGTCTGAGGACGGGGACCGTCGAGGCGCCCGACCCCGCGCCGCTCGACCTGTTCGACCACGTCTATTCCACCGACCACCCGCTCATCGAGGAGGAACGCGAGCAGTACGCCGCGTACCTCGCAGGTTTCGCCGGCATCGAGGAGGCACTGTCATGACCACCACCACGCTGTCGCTCGGCGGCGCACTCAACGCAGGTCTGCGGCGCGCTCTCGAACACGACCGGAAGGTCGTGATCATGGGCGAGGACGTCGGACGCCTCGGCGGGGTCTTCCGCGTCACCGACACCCTGCAGAAGGACTTCGGCGACAACCGGGTCATCGACACCCCGCTCGCCGAATCGGGGATCGTCGGCGCCGCGTTCGGGATGGCGCTGCGCGGCTACCGGCCCGTCTGCGAGATCCAGTTCGACGGATTCGTCTACCCCGCGTTCGACCAGATCGTGTCGCAGGTGGCCAAGATTCACTACCGCACACAGGGCCGGGTCACCGCGCCCCTGACGATCCGGATCCCGTACGGCGGCGGCATCGGCGCGGTCGAACACCATTCGGAGTCGCCGGAGGCGTACTTCGTCCACACCGCCGGACTCCGCGTCGTCACCCCCAGCAACCCGGCGGACGCGTTCCACATGATCCAGCAGTCCGTCGCGGCGGACGACCCGGTGGTGTTCTTCGAACCGAAGCGGCGGTACTGGGACAAGGCCGAGTTCGACGTGGACGCCGAACCCGACCTGCCGCTGCATCGGGCCCGGGTGGCCCGGGTGGGCACGGATGCCACCATCGTCGCGTACGGCTCCGTCGTGCCGACGGCCCTGTCGGCCGCGTCGATCGCCGCCGACGAGGGGCACTCCCTCGAGGTGATCGACCTGCGCTCCCTCTCCCCGATCGACTTCGACATCATCGAGGAATCGGTTCGCAAGACCGGCAGACTCGTCGTCGCGCACGAGGCGTCGATGTTCCTCGGGCTGGGTGCGGAGATCGCGGCCCGCATCTCCGAGCGGTGCTTCTACCAACTGGATGCGCCCGTCCTGCGGGTCGGCGGATTCGACGTCCCGTATCCGCCGTCGAAGCTGGAACGGCACCATCTGCCGGACGCCGACCGTCTGCTCGACGCCGTCGATCGCAGTCTCGCGGCCTGATCGCCCACATCGGAGGAGAGGAGTCGTCCGTTGGCACAGGAATTCCGCCTACCCGATCTCGGTGAGGGACTGACGGAGGCCGAACTGGTCTCCTGGGCCGTCGAGGTGGGCCAGACGATCGAACTCAATCAGGTGATCGGCGAAGTCGAGACAGCGAAGGCGCTCGTCGAGTTGCCCTCGCCGTATCCGGGTGTCGTGGAGGAACTGCTGGTTGCCCCGGGCGCGACGGTCCCGGTGGGGACACCGATCATCCGGATCGCGACGGATGCGGCCACCCAGGAGGCTCCCGCGCGCACGCCCGTCCTGGTGGGGTACGGGCCCGAAGCCGCCGCCGAGAGCAAGCGCGCCCGGCGGCGATCCGTCGGCCCGGAGAGTGCCCGCCCGGAGGCTGCCCGCCCGGATGGTCGGCGCCCCGACGCGTCGCCGGCCGCCCGGCTCGCGGCGCGTGAACGCGGGATCGACCTCGCGGTCGTCGCGGGGACGGGACCGTCCGGTGCCGTCACCAGGAACGACGTGGAATCCCACGCCGGATCGACCGAGCATGCCGTCTCGCCGGAGCCGTCCGAGTCGCTGCAACGCGAGACCCGCACCCCGATCCGCGGCGTCCGCAAGCAGACGGCGGCGGCGATGGTCCGCAGCGCGTTCACGGCCCCGCACGTCACCGAATTCGTCACCGTCGACGTCACGCGCTCGGTGGAACTGCTCGAGCGTCTGCGGCACCTCCCCGAATTCGAGGGACTGTCGGTGACCCCGCTGAGCCTGGTCGCGAAGGCGATGATCGTCGCGTTGCGGGCGAACCCGAGCCTCAACGCCTCGTGGGACGAGGAGAACCAGGAGATCGTCACCAAGCACTACGTCAATCTCGGTATCGCCGCGGCCACACCCCGCGGCCTGATGGTCCCCAACATCATGGAGGCGCAATCGCTGAGCCTGGTCGAATTGTGCCGCGCGATCACCGAACTGACCGCGACCGCGCGCAGCGGCAAGGCCGAACCGGCACAGCTGACCGGCGGCACGGTGTCGATCACCAACGTCGGGGTGTTCGGTGTCGACGCGGGCACGCCCATCCTCAACCCCGGCGAGGCGGCCATCCTGTGCCTCGGCAGCGTCGGGAAGCGACCGTGGGTGCACGAGGACGAACTCGCGGTCCGGTGGGTCACGACGTTGAGCGTGTCGTTCGATCACCGGGTGGTCGACGGCGAGCAGGGGTCGAGGTTCCTGTCGTCCGTCGCGGCCATGCTGCACGATCCCGCCTCACTGCTCGCGCACCTCTGATCCTCGGTACGTTTGGTCGGTGAGCACTTCCCGAGCGTCCCCGGTCGACAAGCGTGTGCCGGTGGCCGAGCCGCTCCGCCGGGCAAGGGCGGGAACGTTCGGGGTCTTCGGGATCAACGGGTTCCTGCTGGGCATGTGGGTCGTGCACATCCCGGCGATCGAGCACCGGACCGGCATCAGCCACTCCACGCTGGGTTCGCTGCTGCTCCTGCTGGCGGTCGGCGCGATCGGCGGCATGCAGGTCAGCGGCCCCCTGGCCGACCGGTTCGGCAGCAGGCGGATGGTGATCGTCGCCGGACTCGCGCTGTCGGTCGCCACCGTGGGTCCGGGGCTGGCGTCCACTGCCTGGCAACTCGGTCTCGCCCTACTCGTGTTCGGCTTCGCCAACGGCGCACTGGACGTGTCGATGAACTCCCAGGCCGTGGAAGTCGAGCAGCGGTATCGACGGCCGATCATGTCGGCGTTCCACGCCCTGTTCTCCGTCGGCGGGGTGGTGGGATCGCTGCTCGGCGCGGCGACGCTCGCCGCCGGATGGGCACCGCAGACGGCGCTGCTGGTCGCCGGCGGCATCGGGGTCGTCACCGTCGCCGCAGGCTCCCGCCGGCTGATGGCGGACCGTCCCCGCTCCCGGCACGACCCGGAACCCGCCGAGAAGGCCCACGGCCGACTGTCCGCGCGGGTGCTCGCGCTCGGCGGCATCGCCTTCGTCCTCATGCTGTCGGAGGGTGTCGCGAACGACTGGAGCACCCTGCAGGTCAAGGAACACCTCGGAACGTCCGATTCCGTCGCCGCCCTCGCGTTCGGCGCGTTCTCGGTGATGATGACGGTGGGCCGGTTCACGGCCGACCGTGTGAGCGCCGCGCTCGGCCCCGTCGCCGTCGTCCGCTACGGCACCCTGATCGCGGCGCTCGGCATGCTGCTCGTCCTCGTCTCGGGGCTGCTCCCGCTCACGATCCTCGGCTGGGCGCTGTTCGGCCTGGGACTGTCGGGCTGCGTCCCGCAGATCTTCACCGCCGCGGGCAACCTCGGCGCGGGTTCCGCGGGCACCAACATGTCCCGCGTGGTCGGGCTGGGGTACGTCGGATTCCTCGCCGGACCGGCCACCATCGGCTGGATCACCCAGGTGGTCCCCCTGACCGTCGCGATGGTGGTGCCCCTGGTCTGCGTGCTGGTGGCCGCCACGTTCGCGGGGGCGGTCCGGCGCACCTGAGCCTCACGCGACGGTGCGGTACCTGAGCATCATGTCGTGATCCTCGTGGTCGAGGATGTGACAGTGCCACACGTAGCCCTGCAGTGATCGCGGACCTCCGCCGGGGTCGTGCCCGTGGGCGTCGTGCGATCCGTGCCCGAACTCGGCGTCCGGATCGAAGCCCAGCGACTCCGCGGTCGGGAACCGGACGACGATCCTGGTGACGGAATTGGCGTTCGCGAGCACCGTGTCCTTGAATCCCCGCTCCCACGGTTCCGCGGGCGCGAGCGGCGAGATGGTGAACGCGTCGGCCGACGGCGTCCACCGGATTCCGAGCGGCGGTTGCGGGGTGGCGAACGCGAAACGCAGCGTCTCGATGACCTGACGCCCCAGCACCCGGAAATTCGCGAGATGAAGATGCACGGGATGCGGATCATTGGTCGCGTTGATGATGTTCCACTGCTCCACCGTCCCCTGACGCGGCAACTCGATGTCCTCGGTCGAATACCGGAGATTGTTCAGGGACATGATCGACGGCGGCAGGCGCACGTCGCTCGGCTGGCTGAGCGTGACGTCCCGGAAGACCTGAGGTCGCGGGATCGGGGGCAGCAACTCCGGCTGCCCGGGTCCCCCGCGCAACGTCGCAGGCGGCGCACCGGTGAATCCGCGTGCCGTGCCAACCCAGAACCGGCAGAACCGCGGCATCGTGCGCTCGCCGATCAGCGCGGCCTGGAACGGCGGCGGCTCGTCGTTGCAGAGTTCCACCGTGGACCCCGGTTCCAGCGCGCCGAAGTCGACGAGCAGGTCGACCCGCTCGGCCGGGCTCAACCGCACCCGCGTCACCGCGACCGGGGCGTCGAGCAACCCGTTGTCGCCGCCGATCACCCAGAACCGCATGCGGTTGCCGAAATACAGATTCCACACGCTCAGCGACCCCGCGTTGACGAGCCGCAACCGGTACAGGCCGCGGGCCACGTCGAGTTCCGGCCACACCTTGCCGTTCACGACCCCGACGTCGCCGACCGCGCCCCCTTCCCAACTGCCCTGCGGCACGGTGGGGGTCGAACGGATCCGCTGCCTGCCGTCGGCGGTGAACATCTTCTCCTGCAGCACGAGCGGCACCTCGAACTCCCCCGCCGGCAGACCCAGCGGGTTGTCGGCGCGACCGGTGTCGAAGTCGTCCCGCAACAGGTAGAGCCCGACCAGGCCCGCGTAGATGTTGAGCCTCGTCACCCCCATGGCGTGGTCGTGGTACCAGAGTCCGGCCGCGTCCTGCCGGTTCGGAAGATGGTGCAGGTACTCCTCGCCCGGCCGGAACACCTGCTCGGGGTGCCCGTCGAACTGGGGCGGATTCACCCCGCCGTGCAGATGCGTCGCCGTGGGTACCTGGGTGCGGTCCCGTTCGCTCAGCCCGTGCAGCGACGTGTCGAAGTCGACGGCGAACGGGTGGACGGTGATGGCGTTCCGGAACGCCATCGTCGTCGGCTGATCGACGTGCGCCTCGATCGTCGCGCCGAGATAGTCCGCGCCGCTGTATGCCAGCGCCGGCGACGGCGCCAGGTCGGCATGGAACTGATGCATCGTGCTGCTCGCCTGCACGTCGACGCGCGTCCCGGACGTCGTCGGCAGGATCGGCAGCCGATCGCGATACGGCTGGATCGGCGGCGACGAGAACATCAACGGTCGCAGCGGATCGATGTCGAAGGGGAAGGCGCTCGCCGAACCGGCCGACACCGCGCCCAGCCCACCGCCGAGCGCCATCGCCCGCAGGAACGATCGGCGCGAGATCCGTCCACTCATATCGGTCACTTCGTGCGTGTCACGCGGAAAGACGATTCGAGATCGGTCGACGACGACGTTACTCCGACGGGTGGGGCACCCACCCGAGATCCGGACACACGCTCGTCGCATGACGACGACCGTTCACCGACCTCACAGCGGCCGCTCATGGATCACTCAGCGTCGGTTGGCACACTGTGTGTCGTGACCGAATCGACTAGCAGGCTTCGTCACAGTGTTCGTCGCCTCGCCTTCGCCGCGGCGGGTGTGGTGGCACTGTGCGCGCTGTACCTCATCCGCCCCGAATCGTCGGGTCTCGTCCTCCCGGAGGCACTCCGACCCGTCGCCGAACCCGTGATCCAGGCGATCGACGTCACGACGGTCCTCGCAGCGACCGTCGTTCTCGCCATCGTCGCGGCGATGCGAAAACTCTCGTACGGCATGGCTGCGGTGCTGCTGCTGTGTATCGGCGCGAATCTCACCAGCGCCGCCGTACGGGCCTGGGAATCGGATGCACCGTCCGTCCTGCTGCCGAGCGGGCACGTCGTCGCAATCACCGCCCTGTGGGGTTCGGCACTGCTGGTGTCGGCGCCCCGGTTCCGGCCCGTCATCGCGGGCCTCGGTTTCGCCGTCGTCCTCGGTGTCGCGGGCGCCGCTGCGCTCGTCGAGACCAGCGGCATCTTCGGCCTCGCGGCCAGTCTGATCATCTTCGCGATCTGGTGGGCGCTGGCGTCCACCCTGATGCTGTACTCCCCCGTCGCGGCCGAGCGCGAAGAGCGCCGGCCCGACACCGCGGCCATCGCCTTCTCCCGGCACCTGTAGGCGGCTCCGCCGCCCGTGCGCCTTTTTGGTAGCTCCCACTACCAGAAAGGCGCACAGGCCCGGAGGGCCTACAGGGCTTTGAGTTCCTCGGTGACCTCGGAGACCGACTTCTTCGCGTCCCCGAACAGCATCGAGGT